>NZ_WKFH01000003.1:1100000-1435000 GCF_014884385.1 Phycobacter azelaicus | reverse complement strand
AGTACGCGGTAGGCGGTGCCCGGCATTTCCTCGGGCCGGTAGAGCGTTTCGAAGGCAACATATTTGGCACCCTCCTGCACGCCCGCCATATTCAGAAGGTCCGCCAGTTCGAACCCGTTCCAGGGCACCACCATCGACCAGGCTTCGACACAGCGGAAACGATAGATACGCTCCTCTATGGTCATCTCACCAAGGATCTGCTGGAAATCATAGTCGCCGGGTTTGTCCACCAGCCCGTCAATCTTGACGCTCCATGGAGAGGTTGTCATCCGCCCCGCGTAAGCCGCCGGATCGCCCTTGCCGGTTCCGAACTCATAAAAGTTGCAGTAGGTGGTCACGTCCTCCCAGCTGTTAGGCTCCAATTCACCTTCTGCAGCCTGCGCCTGCCCCGCCCCAGATAGGGACGCAAGCCCCATCCCCGCAATGCCCGCGATGATTTGGCGGCGGTTCCAAAAGGCGGCCTCGGGGGTGACATCGGCAGGGGTCAGGGTGTTGGTCCAGCGACGGGCCATTCTTGCGCTCCTTCATATCTGATCGACCAAGAGCTAGCGCAGCAGGTGCGCCGCGCCAAAACATATCCTGTCACGAGTCCGCGATGGCACTGTAACTTGGCATGATCTCGTTCATGGGGCGCGAGGTGCCATCATCCAGAACCATCCGCACGTGCCGGCGGCGCAACTTGCGGGGTTCCGTAACGCCAACCGAATGCGCGATGGTCTCAACCTCGTGGATCACCTCCCGCGCGTAGCGGGCCACGCGCAAGTATTTGTCCTCGACCACCAGCCCCTGCTGCAGGCGCGCATCATGGGTGGTAATGCCAGTGGGACAGCTGTTCTTGTTGCACTTCAACGCCTGAATGCAGCCCAGCGAGAACATGAAGCCGCGCGCCGAGGTCACAAAGTCGGCTCCAGCCGCTAGCGCCCAAGCGACATCACCCGGATTGACCAGCTTGCCACTGGAGATCAGGCGGATGCGATCCTTCATTCCGTATTCGTCGCGCAGGTTGCAGACCATCGGCAACGCCTCGCGCACCGACATGCCAACCAGATCGATCAGGGGCATCGGCGCGGCGCCCGTCCCACCCTCTCCACCATCAATGGTGATAAAATCCGGTGCATCATCAGGGCGCGTAGCGATATTCATGAACATCTCGCGCATGGCCACCTCGGAACCAACCACAGTCTTGATACCTACCGGCTTGCCTGTGACGTCACGCACGCGGGCGATCATGTCCAATAACTCGTCATAACTTCCGATCTCCGGATGACGGTTGGGAGAGATGCTTGCCTTGCCTTCTGGAATGCCGCGAATGGCCGCAATCTCGGCGTTGACCTTGGCGGCGGGCAAAATGCCCCCTTTGCCCGGCTTGGCGCCTTGCGAGAGTTTGAGTTCGAACATCCGCACACAGGGGTGCTCGGCCACCTTGCGAAGCTTGTCGTCGCTTAGATTTCCATGCTCATCGCGTACACCGTATTTTGCGGTGCCAATCTGGAAAACGATGTCGCAGCCACCCTCAAGATGGAACGGGCTGAGACCACCCTCGCCAGTGTTCATCCAGACGCCGGCCTCACGCGCCCCGCGGCTTAGCGCGCGCACCGCAGGCCGAGACAGGGCACCATAGCTCATACCCGAGATGTTAAAGAAGGACGGCGCCCGATAAGGCACCCGCGCCCCAGCCCCAATGACCATAGGCTCTGAACTCGCATATTGATCATCCAGCGGCGGGAATGGTGCGTTCACAAAAATCGCCGTACCCGGCACCGAGGTGTTGCGGGTCGAGCCGAATGCTACTGTGTTCCCCTGCCCTTCGCTGGCGCGACTCACCCATTCGCGCTGCGCCCGGTTGAAGGGCAGTTCCTCGCGGTCCATGGCAAAGAAATACTGCCTGAAGAATTCACCCAAAGTACTAAAGATATGCCGGAACCGTCCGATCACGGGATAGTTGCGACGGATGGCGTCCCTGGTCTGAACCCTGTCCACGACAAAGGGGATGAGCACCACCAGCCCCGTAGCCCCCAGGACAAACACAAAGGCCAGCGCCAGGAATTCCATGGCATTCGCAGTGATACCCATTCAAAAACTCCTATGTGATAGTATATGTGATAAATGAGGCGCGCGGCCGATGACACCGCCGCCCGCGCCTCCCTAGACTGGGGAGGAATGTCGGGGCGGGCAAGCGAGCACTGCTCACAAAAGGGAGATTATCCATGAAATCCATTGTTGCGAACATTGCAGCCACAGTCACAGCCTCGGTCACCGCCCTGTCCGTGGCGACCAGCGCCGTGGCAGAGGATATGGTGAGCTATACCACGACCCTGTCCTTCGACGATGTGACCTTTGGCCTTGAGAATGCCATCACCGACCGCGGGCTTCTGGTGGATCACATCAGCCACGTCGGCGACATGCTGGAACGCACGCGCGCAGACGTGGGGTCCGACATCATTCTTTTCGAAAAGGCGAATGTCTATTCCTTCTGCTCGGCGCAGCTATCCCGGCAAGTGATGGAGGCCGATCCGATGAACATCATGTTCTGCCCCTACGACATCTTCGTGGCGCAGTTTCCCGGCAAGGACGAGATCACCATCGGATATCGGGCCTTTCCCGAAGGCGAGATGCAGATCATTCAGGATCTACTGGATGGTATCGTGCGCGAAGCCATCGAAGAATAAACTACGCCGGACCATATCCTGAAAAGACGCCGTATGTCGGCCTGAAGTCATCCTCCTCAGCAGGCCACAGCACACTGGCCTGCGAAAAATCATTCAACGACTTCAATCAGATAGTACGTGGAAAATTAGCCCAAATTTAACATCCGAAAAATATCACCTCTCCATCGAACCCTTTGGGAAATTTCTAGGGAAGAAGAGGTCTCATGTTTTTCAAATTCAAGGCTACCGAACGTGCGCAAGACCAGGAAGACCTGCTTGGCATATTGGGGGTCTTAGAAAAAACGCAGGCCGTGATCGAGTTCAGCCCAGACGCGACAATCCTGCGCGCAAATGACAACTTCCTCACCTCCGCCGGATATACCGAGGCGGAGGTCCTGGGCAAGAATCACGCGATGCTGCTGGCGCCGGACTACGCGCAAAGCGCCGAGTACAAAACCCTTTGGGCAGCCTTGTGCGACGGCGAGCACTTTACCGATCAATACCCAATGCGATCCAAATCCGGCGAAGAGCTGTGGATCCAGGCCACCTTTGCCCCTGTGATGGGCGCCGATGGCCAGCTGCGCAAAATCGTCAAAATCGGAACGAATATCACCCATCGCCGCAAGGCCATTCAGGATATTTCACGCGGGCTGATTGCCCTGCGCAATGGCGCGCTCGATCATCGTATCCCGGTATCCGATATCGAAGATCTAGGAGCCGTGGCGCGCGACTTCAACGAGGCTGTCACCCAGCTTGAGACGGTGATATCGACTGTCAAATCTGTCTCGGGCACGGTTGAGAACACGGCCGAAGAGATCAGCCACTCTTCGACCGAACTGTCCACGCGAACCGAAACCCAGGCGGCCACGCTCGAAGAGACCGCCGCCGCCATCGAAGAGCTGACATCCACAGTCAAATCCGCTGCACAGGGCGCACAGGATGTGGAGCAGATCGTCACAGGCGCCAAGGCAACCGCCGAAGACAGCAGCACGGTCGTTCAAGAAGCCATCGACGCGATGGATCAGATCAAGGCCTCATCCGAAAAAATCTCGACCATTCTGACGGTTATTGACGACATTTCTTTCCAGACCAGCCTGTTGGCGTTGAATGCCGGGGTCGAAGCTGCCCGTGCGGGCGAAGCGGGACGGGGCTTTGCCGTTGTCGCATCCGAGGTGCGCGCCCTTGCAAAACGCTCCACCGAGGCTGCGAGCGAAATCAAGCAACTCATCAACGAAAGCTCCACACATGTGGTGCATGGCGTGGATCTGGTGGGCCGCGCGGGCGGGGAATTGAAAACCATCATAGAAAGCGTCAGCACGATCTCGGGCCATGTAAGCGACATCGCACGCGGCACCCAGGAACAATCGGCAACCCTGTCCGAGATCAACACCGGCATGGGACAGCTTGATGAGGTCACCCAGAGCAACGCCGCAATGGTGGAACAGGCGACCGCGGCAAGTCAGACCATGGCCAACAATGCCAAAAGCCTGTCGCAACAGGTCGCGCTGTTTCGCACCAGCTGCACAAGCGGAGTAAACACCCGCGCTCCCATCGAGCAGGCTTCAGCATCGGGTCGCCTCGCGACGACCACTCCTGCACGTGCAGCCGTAGCGAACGGTTGGGACGATTTCTAGGGAGGCTCGCGGCGCATCTTCGCCCAGATGTGAGAAACGAATAAGGCCCGCCAATTCTGGCGGGCCTTGCTATTTTGACACTGCAGATCTTAGTGCACCACAGCATCGTCCGGTTTCGGCCGGTCGCTGGTGCCGATACGATCTCCGATGATCAGCCCCTCGGCCCCGGCAGAAACCGGAACGGTGTCACCATCCCGGATATCCCCGGCCAATAGCAGCTCGGCCAGCGGGTTCTGCAAGGCACGCTGGATCACACGCTTGAGCGGGCGGGCCCCGAAGACCGGATCATAGCCTTCATCTGCCAGCCAAGTCATCGCCCCCTCATCCAGTTGCAGGGTGATCTTGCGATCGGCCAGACGTTTCTCAAGCCGCTTTAGCTGGATCTTGACGATGCCGTCCATATCTGCGCGGGCCAGACGGTCAAAAATGATCGTCTCGTCCAGGCGGTTCAGGAACTCGGGCCGGAAGTGCGCCCGCACCGCATCCATCACGTCACGCTTGGCATCTGCCGCATCGGCGCCCTCGGGCAGCTGGCTCAGCGCCTGCGCACCCAGGTTCGAGGTCAGGATGATCAGCGTCTGCTTGAAGTCCACGGTGCGGCCCTGACCATCGGTCAGCATGCCGTCATCCAGAACCTGCAACAGAACGTTGAACACATCCGGGTGCGCCTTTTCGACCTCGTCGAACAGGACCACCTGATAGGGGCGCCGCCGCACGGCCTCGGTCAAAACGCCACCTTCCTCGTAGCCGACATAGCCCGGAGGGGCACCGATCAGACGCGCCACAGCGTGTTTTTCCATGAACTCGGACATGTCGATCCGCACCATGGCGTTGTCGTCATCGAACAGGAACTCGGCCACGGCCTTGGTCAGCTCGGTCTTACCGACACCGGTCGGCCCGAGGAACAGGAAGCTGCCCAGCGGACGGTTCTCATCATTGAGACCCGCACGCGCCCGGCGCACCGCATTGGCCACCGCCGTCACGGCCGAATTCTGACCGATCACACGGGCGTGCAGGTCATCCTCCATCCGGAGCAGTTTCTCGCGTTCGCCTTCCAGCATCTTGGAGGTCGGGATCCCGGTCCAGCGTTCAACCACACCGGCGATCTGTTCGGGGCGCACGGCCTCTTCGACCATCAGACCCTGCTGTTCCTTTTCCTCGGCCTCGGCAAGCTGTTTCTCAAGCCCCGGAATGACGCCATAGGACAGCTCACCCGCACGGCCAAGATTTCCTTCACGCTTGGCGATGTCGAGTTCGGCGCGGGCCTTGTCGAGCTGCTCTTTCAGATCGCGCGCCCCGGCCAGCTTGTCGCGTTCGGCCTGCCACTGGGCGGTCATCTCTGCGCTCTGCTCCTGCAGGTCCGAAAGCTCCTTTTGCAGGGTTTCAAGGCGATCACGGGATGCAGCATCATCTTCCAGCTTCAGCGCCTCTTCCTCAATCTGCATCTGCAGGATCTGGCGATCCAGCGCGTCCAGCTCTTCAGGCTTGCTGTCCACCTGCATACGCAGACGGCTGGCAGCCTCGTCCATCAGGTCAATGGCCTTGTCCGGCAGGAACCGGTCCGTGATATAACGGTTCGATAGGGTTGCCGCCGCCACCAGCGCCGCATCGGCGATACGCACACCATGATGCAGCTCGTACTTTTCCTTGATGCCGCGCAGGATCGAGATCGTGTCCTCCACCGTTGGCTCGGTCACCATAACTGGCTGGAACCGGCGGGCCAGCGCCGCGTCTTTCTCTACATACTTGCGGTATTCATCAAGCGTGGTTGCACCAATGCAGTGCAATTCGCCCCGCGCCAGGGCAGGCTTGATGAGGTTGGCCGCATCCATGGCGCCATCGGATTTGCCCGCACCCACAAGGGTGTGCATCTCGTCGATGAACAGGATGATTTCGCCGGCGGCTTCGGTAACCTCAGTCAGGACCGCCTTGAGGCGCTCTTCGAATTCACCGCGATATTTCGCACCAGCAATCAGCGCGCCCATGTCCAGCGCCAGCAATTGCTTGTCACGTAGGCTCTCGGGCACGTCGCCATTGACGATGCGCAGCGCCATGCCCTCGGCGATGGCAGTCTTGCCGACGCCCGGCTCACCGATCAGCACCGGGTTGTTCTTGGTGCGGCGGCTAAGGACCTGCATGGCGCGGCGGATTTCCTCATCCCGGCCGATGATTGGGTCGATCTTGCCCTCGCGGGCCGCTTCGGTCAGGTCGCGGGCATATTTCTTCAGCGCATCATAGCCTTCTTCGGCGGTGGCGCTGTCGGCGGTGCGGCCCTTGCGAATATCGTTGATCGCCTCGTTCAGTTTCTGCGCGGTGACATTGCCTGCCTCCAGCGCCTCCTTGGCCTTGGATTTGACCATGCAGAGCGCCATCAGGATGCGTTCAACCGGAACGAAACTGTCGCCAGCCTTGTCAGCAATCTTTGCGGCCTCATCCAGCACCTTGGCGGTCTGCTGGTCGAGATACATCTGCCCCGCATCACCGCTGACCTTGGGCAGTTTGGACACGGCCGCATCGGCCGATCCCGCAACCTGGGTGGCATCGCCGCCCGCACGGGTGATCAGGTTGGCGGCAAGCCCCTGATCGTCATCCATCAATGCTTTCAAAAGGTGTTCGGGCACCATGCGCTGGTGCTCTTCGCGCAGGGCAATGGTCTGCGCCGCCTGCACGAAACCGCGTGCACGCTCGGTGAACTTGCTCAAGTCCATCTCTCTCTCCTTTTACAAGCGCCCGATCAATATGGCAGCGCCCGCTTGGCGGCACGCCCCGGTCCGGGCCTCACACTTCAACTTGGGAAGTCTTCGCCTCCCTTCAAGCCCATGTTGACCGGAAAGCGGTTCATTTTCTCTGACCTTGATCAAATCCCCTGCACGAAAAGAGGCACCAGATACCTTGCTTTTTAGGGTTTTCGAACCGCCGCGTAAGGATTAGGAAAGCGCAATTTCCTTTTCCCTGCCGCCCAGAAAACCGGAGTTTCGCCATGTCTGCCACACCGCTTGCTGATGACCGCCTGATCGTTGCCATGGATGTCCCCAATGCGCTTGACGGGCTGAAACTGGCCGAAACGCTGGGCGATGCGGTCTCTTTCTACAAGATCGGCCTTGGCATGCTGACGGGGGGCGGGCTGGCCCTGGCGAACGAGCTGAAGCAGGAGCACGGCAAGCGGATCTTCCTCGACATGAAGCTGTTCGACATCGGCGCCACGGTGGAAAACGCGGTGCGCGGGCTGGCGCAATTCGATCTCGACTTTCTGACCGTGCATGGCGACCCTTACGTGGTGCGCGCCGCCAAGGAAGGCGCGGCGGGCAAGGAGATGAAGATCCTTGCCGTCACCATCCTCACCTCGCTGGATCGCGCCGATCTGGACAGCGCGCTGATCAAACCCGGCGAGATCCGCGATCTGGTGCAGGAGCGGGCTGGTAATGCCTTTGCCGCCGGCGCCGATGGCGTCATCGCCAGCCCGCAGGAGGCTGCCCTGATCCGCACCCTACCTGAAGCTGAGGGCAAGCTGATCGTGACCCCGGGCGTGCGCCCAGCCGGTGCGGATCTTGGCGACCAGAAACGCGTCGCCACCCCAGCCACGGCCATAGCGGATGGCGCCGACCATATCGTCGTCGGCCGCCCGATCTGGAAAGCCGAAGATCCGCGCAAGGCGGCTGAGGCCATTCTGTCCGAACTGCACAGCCCGCAGGCAAATCAGCCCAATCGCGGTTAAGTCCCGCCAAAATCACGCGCAAAGCGGCGTCCGGAACGGAAACCTCTCACACCGTTTCGGACAACTATGGCGTCATCTGCGCAATTTTGCACATTTTTTGAGCAAAACGGATTGCGTTTGACGTGCACCTTTGGGCTGCTGGATTCTCGCGTTCAATACCGGATGACCAAGCGTCAACGTCATAATAATTAACAAGAATACCAATCAGCGCCGTATGCGATAGGATACGGCGCTGTGTCCCTAAAGGCACAGCCATCGGTGACACGAACAATTCACATAGGCGCAGAATTTGCGTCACTCGGCCGGATCGGCGAGTCTGGAGCCAACACTCCCCAGACGAACTGGTCTTCCTGAGGTTCGTCACCTGCCCCCGCCATCATGTGCGGGGGATTTTCTTATCAAAGCCTGTCAGCATCGGGTCTCAACCGGTCTCCGCCAGATACTGCACTATCTGAGTGGTAAAATGCGGCACCGCCAGTGGATGCGCGCAATAGTCCTGCGGGTCCATAAGCCGCCAGCGCTGCCCTTCCGAGCCAAGCCGGATATCCGACACCAGCCCCGCAGGCTGGTGCGAGACGAAGAACCAGACCCACCCACGAGGACGCTGATAGTGCCGGGACCATGACAGATCATCCACCGTCAGCCGCAGGCCGATCTCCTCCTCGGTTTCACGCAGAGCGCAAGCTTCAGGTGTTTCATCCCCTTCCCGCCCGCCACCGGGCAAGTCCCAATGACCAGGATAAGGGATATCCGGCTTGTCATCGCGCTGGATCACGACGATCTGCGACCCAAGAAACAAGGCCAGTTTTGCACCGGAAAAAGACATTCTCGGAACATGTGCCCCTTGTGGCCTAAAGACAATATGTTCTTCGCACAGTACTCTTGCGTCCCGTCACCGCAATGACGATTCATCTCTGGTTGCCAATGTCCTCCAATCCCGCCGCTCTCTGCCGCGACTGCCTGTCCCAGATCCCGGCGCCCTCGCGCCGACCGCTGCGCTGCCCCGCCTGCGGCAGCCCGCGCGTGAAGGTGCATGACGAGCTGTTCTCGCTAAGCATTGCCCATATGGATTGCGATGCCTTCTATGCCAGCGTGGAAAAGCGCGACGATCCGACCCTGGCAGACAAACCGGTGATCATCGGCGGCGGGCGGCGCGGTGTGGTCTCGACCGCCTGCTATGTAGCGCGCATTCGCGGCGTGAAATCTGCCATGCCGATGTTCCAGGCACTGAAACTCTGCCCCGATGCGGTAGTGATCAAGCCGCGCATGCAGGTCTATGCCGAGGTCAGCCGCACCATTCGCGACATGATGTACGAGTTGACACCGGACGTGGAGCCGCTGTCGCTGGATGAAGCCTTCATGGATCTATCGGGCACCGAAAAACTGCATGGCGCGCCGCCTGCGGTGATGCTGGCGCGGCTGGTCAAACGCATGAAGGAAGAGCTAGGCATCACCGGCTCCATCGGCCTGAGCCACAACAAGTTCCTCGCAAAGGTCGCGTCCGATCTGGACAAGCCGCGCGGGTTCTCGGTGATTGGCAAGGTCGAGACGGCAGAGTTCCTGCGCGACAAACCGGTGCGGCTCATTTGGGGCATCGGGCCTGCAGCGCAGGCTTCGCTGGAACGGGCAGGCATTCGCAGCTTTTCCGATCTGTTGCGCTGGGAGCGGCAGGATCTTCATGCCCGGTTTGGCTCGATGGGGGATCGGCTGTGGCACCTGGCGCGCGGCGAGGACCGGCGGCGTGTGTCCGCCAACGCTCCAGTCAAATCCATATCTAAGGAAACGACCTTTTTTGAAGACACCGCCAGCACCGAGGTTCTGGACGGTCATCTTTGGCGTCTGGCCGAGCAGGTGTCCGACCGGGCCAAGGCCAAGGACAAGGCCGGGCGCATTGTGACCCTGAAGCTGAAACGCGCCAATCATACTGCTCTGACCCGCCGCACCGCTCTTCGCAGCCCCACACAGATGGCCGATACCATCTATCGCACTGCGCGGGCGCTCTTGGACCAGGTGGGTAACGAGGGTCCCTATCGCCTGCTCGGCTGCGGGATTTCTGAATTGGTCCCAGCGGATCAGGCAGATGATACGGGCGATCTGCTGGATCCACAGGCCGGAAAGCGCGCCGAAGCTGAACGCGCCAGCGACGCTATCCGCAAACGATTCGGAAAAGGCGCGATTCTCAAGGGGCGCGCGCTACGCTGAATTCAGAACGCTGAGGACACACTACTCCGCCGCCATGGGACGGGGCGCAACCTCCCGATCCCTGTCATTCTGCGCGTCGCTCCCTGCCGCGGTGATATCGGCAATCACATCGCGCAACACCGCTTGCAGCACAGGGAAATTCTCGTTCGGGCGGATCGCCTCTTCATCCATATAAAGGGAGCGGTCGATTTCTACCTGAACCGCATGCTGATTGCGCGAGGGACGTCCATAGGCTTGGGTGATATAGGCTCCGGCAAAGGGCGCATTCCGGGCGACGCGCAGCCCCGCGCGGGCAAAGGCTGCCTCGATCCGATCGACAATCTCACCGGAGGCGGCCGCCCCGAACCGATCACCAAGCACCACATCCGGCAAGTGGCCAGATCGCCTTGGTACGGTTTCGAGCGCCTCATGCGGCATGGAATGGCAGTCCACCAGAATCGCGTGGCCAAACTGCTGATGAGCGCAGTCCAAAAGGCCCTGCAAGGCGCTGTGGTAGGGCTTCCAATAGTCCGCGATACGCCGATGCGCCTCGGCGATGGGGATTTTACCTCTGTATATGGCACGCCCGCCGGCGACGACCCGCGGGATCACCCCCAACCCGGACGCCACTCGCGGATTTTGCCCGCGCCGCGCGACGCCTTCGATCAGCGCCGGGTCCAGCTCTTCAGGCGAGCGGTTGAGATCAAGATAAGCGCGCGGTTTCTTTGCAGTCAGCAATGGGGCTCCGTACAAGGGCGCCACAGAAAAGAGCTGATCAACAAAGGCATCTTCGGAGCTACGGATGCAATGGTTATCGAGAATCGATTCCCGCAGGAACCTATCCGGGTAGTCGCTGCCGCTGTGCGGAGACGCAAAAACAGCCGCAGAGCGAAGCTTGCGCGGTGAAAACACAGAAAAAGCGGCCTCTGACATCGCGGCTCCCGCCCATTGGTACTAGGAAACAGCATAGAGCGTAAATTTCTGGGGTCAAAAGCTCTTGCACCCTCTCGCGACTCTTATTATAGACCCCTTCACCGGCGCGGCACCCCGCGCCCCATTTGTTTATGGGGAGAGGTGTTGCAAGGGTTTCATGGGCGATTAGCTCAGCGGTAGAGCACTTCGTTGACATCGAAGGGGTCACAAGTTCGAACCTTGTATCGCCCACCATGAATTCATTGTTTTGACCCAAGGGTCGGAACACCCGCTAACCCAGGCGCTGGTTCGCGCCGCAGAACAGGAGAAGGACCATGAAGGTCAAGAACTCGCTCCGCTCGCTCAAGAACCGGCACCGTGACTGCCGCGTTGTGCGTCGCAAGGGCCGCGTATACGTGATCAACAAGACCCAGCGCCGCTTCAAAGCGCGTCAGGGCTAAAAGATCCGGACTGATACAGTCACAGAGACATTGTGAAAACCGCATCTTCGGATGCGGTTTTTTTGTTTTTTCACAGGTGGTTAAGCTTAGATCAAACCGGGCTATCGTTGCTCGACACACTTTTCCAAGTAAAACTGTCGGTTTTTGTTTTCTTTCATCTCAGAATCATTTAATTGACTAAATCAGTCAGAAACGAGCACAAATCTTTGACGGGAGAAAACATGTCCAAAGCAACCACGATCCTGGCCGGAGCCCTGGCAGCCACGATGGCGACCTCTGCTGCTGCAGAAGGCGAATTGAACCTCTATTCCTCGCGCCACTATGACACTGACGAACGTCTCTACTCCGATTTCGAAGAGGCCACTGGCATCCGCATCAACCGCATCGAAGGCAAGGCGGATGAACTGATCGCCCGCATGCAGGCCGAAGGCGAAAACTCTCCGGCGGATATCCTGCTGACCGTGGATACCTCGCGCCTCGCCCGCGCCAAGGATGCGGGGATTTTGCAAGCGATCGATAGTGCAACCCTGGAATCCCGCGTACCCGGTTACCTGCAGGACGAAGACAACCAGTGGTTCGGCTTCTCCCAGCGCGCGCGCATCATTTTCTATGACAAAGAAGACGTCGCAAACCCACCGCTGACCTACCTTGACCTGGCCGATCCGGCCTACAAGGGCATGATCTGCATCCGCTCCTCGACAAACGTCTACAATCAGACGTTGATGGCGGCAATCGTGACCAATCACGGCAGCGAAGCGGCGACAAAGTGGGCGGAAGGTGTGCTTGCCAATATGGCACGCGACCCACAGGGGGGTGACACTGACCAGCTGCGCGGCATCGTCTCCGGTGAATGTGAAATCGCAGTGTCCAACACTTACTATTTCGCGCGTTCGATCCGCAAAGACGTCAAAGGACTGTCCGATTCCCGCGAGATGCTTGGCTGGGTCTTCCCGGCTCAGGATGCCGAAGGCGCGCACATGAACCTGTCAGGTGGCGGCGTTGCTGCACATGCGCCGAACCGCGAGAACGCAATCAAGTTCCTTGAGTACCTCGCCTCGGATCAGGCGCAGGAGTATTTCTCGGCAGGCAATGATGAATTCCCGGCTGTCCCCGGCGTTGGCCTTGCCCCGAGCATCGCGGCTCTTGGTCACTTCAAACCCGACGATGTAAACCTTTCGGATGTTGCCAAGAACATCCCTGAGGCTCAGAAGATCTTCAACGCCGTCGGCTGGAAGTAAGCGACCTCAAAGCAGGCGAATCGCAATCAGGAAAGGCGCAGAGTGCTCTGCGCCTTTTCACCGTTCAGCAGCCGTCTGATCGAAAACGCGCGCTGGATCATCGCAGTCGCCTGCCATTCCGGCACCCTTAGACAGAAAACGGAGTTTCTACAGGATTCGGTTGATAAACACGCTAAGTTTTACGGTCTGCTTATGGACCTGCCGCGCTTTGCCCCCTATAGGTTCAGCTGTTGTTTAAAGGGGATTGAGACAAATGCAGGCTTACCTGATCACCGGATCATCGCCTCTTGCACGAGGGGCCCTGCTATGAAGAGACTCCCGGTTACGATTATCAGCGGTTACCTTGGCGCAGGAAAGACCAGCCTCATCAACCGCCTGCTGGCCGAAGATCACGGGATGAAAGTGGCCGTCATCGTCAATGATTTTGGCGCAATCAACATAGACGCAGACCTGATCAGTGATACGGACGCGGATACCATTGCACTTTCAAACGGCTGCGTTTGTTGCACTATGGGTACCGATCTTGCCATGACGCTGCGCCAGTTAGCCCTGCGCGAAAACCAACCCTGCCACCTTGTCATCGAGGCGAGCGGCGTGTCGGACCCCATCGCCATCACCAATACGGTAATGGCAGAAAGCGGTTTCAGCTATGCAGGGATCATAACCTTGGTTGATGGTAAAAATGCCGAGGCGCTGTTTGACGATGAAGACATCGCACCGCAGATAACTCAGCAAATCCGTGCCGCTGACCTGACATTGATCTCCAAATGTGAATCCCTTGCGCCCAGCCTTTTGGAAAAACTTCAGGAGATCGGTGCACGCACACCGACGGTTCTGAACGGTGCACCGGTATCTGATCTGCTCCTCGACATTGTACCTTTGCCGAAAGGCAAGAGCACAGCCATGCACCCGGCCTACGCCACCTGGCAGCATAGAAGCAAAGCTCCTCTGGACCGGCGTACATTGGGCGAGAAACTAGCGAACCGTCCAAATGGTCTATATCGGATGAAAGGTCATGTTCTGACCTCTGGTGGGGCCTATCAGTTGCATATCGTCGGTCGGCATGTAGAGGCGCGCCACTGTGATGCAGAAGAAACGCTCCTGGTCGGGCTTGGTCTTGCGGACCGCGTAACGCCCGAACAGATTGATGCCTGGTGGCATAGCTGAAACTATCTGCGCCGCCCCACCTGACGGCAAATTAGCACAACCGGCAGAAGGCCCACAGCCACGATCACAAGGGACGGCACCGCCGCCCCTTCAAGCCGCTCGTCCGAGGCCAGGCGATAGGCCTGCACCGCTAAAGTGTCATAGTTGAATGGACGCATGATCAGCGTTGCAGGCAATTCCTTCATCACATCCACAAAGACGATCAAAAGCGCCGTGAGCAGGCTTGGCGTCAGAATCGGCAGATGCACCCGCCGCAGCATCCCAAGCGGGCTTTGCCCGAGTGAGCGCGCGGCTGCATCCATATTGGCATGCACCGTGGCCTGCCCGCTTTCATAGGCACCGAGCGCCGCAGCGAGGAAACGCACCATATAGGCGGCAACCAAAAGCCAGATCGATCCGGTGATCAAAAGCCCGGTTCGAATATCGAAAGTGGCCCGCATCCAGGCATCCAGCGCATTGTCAAAGGCAGCGAAGGGCACCATCAACCCCACCGCTATCACACCACCCGGGACCGCATAGCCAAGCCGCGACATATAAGCCGCTGTCGATGATCCGCGTCCTGGACGCAAACGCTGATAAAAGCCCAGCGTCACCGCCGCCAGCACCGTCAGCATCGCCGCCACCGAAGCCAGGATCAGCGAATTCTGGATAAATCCGACATAGCGGCGACTTAACAGATCCTGCTCTGACTGCAGCCCCATGTTGAACAGGATCACCACTGGCAAGAGAAAGCCAAAGGCAACCGGGATCGCACACAGCACCCAAGCCGCAACTGCGCGCGTGCCCGTCAGCTCGGCGGGCGGCATCTCAGCATGGTGTTTACCGGCCTGATGATAACGCGCCTTGCCGCGGGTCGATCGCTCGACCACCGCCAGCATTAGCGCAAAACTCAACAGGCACAGCGCCAGCTGTGCCGCCCCGGCCCGGTCCGCCAGAGAAAACCAGCTGGTGTAGATACCAGTCGCGAAGGTCTGAACCCCAAAATAGGAGACCGTTCCGAAGTCAGCGATCGTCTCCATCACTGCGAGCAGCACACCCGAGGCAATCGCCGGACGCGCCATCGGCAGGCTCACACGCCAGAAGGCTTCCCATGCGCTTTTTCCAAGAGCGCGCGCGGCCAGAAAGGCGCCTGCGCTTTGCTGCATGAAGGCGGCCCGCGCCAAGAGGTAGACATAGGGGTACAAGACCAGGACCAGCATAACCGCGGCGCCGCCGGTAGAGCGGATTTCCGGGAACCAATAGTCACGCGGCCCCCAACCGGTCACCTGCCGGAGTGTGGTTTGTACGATTCCCGGGTGATCCAGTATGAAGGTATAGGCATAGGCCAGCACGTAGGCCGGAAAGGCAAGTGGCAGAACCAGCGCGATTTCGAACAGGCGCACACCGGGAAAGTAGGTCATGGTCACCAACCAGGCTGCCCCCACCCCAACCAACAGGGTGCCCAGTGAAACAAGCGCGACAAGGACAACCGTGGTACCCGTGTAGCGGGGCAAGACGGTCGCGGCGAGATGTGTGATCGTGTCAGTACCGCCAACCGCGGCGGCCAGCGCCACAGCCAGCATGGGCAGAACGCAGGCCAGAGCCACGAGCCAGCCAAGCGCGACAAACACACCGGTACCGCCCTTGCGCCCACTGCGGGCGCCTTTCGGGGCGTAGTCAGGACTGTGGCTGGCCTCTGTCATGGATGCAGGCGATCCTTTCGGTCTTTTGAGCCTTTCCTATTTCGATCATTTATGTCGGAAATTCCAGCAGGAAACAGGCCTCCCCGGAAAACAGGCAAGAGCAAAACGGAAAACAGCCGGGCCTTTTTGCCAGCCCGGCTGTTTCATGCAACGACTCTCAATTTCTCAGTCGTAACTGCGCTGATCCTCGATCACGAGGCCATCCTTTGGCAGGCTACCGGGCGCGACAACTTCAATCTTACCCTTCAGTTTCAGAACTTCGATCACCGATTTGCCGAATTTGATGTCGTCGCCGCCATCAGCTTCGATCTGCACGGTCATCGTGTCCATCTCGCCATCGCGCGCGGCGATGACGCGGGCCTTGACGATCTCGTCATGTTTTTCGACAAGGGCGGCCACCTGTTCAGGACGTACGAACATGCCCTTGATTTTGGTGGTCTGGTCGGCCCGACCCATCCAGCCCTTGATCCGCATGTTGGTGCGCCCGCAAGGCGAGGCACCCGGAAGTACTGCCGACAGATCGCCGGTGGCAAACCGGATCAGCGGATAGTCGGGGTTGAGGGTCGTCACGACCACCTCACCCACCTCGCCCGGCGCCACGGGGGTGCCTGTACCTGGAGTGACGATTTCAACGATGACGTTTTCGTCGACGATCATTCCCTCCATCGCAGCGCTTTCATAGGCGATATTGCCTAGATCCGCCGTAGCGTAGGACTGCAGGCAGGTGATGCCGCGATCGGCGTACTCTTGACGCAGCGACGGGAACAGAGCCCCGCCCCCGACAGCGGCCTTTTTGAACCCGAGCTGCACGCCCATGGTTTCGGCCTTGTCGAGGATGACTTTCAGGTAGTCAGGCGTACCAGCATAGGCGGTTGCGCCCACATCCCGCGCGGCCGTTACCTGGAGTTCCGTTTGGCCGGTGCCCGCCGGCAGAACCGCGGCGCCCACAGCGCGTGCGCCACTCTCGAAGATCATGCCCGCCGGTGTCAGGTGATAGCCAAAGCAGTTCTGCACCACATCCCCGGCGCCGATGCCGACCGCATGCAGGAACCGCCCCATGCGCCACCAGTCGTGCTCGCTGCCACCCGGCTCGTAGATTGGTCCAGGCGACTGAAAGATATGCGCAAACCCGTGGGCCGGTTTCACCGTAAAACCACCAAAAGGCGCATTCTCAGCCTGGGCACGGCTCAGTTCGGATTTGCGCAGCACCGGCAAGGACGCTAGATCCGCAGCGCAGGTAATTTTTGCGGCATCCACATCGGCAAGGGAGGCCCCATAGCCGGTCGCGGATTTGGCGCGGGCGATCTGTTCGGGCAATGCCTTCGCCAGATCCGCCGCGCGTTCATCAGCCGAGCGGGTTTCGAGTGTATCAAAAAAACTCATATCATTTCCGTCCCGCATCAGCTCAACCACCGCTTGCGGCGGCGATAGGACCTTACATCACGGAAGCTCTTTCGGCCCTCGTCGGACATACCGAGGTAGAATTCCTTAACATCCGGGTTCTCACGCAGCTCAGCTGCTGGGCCGTCCATCACCACGCGGCCCGATTCAAGGATATAACCATAGTGGGCAAAGCGCAGCGCAACGTTGGTGTTCTGCTCGGCCAAGAGGAAGGTCACGCCTTCGTTCTCGTTGATCGATTTCATGATGCCAAAGATCTGCTCCACCAACTGTGGGGCCAGGCCCATGGAAGGTTCATCCAGAAGGATGGTTTCGGGGCGGCTCATCAAGGCGCGGCCCATGGCCACCATCTGCTGCTCACCGCCTGAGGTGTAGCCCGCCTGCGATTTACGGCGTTCCTTCAGGCGCGGGAAATAGCTGTAGACCATTTCAAGATCGCGCTGAATATCGCCCTTGCTGTCACCACGGGTATAGGCGCCTGTCAGGAGATTCTCTTCGACGGTGAGGTGCTCAAAACAGTGACGGCCTTCCATCACCTGGATCACGCCCTTGCGGACCACATCGGCCGGGTCGAGTGCGTGCATGTCCTGGCCGCGATACTTGATCGAGCCCTTGGTCACTTCGCCGCGTTCAGAATGCAGCAGGTTGGAAACCGCCTTGAGCGTGGTCGTCTTGCCGGCGCCGTTGCCGCCCAGAAGCGCGGTGATACCGCCTTTTGGCACCTTCAGGCTGACGCCCTTCAGCACGAGGATCACGTGATTGTAGATCACCTCGATATTGTTGACCTCAAGCAGGGTTTCGGCCTGCACATCGGTGGTGTTTGCTGCGTCGAGCATCAAAGTTTGTCCTCATGCGGTCACGGCCTGATGCGGCCTGCTCCGGTTCGGTTCCTGCGCTGTCAATGCACGTTGTCCGTCCGGATCGGTGTCTCTTCGGAGGGGGTGCGGCAGCGCGCCGCCGCACCGGATTTTGATCCCGCTCCTCCCAAGGCAGGAGCGGAATAGGCCTTACTTACAACGCTCTTCGATTTTGTTTTCCGAGGCGTAAGAGGCCGAGTCAGCTTCGATCAACGGCTGGATCACAGCGGTGTCGGTCTTCTGGAAGTCCGAGATCAGGCTCCAGGTCTTGGTGTCCGCATCCCACTGGGTCATGCCAACGAGGCCGGGGCCACCGTGGTTTTCACAGGAAACGTTGAACGAGGGGCCGAAGTAAGGCATGCCGAGCGAGGACATACGTGCCTCAGGCATTTCCAGCGCTTCCATACCGTCGCGCATCATCGCCGGGGTGATGTCCTTCACGCCGTGGATTTCCTGAGCGGTTTTGGCAGCTTCGACAGCCAGCATCGCCGCGTACATGCCACGGTTGTAGAGCACGTTACCAATCTGATCGCCCGCACCAGCTGCGAGGCCCTTGTCCACGACATACTTCTGGATGTCATTGAAGACCGGGAAGTCGCGGCCAACATTGTGGAAGGTCACGGCCTTGTAACCGTCTGCCTTGGCGCCTGCGGACAGAACGTCATGCTCAGCACCGGACCACCAGACGCCGATGAAGTTTTCCATCGGGAAGCGGACGTTCGCGGCTTCCTGGATAGCAACCTGATTCATCACGCCCCAGCCCCACATCACGACATAATCGGGACGGTCGCGGCGGATCTGCAGCCACTGGGACTTCTGCTCCTGACCAGGGTGGTCAACGGGCAGGGTCGACAGTTCGAACCCATGTTTCTTGGACAGCTCTTCCAGAGTGCGGATCGGTTCCTTGCCATAGGCAGAGTTGTGATACAGCAGGGCAATCTTCTTGCCTTTGATGTCGCCGCCATTGCTGTCCAGCAGGTAGGTGATGATGCCCGAGGCGCCATCCCAGTAGTTTGCCGGGTAGTTGAAGACGTTGCCGAACACCTTGCCGTTGGCAGCCGAGGTCCGGCCATAACCCATGGTGTGAAGCGGGATGCCGTCAGCGGCAGTCTTGGGGATCAGCTGGTAGGTGATACCGGTGGACAGCGGTTGATAGATCAGCGCGCCTTCACCTTTGGTGGATTCGTAGCATTCCACACCTTTTTCAGTGTTGTAGCCGGTCTCACATTCGATCACGCGCGCCTTGACGCCACCAATGCCGCCGTCACGCTCGTTCACGAGGGTGAAGTAGTCGGCATAGCCATCCGCAAAGGGGATGCCGCTGGCAGCGTAGGGGCCGGTACGATAGCTGAGCGACGGGAACACGAGGTCCGCCATGGCGGGGCCTGCGGCCATCAGCGCACCCAGCGCCAGGGTAGTCAGTTTCATTTTCATCGGGTTCATTCCTCCCATTGGTCTCATCCGATTGCTTTACTGCGGGCTCGTTTTGCTGGATTTTTTCTTATTCCCGCGTCGATCTGCCAGTCCCGCCTCAGTGCGGGAAAGGCCAGAGTCTCAGTTTTTCCTTCGCTACGCGCCACAGCTGGGCCAGCCCGTGCGGCTCGACGATCAGGAAGAAGACGATCAGCGCGCCAACGATCACCAGCTGGAAATGCGCCACGATGTCCGTCGGCCAGCCCATCAGGTCCACGCCGATCACCTTCAAAACCACCGGCAGCAGAACCAAGAAGGCCGCACCGGCAAAGGAACCAAAGATCGAGCCCAGACCGCCGATGATCACCATGAACAGCACAAGGAACGACTTGTTGATGCCAAAGGCCTCACCCACTTCGACGGCGCCAAGGTAGACGGCAAAGAACAGCGCGCCCGAGATACCAATGAAGAAACCGGAGACCGCGAAGGCGGTGAGTTTCGCCTTGAGAGGGTTCACGCCGATGATCTCGGCCGCGATGTCCATGTCGCGGATCGCCATCCAGGTCCGCCCGGTGGTGCCGCGCGTCAGATTGCGGGCCACAATGGCGCAAAAGGTGAGGAAAATCAGGCAGAAGAAATAGGTCGCCCACGAGGGTGCATTCGGGCCGGTGATGATGATACCGAAGAAGTCACGCTCGGGCGCGTTGATCTGACCGGAAGCCGAATAGTTGTAGAACCACGGCACTCGGTTGAACAGCCACACCAAGAAGAACTGAGCCGCCAGCGTTGCCACCGCGAGGTAGAAGCCCTTGATGCGCAAGGAAGGCAGGCCGAAGGCGACACAGACAAGCGCCGTAATACCACCCGCCAGCAGAACATGGATGAACATGCTCACTTCGGGGAAGGCGGTCATCAGCTTGTAGACCGCATAGGCGCCCACCGCCATGAAACCACCGGTGCCGAGGCTCACCTGGCCGCAGTATCCGACGAGGATATTGAGGCCAATGGCCGCGATCGAGTAGATCAGGAACGGCAGCAGGATCGCATTCGCCCAGTAGTCGTTGATGACAAAGGGGATGACCAAGAAGGCCACGGCCAGCACCGCGTAGTAGCGATAGCGATCGAACTTGATCGGAAACGTCTGGCTGTCGTCCTGGTAAGAGACCTTAAAGTCCCCGGCTTCACGGTAGAACATGCTCTAGATGCTCCCTTTTTCCTGCGCGCGGTTGCGGGCCGCTGCGTCCAGTTGATTTGTCTTCTTCGCGTATCCGCTGAGCTCGGCCATGCGGGCCAGTCGCAGATAGGCTAGGATCCCTGTAAAAAGACCGGCAGCAGCAAGAAGGGCAGAGATCACGACCTGCGTGTCGGAAAAATCTCCGGAGGTCAGCGCCAGGTAGCCAAAGGCCCAGAAACCCGACCAGGCGATCACATTGACGATGGCGATGAGCTTTCGCATGTGTCTTTCCTCCCCGTCTTTACTTACGTTCAGTCTCCTGCGGTGCGGCCCCATCCCTCCCTGAACGGAGCCACCCTTGATATCATTGGGTGCGTCAGACCCTTTCGATGATCTTCTCCCCAAAGAGGCCTTGCGGACGGAACACCAGGAACAAAAGCGCCAGCACATAGGCGAACCAGTTCTCGGTGGCGCCGCCAACCATCGGGCCGATGGCGAATTCGAAGAGTTTCTCGCCTACGCCGATGATCAAGCCGCCCACGATGGCGCCGGGGATCGAGGTGAAGCCACCCAGCATCAGTACCGGCAGCGCCTTGAGGGCGATCAGCGACAGCGAGAACTGCACGCCCGACTTGGTGCCCCACATGATGCCCGCGACCAATGCCACGAAACCGGCAACCGACCAGACCAGAACCCAGATGAAGTTCAGCGAGATCCCGACCGACAGAGCCGCCTGGTGGTCATCCGCCACGGCGCGCATGGCGCGGCCTTGTTTGGTGTACTGGGCAAAGATCACAAGGCCCGTCACCAGAAGCGCCGCCACGATGGTCGCCACGATGTCCAGATTGTCGATGAAGAAGCCGTAGCCAAAGATGTTGTAGGTCTTCTCGTCGATCCAGAGATTGATGCCCTGCGGGATACCGACGTCCAGCGTCTTGATCTCGGAGCCCCACATCAGGTCGGCAACGCCTTCGAGGAAGTAGGCTAGGCCAATCGTCGCCATAAAGAGGATGATCGGCTCCTGCCCCACCAGATGCTTCATCACCAGCACCTGCACAAGCCAAGCCAAAAGGACCATCACCGCCACGGTCAGGAGAATTGCTATGAAGGACGGAACCGTCCAGCCAAAGTGGGTGATGTGGCCACCGAAGATCGCGTTAATCAGATGCGCAAAGGGCACCTGCCCGTCCATGATCCCCACCAGTGTCATCGCCGCAAACAGCGCCATGACGCCCTGGGCGTAGTTGAAGATGCCGGATGCCTTGTAGATCAGGACAAATCCGAGCGCGACAAGCGCATAGAGCACGCCGGCCATCAGACCGTTGAGCGTGACTTCCATCGCAAAAATCAGTTGTTCAGGCATGTTTCGCCTCCCTCAAGCCGGTCTGATGGTCAGTCATGCGCAACGCCAAGGTAGGCGTCGATCACATCCTGGTTGTTGCGGACCTCGTCCGGCGTTCCATCGCCGATCTTCTTGCCGTAATCCATCACGACCACCCGGTCGGACAGATCCATCACCACGCCCATATCGTGTTCAATAAGGGCGATTGTGGTGCCGAATTCATCATTCACATCCAGGATAAAGCGGGACATGTCCTCTTTTTCCTCGACGTTCATACCGGCCATGGGTTCATCCAGAAGAAGCAGGCTCGGCTCGGCCGCAAGGGCACGCGCCAATTCCACCCGTTTCTTCAGACCATAGGGCAAACGCGCCACCGGGGTCTTGCGGATGTGCTGGATTTCCAGAAAGTCGATGACCCTTTCCACAACTTCGCGGTTCTCGGTCTCTTCCTGTTCGGCCTTGCCCTTCCACCACGCCTGCTGCAACAGGCCCGTTTTCATGTAGTTGAGCCGTCCGGTCATCACGTTGTCCAGAACGCTCATCCCTTCAAACAGAGCGATATTCTGGAAGGTGCGTGCGATGCCCTGACGCGCAACCTCATAAGGGCGCATCTGGGGGCGCGGTTTGCCCTGATAGAAAACCTCGCCTTCCTGCGGGATGTAGAAGCCCGAGATCACGTTCAGCATCGAGGATTTACCCGCACCGTTCGGACCGATGATCGCGCGGATCTCGCCCTGGCGGATGTCGAACGAGATGTCCTTGATCGCAACCACACCGCCAAACCGCAGGGTGATATTCTTCATTTCCATCACCACACCGCCAATCTTGCGGCCATCCTCGGTGATGTATCCTTCTTCCATATCTTTCACGTGCCCAGCCCCTTTTTCTGGCTGTCTGTCTTTGTCGCTCGGATCATCATTCGGCTGCCACCTGCTGCGGAGCGACCGCAGCCACCTTTGCATCCATTATGGTCAGCGTAGCGCTGATGGCGCCCTTGCGGCCGTCCTCGTAGGTCACCTCGGTTGTGGTCGAGATCTGCTCGGAACCGTCATAAAGCGCGGTGATGATATCGGCGAACTTGTCCTCGACGATGCGGCGGCGCACCTTGCGGGTGCGGGTCATCTCACCATCATCGGCGTCCAGTTCTTTGTGCAGCACCACAAAGCGATGCACCTGGCAGCCCGACAGCATTTCGTCGGCGGCGACGGATTTGTTCACCTCTTCAACATGCTCGCGGATGCTCTCCAGAACCTTGGGATGGCCCGCCAGCTCCTGATAGGAGGCATAGGCGATGTTGTTGCGTTCGGCCCAGTTGCCCACGGCGGTAAGGTCAATGTTGATGAAGGCCACACAGCGGTCCTTACCATTGCCAAAGAGCACAGCCTCAAGGATGTCGGGATAGAACTTCAGCTTGTTCTCGACATACTTGGGCGCGAACATCGCGCCGTTGGCCATTTTGCCGACGTCCTTGGCGCGGTCGATGATGCGCAGGTGGCCGCTGTCCGTCTCGATGAACCCCGCGTCGCCTGTTGCCACCCAACCTTCGGGGTCCTTGGTCGAAGCAGTGGACTCGGCGTTCTTGTAGTATTCCACAAAGACACCCGGCGAGCGGTAGAAGATCTCACCATTGTCATCGATGCGGATTTCCACATCCGGTGCAGGCACACCAACGGTGTCGGCGCGCACTTCGCCATCGGGCTGCACAGTGATGAACACCGTCGCTTCGGTCTGACCATAGAGCTGTTTGAGGTTGATCCCCAGCGAGCGGTAGAAATCAAAGATCTCCGGGCCAATGGCCTCACCGGCGGTATAGCCGACGCGGATACGGCCATAGCCAAGCGTGTCTTTCAGCGGGCCGTAGACCAGAATGTCACCCAGCTTGTATTTCAGCCGGTCCATGAGGCCCACGGGCTTGCCATCCAGGATGTCGCCGCCGACCTTCTTGGCGTGGGCCAAGAAGTGGTGGAACATCTTGCGCTTGAGACTGCCTGCGTCCTCCATCCGGATCATGACGCTGGTCAGCTGGCCTTCGAACACGCGCGGCGGCGCAAAGAAGTAGGTCGGACCGATCTCTCGCAGGTCGGTCATCATCGTGTCCTGGCTTTCCGGGCAGTTCACGCAGAAGCCGCACCAGTAGGCCTGGCCGATCGAGAAGATGAAATCCCCCACCCAGGCCATCGGCAGGTACGAAAGAATGTCCTCGTTGCGGGTGAGCCCATCGAAATCGGCCGAATTCTTTGCGCTTTCAATCACGTTGCGGTTCGAGAGAACCACGCCCTTGGGCTTGCCCGTGGTGCCCGAGGTATAGAGCATCACGCAGGTGCTGTCGTAGGTCAGCTTGGCCCGGCGTTCCTTCAGGTCGGTGATCCACTCGTCATAGGCGGCGCGGCCCTGCTCCTGCACGTGGCTGTACTGGTGCAGCGTGTGGTGGTCATATTTGCGCATGCCGCGCGGATCGAGGTAAATCACGTGCTTGAGATCATGCAGTTGGTCCTGGATCTCCAGCACCTTGTCGACCTGTTCCTGATCTTCCGCAATCACATAGCGCGCGCCGCAGTGATCCAGCACATAAGCCAGTTCTTCGGCGGCAGAGTCGTTGTAGACCGGCACCGGCACCGCACCCACGGATTGCGCGGCAACCATCGACCAATAGAGGTAGGGACGGTTGCGCCCGATGATTGCGATGAAGTCGCCTTCCTGAACCCCAAGATTGATCAGGCCAAGAGCCAGCGCCTCGATCTCCTTGGCGGCTTGCGCCCAGGTCCAGGCCTGCCAAATGCCGAATTCCTTTTCCCGGTAGGCGGGCTGATCGGCAAACTCGGTGGCATTACGTTCAAGCAGCGCCGGCAAGGACTGAAGTCCTGCGGCGCTCGACTGCGTCTGAGCCAATTTTATCTCCTCCCTTTCCGGCCTCCCCCGGCCGGACGATCGCTGTGCCGCGATTCTGGTCCCGATTAGGACCTGCCCCAAGGTAGTGCGTCAACTTTTTCCTGATCTTTTCCCAAATCTTACGAATTGTAACAGGGCCGATTATTCGGCCTTGTCCTTGTTTCATATTGGTTTTCTCGACACCTCGGCATCCCACGCCGGGACACGACACAACAGCCCTGCCGCGCCCGCAGGTGTCGTGCGATCCCTTGGCGGGCCCGGCTGGGGAGGCGTTTTCGAGAAAATGCCGGTTCAGGCGGGAACGCTTTCCCGCGCGGAAGATTGACACAGAAGCCAACGCGGACTTGAAAGCCTTGCGCGCCCTCTTGCCATGCGGCTGCAGAATGATAGCCAAGGAACGGGAGAAAAAATGAAGCACTCAGACAAACAGCGCGCCGCAATGACGACTGCCGGGCTCAACCTGATTGCCCAGGCCTTGTCGATTTACGACAGTGACCTGCGTCTGGCCGTCTGCAATCGTCGTTTCAAGGAGATGTTCGCCCTGCCCGACAGGTTGGTCACGCCCGGCGCACGCTTCGACGACACCATCCGCCACATCGCCGAAAGCGGAGAATATGGCCCCATCGAGGATATCGACGATTTCGTTCAGGCCCGCGTCGAACAGGCGCTTGCCTTTGTTCCCCACTACCTGGAACGCACCCGGGCCAACGGGCAGGTGATCTCGATCGAAGGGGCGCCACTGCCCCAGGGCGGATGGGTCTCCGTCTACACGGATATCACGCGCACCAAACGGGTCGAACTGTTGCTCAGGGCCCGGTCCGAGGAAATGTCGGATCGGCTGATCACTCACACTGAAGAGCTCTCTGCCGCCAACCGCAAGCTCGCCGCCACCAATAGCGCCCTGGAAGAGGCCAAGCGGCAGCTGACCGAGATCGAAGCGCGCACCCGTCTGACCACCGAGATGATGCCGGCCCATATCGCCCATGTGGACGCGGAGGGCTACTACACCTACACCAACAGGCGGCTTAGCTCGGTTTTTCCCAGCCGCCCCTCGGACATCCTCGGAATGCATATTTCCGAAGCGCTTGGACCTGCCGCCTTTGCCCGGATCGAACCTCACCTTATGGCGGCCTACAAGGGCAGCAGCCCGGTCTTTGAATTCACCGAGGAACACGGCAGCCGCCGAATCCGCGTCGCCTTTACGCCCGACAACAGCGGCGGTGTATTCATCCTCTCGATGGACGTTACGGAAGAAACCCAGGCCCGCGTCGCCCTGCAACAGGCCCGTCGCCGCGAGATGGCGGCACAGATGACCTCGGGTCTGGCGCATGACTTTTCCAACCTTCTGACCATCATACTTGGCATGCAGGGCAAACTTGCAAAAATGGATCTGCCGCCCGAGGCTGAGGAATTGATCCAAGGCACACTGTCTGCAGCACGGCGCGGCGGTCGGCTGCTCAACCGGATAGGAGAGATGACCGGCCAGCGGACGCTCCGCCCGCAAGCCACGGACATGCATGTGCTTCTCAACGAACTGAAGATCCTTGCCTCCCCCTCTTTGCCGCAGGGCATCGGCCTCAGCATTCTCGACAACATGCCAGATGTCCTGTTGCTGCTCGATGCGGGCAAACTTCAGGATGCCCTGCTGAATTTGATCTTCAATGCTCGCGATGCCTGCGGCACAACCGGGCAGATCACCGTCAGCGCCCATGCGGTTGGGGAAACCTGGCTTGAAATCACGGTCACGGACACAGGCCCGGGCTTTTCCCCCGAAGCGCTCAAGCAGGCGCTGAACCCCTTCTTCACCACCAAGGGCAGCGAAGGGTCAGGTCTTGGCCTGCCCACCGTCTATGATATGGCAAAATCTACGGGCGGAGACATGCGCATCGGCAATACCGTGTCAGGCGCAAGCGTTACCCTGCGCCTACCCTACAGGCTGGCGCCTGACGCCTCCGGCGGGATTGCACTGCTGGTTGAAGACAGCGAGAGCCTGCGCGCCACTTTCCGTGACATGCTGATCGCCCTCGGCTATTCCGTGATCGAAGCCACCAGTGTAGATGAGGCGTCGGCCCTGACGGCGGATATTCCCGATATCGCATTGGTCCTGTCGGATATTCGCTTGGAAGGAGAGGCAACAGGCATCGATCTGGCCGATCGTCTGGCGGGTTCTCACTTGCCGCATATTCTGATGACCTCCCTGCCACCGGGAGATGCGCTTCACCGCGCCGCCCTTCGGCGCGGGCCCGTCCTGCAGAAACCCTTTACCACCCAGCAGCTCTCGGCGCTGATCAAACCGGAGACCGCATCATGAGCGCGCCCTTAGTGACCATTTTGGATGATGAACCGGAAATCCGGCGGATCCTGACCGAAACTCTGGAAGATGCAGGCTTTCGCACGCAGAGTTTCTCTCGCGCACGCGAATTCGAAGCCTCACTGAAGCGCGTGACCCCCGATGTCTGTCTTGTGGACCTGTCGCTGCCCGACACCGACGGGCTGAGCCTGGTGCACCGCCTAGCCCTTGAACAAGGTGCGGCGGTGATCATCATCTCAGGGCGGGCACAGGTACAGGACCGGGTTACTGGCCTAGAGCTGGGCGCCGACGACTACATAACCAAACCTTTTGATCCCACCGAAGTGGTCGCTCGGATCCGTGCCCGCCTGCGCGGCGGTCCCCGCGCACAGGTGCAAGGCGGAAACTCGGCCCAGTTCTCCGGCTGGACGGCGCATTTCGATCGCTATGTGCTCGAAGATGCGGACGGAGGAGAAACGCCCTTTTCCCACGCAGAAGGAGAGGTCCTGCGCCTGTTCCTCGAAAGTCCAAAAAGGCTGATTTCCCGCGCCCAGATGCAAGAGGCCTTGGGCGGCGCGGCCGGAGACAGCTTTGACCGAGCAATGGATGTACGCGTCTCCCGTCTGCGTACCAAGCTTCGTGAAGACCCAAAGAACCCCCGGCTTATCAAGACGATATATGGTGCGGGCTATATCTTCCTTGGGGATGTGAGCTGGACCTGAGAACCGAAGCGCTGCACCTCTTTTCGTGCATTTCCCGCCCGTCATTCGCGCCTCCCGTTGGGCCTCGCAACGGAAAGGAGCACCTTCCAGAGTGATCGCCTCTTGTCGCCGCGAATCGGTGTAAGTAAATTCAATACATGACCACCTGCCTGCTCTATCGCCAGACCCCCAAACGCCCTGCGCGGTTCTATCGGATCGAATTGGCAATGAACCTGTTTTCCGAGGTGTCAGTGCTCCGGGAATGGGGCGTTTCAGGGCGAGGCGGGCAGAGCGTCATCAATATCTACGGCAATCTGCGAGAAGCCTCTGTCGCGGCGGACAGGCACCGAAACCGCATGCTCAAACGCGGCTACGGCCGGGCCAACATGTCAGCCGTCGCAGCCGAGTAAGAAGCCGTTGGAGGCCCGCAACAGGTCACAGTGCCTCTGCCGCCTTTGCAAGCACCTCAAGCCCCAGGACCAGATCCTCTTCATCCGTGTCTTCGTCAAATGCGTGGCTGATCCCGCCGATCGAAGGCACGAAGAGCATTGCGCTTGGCATGATCGTTGCCACATTGGACGCGTCATGCAAAGCGCCCGATGGCATCTTGCGCCACTGCCCCGGCGCAAGTTCTTCTGCAGCAAAGGCCAGAGCCGCTTGCAGCCGGGCGTCCATGGCGGTGGGGTCGATACCCATCACGGTGCCGAGATCCGCAACGACCCCGTAGTCACGGGCGATTTCGCTGCAGCTGTCGCGCAGGATCTGCTCCATGACCTCCAGGCGCTGCTTGTCGGCATCGCGCCACTGGAACGTGAAAACAGCCTTACCCGGCACAACCGAAGAAGCATTTGGATGCAGCACCACATGCCCGAGGGTCCAGACCGTTGCAGGCGTGACGACCTCCGCAAACCTTTCGTTGAGGCGCATGTTCAAGGCTGACACTGCCTGGAAGGCGTCCCTGCGCAAATGCATAGGGGTGGTACCTGCGTGGTTCTGGCGTCCGGTGAACGTGATCTGAACATTCCGAATACCGACGATATCCGTGACCACACCGATCCGGTCTGTGGAGGAATCCAGAACAGGCCCCTGTTCGATGTGCATTTCGAGATAGCCTGTGAACTGATCATGCGGCACGGTCCTGTCCGCCCCTGCCTTCATCCGTTGGCGCGCCGACTGCAAGGTCTGGCCACTGCTATCCGTCAGTTGATCCGCCTTGGACATCGGCAAACGCCCCGTCCAGACATCGGAGCCCGTGAGAACGCCAAAACGCCCCTCTTCATCCTGAAAGCTGACAACGGAAATGGGCGGCCCACCTGCTTCCTTGCTGGCCCGTGCGATCTCCAGCCCGGCGATGACACCCAGCGCACCATCGAGCCAGCCGCCTTCGGGCTGGCTATCACTATGGGAGCCTATGAGGAGCGATTTTTTTCCTGCCAAACCGAACAGATTTCCAAGCGCATCAAAGCGAACCTCAAGCCCTGCTTCCTGCATGCGACTGGCCAGCCATCGACGTGAGGCGATTTCAACAGCGGAATAGGCCGGTCGCACCACCCCTTTGCCAACGCCAGAGGCCCCAAATGACCTCAGTGTATGCAAATCGGCCAAAAAACGCTGGGGATTGATCGTCATCCCGGGTCTCCTTAGTTTCCGGCTCATCCGTCCTGGAGGCCATAGTGCACTTCGCGCAGCGATTTCCACATCTCCACAATTTGTTAACCTTTTGCAAGCTGCACATTGGACCGGATGTTCAACCGGCAGGACGAGGCGATGCGAAAAACTACCTCCAGCCGGAAACCTTCCTTCCATGTCGGCGATCGCTCGCCTAAGAGTCCCGGCAAAGAGCACTGGAGCAACCGTCATGTCTCACATCACGCTGATCCGCCACGGGCAGGCAAACACCGAGGCGCGCGACGAACACAGCTATGACCGCCTCAGCGATCTGGGGCACCGGCAGGCCGCCTGGCTGGGCGAACACCTGCGCGCCAGCGGCGCCAGCCATCCGCGGATCTATTGCGGCACCCTGACCCGCCATATCGAGACCGCAGCTGGGATGGGCTTCACCGAAGAGGTGGTTCAGGATCCTCGCCTCAACGAGATGGAGTATTTCACGCTGGCGCAAGCAATGGAGGCGCAGCACGGGCTTTCCATCCCGCAAGAACGCGAAGGCTTCATCGCCCATCTGCCACAAGTTCTCAGCGCCTGGGCCGAAGACAAAATCGACGGCGCCCCCGAAAGCTGGCACGATTTTGAAACCCGGACCCAAACGGCCCTGAGCGAGATCGCAGAAGGGGAGGGTCCGGCGCTCGTTGTCACCTCAGGAGGGCTGATATCAATGGCGATGCGGCAAGCCATGGCGCTGGATATCAATGGCATGTCTCGTATGGCCCTTGCCATCATGAACACGTCGATGCACCGTCTGTTCCCGATCGGTGGCCACCTGTCTCCGGTGTTGTTCAACGCGGTGCCGCACCTTGAAACGCCAGAGCGGCATTATGCCCAGACGCACCTTTGACCATTCCCAGAACATGAGGATTGACCATGCAGCTCTATTTCACACCCGGAACCATTTCGATTGCCGTGGCCATCGCCCTTGAAGAAGCAGGTCTGCCATACGAATCAGTTCAGGTGGATTTCGCCAGCGCCGAACAGACCAAGCCCGCCTATCACCAGATCAATCCAAAAGGCCGTGTACCCGCACTTGTGGTCGAAGGTGGCATTCTGACGGAAACCGGCGCCCTGCTGGACTATATCGCGGATCTCGCTCCCGAGGCAGGTCTGCGTCCCGAAGATGCGCTGCAACAGGCCCGCATGCGCGAGGTGATGTACTACCTTGCCTCTACCATGCATGTGAATCACGCCCACAAGATGCGCGGCAGCCGCTGGGCGACGCAGCAATCCTCGTTTGACGACATGGCCGCAAAAGTGCCGGAAACCATGGCCACCTCTGCCGCTTATATCAGCGAAAACGGCCTGCGTGGCCCCTTTGTGCTGGGGGAGAAAATCTCCCTTGCGGACTGTTATCTTTTCGTGGTCTGCAACTGGCTCGAAGGGGATGGGGTATCAATTGCGGACTACCCCAAGATCCAGGAATTCATGACGGCGATGGAACAACGCGCCTCGGTCCAGGCGGTGCGCGCCAAATCCATGCTATGACAGACGTTTGAGGGAATGAAAAAGCAATGACTCATCTCTGGGTACGGGCCGAGCAGCGCCCGAACGAAGAACGGGTAGGGCTGACCGGCGAAGGCGCAAAGGCGCTGATCGAGGCCGGGATCAAGGTCACGGTCGAGGAAAGCTCAGTCCGGGCGTTGCCCCTGCAAGGCTATATCGATGCGGGCTGCGAGATCGCGCCGGAAAACAGCTGGCCGGAAGCGCCCAGGGACGCGATCATCTTTGGTCTCAAAGAGCTGCCCGAGGATGGCACCCCATTGCCTCATCGCCACATCATGTTCGGCCATGCCTTCAAGGGACAGCACTCCGGCAAGGAGCTCCTGCGCCGGTTCCGCGAGGGCGGCGGTACGCTTTACGATCTGGAATATCTGGTCGAGGAAAACGGCCGCCGGGTTGCTGCTTTCGGCTATTGGGCCGGCTATGCGGGTGCGGCGGTCACGCTGAAATGCTGGGCCGCACAGCAGCGCGGTGAGACTTGCGGTCCCGTTGGTGTCTACACAGACAAGGATTCGCTGATCGCAGATCTTGCAGCTGAGCTGTACAATGTGGCGAACGCTCGGCCCAATGCCATCGTGATCGGCGCGCTTGGCCGTGTCGGCACTGGTGCGGCAGACCTCTTGGAGACCATGGGCGTCGTGGTCACCAAATGGGACATGGCGGAAACCGCGCATGGCGGCCCCTTCCCGGAAATCCTTGAGCACGATCTGTTCCTCAACTGCATCTTCGCACGCCCCGGCACCCCGGTCTTCGTGCCGCAATCGGCGCTGAACGCACCGCGCAAGTTGACCGCCATCGGCGATGTCGCCTGCGATCCGGACAGCGATTACAACCCGGTGCCTGTTTACAGTCGCGCCACAACCTGGGACGCTCCCGCCGTACGCGTAGCCGAGGATCCGGTGCTCGATGTGATGGCGATCGACAACCTGCCCTCGATGCTACCGGCCGAAAGCTCGGTCGACTATGCCGAGCAGCTGTTGCCCTCTCTGCTGACGCTTGGCGACCTCGACAAAGGCGTTTGGGGCCGGGCCAAGGCCACCTTTGACGAGCACATGAACTCCTGATGGAACTCTACATCGGATATCTAGCCGGGGCGATGGGTACGATCTGCTGGATCCCTCAAGCGTGGCGCGCCTGGAGTACGCGTGACACATCCGGCCTGTCGCTGGCGGCAAATCTGATGTTTCTACTCACTGTATCGCTCTGGCTCATCTACGGGCTAATGGTGGGCGACATGCCATTGATCCTGGCCAATTTCTGCGCGGTGCTGATCGTCATCAGCATCGTGGCGGCTAAACTGAAATACAAATAGGGAGTCACATTCATGACCATTCACTGGTGCGGAACCGGCCTGTCGGCCATCCCCGGCCTGCGCCGCCTTCTGGAGGCGGGCCATGACGTTGCGGTGTGGAACCGCACCCCCGAAAAAGCGCGCGAAGCGGTGGGTGATCTGACCACCAATATCCATGCCTTCTCCATTTCGAACCTCGCCCAGATGCTGAGCCCGGCCGATGTGGTCGTCTCGATGCTGCCCGGCGACTGGCACGTGGAGCTGGCGGAGCTGGCGATCTCAAAGGGTGCGCATTTCGTCTCCTCCTCCTATATCGCGCCCGAAATGCGCGCACTCGACGACAAGGCCCGCGCGGCGGGTGTGGCGCTGGTGAACGAGGTCGGTCTTGATCCCGGCATCGACCACCTGATGGCCCATGCGCTGGTCCATGACTACAAAGCCTCGGCCGCTTATGATTCCGACAACCACATCAGCTTTATCTCCTACTGCGGCGGCATTCCCAAGACGCCCAACCCCTTCCGCTACAAGTTCAGCTGGTCGCCGCTTGGCGTGCTGAAGGCGCTGCGCTCGCCCTCGCGCTCGGTGCGGGATTACTCCGAGCTGCGCGTCGACCGCCCCTGGGACGCGATCAGCAGCTATGACGCACCGCTGCCCACCCCTGAAAGTTTCGAGGTTTATCCCAACCGCGACTCCCTGCCCTTCATGGCGCAGTATGAGTTCGAAGAGACTTGGCCGGTTAAGGAGTTCGTCCGCGGCACCCTGCGCCTGAATGGCTGGTCCGAAGCCTGGGCCGATGTATTCAAAGAGGTCGAAACCCTCGAAGGCGAGGCTGGCGATGCCCGCCTGAAAGAGATGTCCGACCAGTTCTGGGATGAAAACGCCTATGACGAGGGTGAGCCGGACCGTGTTGTCCTATGCGTCAGCCTGAAGGCGGAAAAGGACGGCGAGACCGTCTGGCACAAGACCTATGTGATGGATGCCTGGGGTGATGAGCGCGGCACTGCAATGGCGCGGCTTGTGTCCTACCCAGTCAGCTTTGCCATCGAGGCGGTGATGAACCGCCAGATCCCAGCGGGCGTCCATGCCGCCCCCAGCGATCCCAAGCTGATCGAAGATTGGATGGGCAAGATCGGCACGCTGGCGCAGCACTTGGAAGTTATCGACCACACAGGGTGATGCATGCGTCAAGGCTCTGCCGTTGCTTTGTGGAGCCTTGACGATATTGTTTTATTGCATTTGCGATTTACCGGATTTTAGCCTGAACTTGCAAAGGTCCCCTCACGGACTTTCAGGGTCATCAGCATCCGCGCTCAATCGTCCCGGAATCCACCGCGTGCAAAACCTGTCGGAGGACTCCGCATGACACCAGAGCAAAAGGCGTTTCTCGACAAGATCGAACAGGCCGTTTTCGTTCTTGAACCGGACGAACAAAACATCCCGCGCTACACGGCATTCAATACTTACGCACGTGGCCACATCCTGCGCCCCGAGTCCGAAATACTGGGCGCAACCATCAAGGACCTTTTCCCGGGACGCAACGGAGAAACAATTTTCGGGCACCATATGCACGTACTCGAAACAGCCCAACCCTATAGCTATCAGGCCCATCTGCCGCTGCACGGTGACGTTCACCAGATTGAAGTCACGCTCCGGCCGTTGCTCAACGATGCAGGAAAAGTCGTTCAGATCGTTGGAACCACCAAGGATATTTCGACCTTGGGTCACCTTCAAGCCATGCAGATCGGCGCCGAGATCATCCAAGGCGAAATCGAGGATTTCGTCAATCTTGCGGCCCACGACCTGCGTACACCGATGCGCAATGTGACTGCTATTGCCGAAATGCTGCGCGACGATTTCGAGGATCTGGGCGATGGCAAGCTCGAGCTGATAGATATGCTTGAACAGATCGCCACGAAGGCCACGTCGCTGATTTCAGACATCCTGTCTCACGCACAAGCAACTTCGACCAAATCCGACATTCAGGAATTCAGTTTTGAAGACCTCGGAAAAGAGATCTTTGCCCTTCTGGATCCGTTGAAACACTGCGACTTTCACATCACCGGCGGAACACTCCGCGGCGATCGGGCCGCGACGTTGATCGTCCTTCGGAACCTGATCGACAATGCCATCAAGCATGGAAAACCGAAAGACGCAGCCAACGGAAAACTACAGATCCAGATCAGCCTTACGCCAGCGAGACCCGGCTTTTATGCAGTTCAAGTCCAGGACAACGGGCCCGGTCTCGCCGACCCTTCGGTTGCGCTTCTCAACACTGGAACGCTCCGCAAGGATGGCGGGTTCGGCTTGTTTGGCACCCGGCGCCTTGTTCAAAACCGTGGCGGCCTGATCGAGGCGAAGAACTGCGACGCCGGACACGGGGCCATCATCACCTTCACTTTACCGGGCGAAGTATTCACACAAACCTAGAGACGTGACCTGACAACGGCACCATTCAGCGGCCGATCACATCTTCCTCGACATCGCCCACATCAATGCCCAAGGCCTCGAGGCCCGCCTCGATGTTGTCCGCAAGGTGCGGCGTTCCGATCAGGTAGTCGGCGGTCGGGATGGTTGCTTCGCTGCGGGCTGTGGCGATCGCTTCGCCGAGTTCCTCGACCTCGAAACTGCCGCGACCAATCCACATGACCGCTGTCAACTCGGCCTGGTCGTCCATGCTCATCCGCTCGATGAAGGCACGCAATTCGCCCTCCGCACGATCCAGTTCGCGCGCCATCATTGCAACCTGGGCCACCTTTCTTGGGGAAATCTCCAACATGTCACTGTCTCTCCTGCTGTTCGCGTGGGTTATCCCCATCAGACAGTAGCAGGTTTCACCGGTCTTTGATCTGGGGCAATTCCCTGTGCATCCGGCTCGATCTGCCCCCGTGCGAAGACAGCCAGACCATTGCTGCGCCCGCGCAGGTGTACCGGTGGCAGGGTGAACCATCCGTCGCGCGCGGGCTCTGTTCCGGCAGCTGCAATAACTGCGTCAGACACAATAACACGGACATTGGCGCTGCGTGTCAGCTGCTCCAGCCGGGCCGCCGTATTCACCGTATCGCCAAAGACGCTGTACTCCAGCCGCTCTGAGTTGCCGACAACGCCTGAGAAAACCTCTCCCCAGTGCAAGCCAATTCCGGCCAGAATGGGTGCCTCTCCGGCATTGGCACGCTCGGTGCTCCAGTCTTCGAGTTCTGCATCAAGGGCATCGACGCAGTCCAGCGCGCGGCAGGCGCCATCCCTACCTTCGAACAGCAGCATGGCTGCATCGCCAATGTATTTGTCGATCATCCCACCGGTTTGCGCTGACGCCCGCTGCACCCGGTGGCGAAACTCGGTGATAAGGGCGCTGACCTCCTGCGGATCGCGCCCCTCCGACCAACGAGTAAAGCCACGGATGTCGATGAACAAAACGGCCATGTCCTGCCGGTGGCCCTGTCGCAGTTCCTCAAGGCCACCATCAGCAAGGCGTCCAGCCAGTTGCGCGGGCAGATAGCGGGTCAAATTGGTGCGCGCCTGAGCCTCGGTGATGGAGCGATGCAAGAGGGCGCGCATACGATAGGCCGCCACCACCAGAACCACCCCCGCCAGTGCGATCATCGAGATACGGATGATGTTGGGAGGCAGTGACAGCAGGAACAGAGCCCGTTCTGCAGCCTGAACGGGCATCTCTTCGGGTTGCCACAGGATCATCAAGGACAGCCCCGAGACAATCAGGATCACTGTATAGGCCTGCAGGTATGGATTAAACCTCAAGACCGCAAAGGCCAGAACGGTCGGCACCAGCCAGATCGGTGGCAACAGAAAGGTCACCCCGCCTGGCAGAGAGGTATTCTCAAGCCCCACCCAGGCATTCACCAGCAAAAAGGCGCAGTCCAGCGTCACGCCCGTCCAGATCATCCATCCCCGGAACATACCGCGACGGGCGCGCCACAGCGTAAATAGGCCCAGCAGCAGGTATGAAATCATGGTGGCCAGCGCAAAGAGCCATTGCCTGCGCAGGTAGTCTTCGACTGTTTCCACACTGTCCCAGACGGTCAGGAAGAAGATCCCAAGCAACCCCAGTGATACACCGATACGAAGAAGAGAGACCACGCGTTCGGCGTCAACCTCTGCTCGCCGCAACAGAAGGCGATCTGGCGACAGGTTACTCATCGTTCGGGATGCTCCAGCGGCACCACGGTGCCGGTCGGATCAGACCCGGCGCCCGGGTCGATCTCTTCAAAGTCGAAATTATCTAGCCGCTGCGCCCGCCGCCCGGCCTTGTCGGCGCTGATCTTGATCTCCGCCACATCCTTGGCGGCCTGGGCAAAATGCCGGTCGAGAGTACCAACGCGATCCCCCAGCCGCTCCACATCGCGGTGCAAAAGGCCCAGCTCATTGCGGATGGCCCCCGCTTGTTCGCGCATGCGGGCATCTTTCAGGATCGCACGCATGGTGTTGAGCGTCGCCATGCAGGTGGTGGGTGAGACAATCCAGACCTTCGCTGCAAAACCTTCGCGCACCAGGTCGGTAAAGTTGGCGTGCAGCTCGGCATAGACCGCCTCGGACGGCAGGAACAGGATCGCGCCGTCTGCTGTCTCTCCTTCGATGATATACTTCTGCGCAATCGCCTGGATATGGGCGCGCAGGGCAGTCTTCATCTGCCGCGCCGCATAGGCGAGTTCGTCCTGCGTCTGCGCCCGGCGCAGAGCCTCATAGGGTTCCAGCGGGAACTTGCTGTCGATCACGATCGGCCCCGGAGGATTCGGCAGGTCGATCAGGCAGTCCGCGCGCTTGCCATTGCTGAGCGTCGCCTGAAACCGATAGGCATCGGCAGGCAAAGCTTTCGAGACGATATCGTTGAGCTGGATTTCCCCAAAAGCGCCCCGGGTCTGCTTGTTCGACAGGATATCCTGTAGCGTCAGCACATCGCCCGACAGTTTGGTAATATTGTCCTGCGCCTTGTCGATGGTGGCGAGCCGCTCCTGCAGTTGCGTCAGGGAGGTCACGGTGCGTTTCGCACTGCCATGCAGGCTTTCCTGCATCCGCTCTTGCATCTCGGCCATGGCGCGGGCCTGACGCAGAGCATTGTCGGCTAGCCGGTCGTTCATATGCTGCTGCACATCCGAAAGCCGCGCCTCCACCGTCTGCACCATCTGCACCTGCGCATTCGCCTGCATGTCAGAGACGTGCTGCAAACCACCACGCAGCTGCTGCACCGACTGGCCGAGGTATTCCATCTGCTGCGCGAGCGGTGCCACCGCAGAGGCCGCCCGGGCCGAGGCACGCAGTGACATTACCAAAAGCAGGATCAGAAGCACCGCAAAACCAGTCGCGATCAGAATCAGCGTCCCGATCTGGTCCATGTTCGCGATGGCCTCTTCCATACCTTCCATCACGTGCGCCCGAACAGCCGTTCAATATCAGAGAGTTTCAGCTCCACGTAAGTCGGGCGGCCGTGGTTGCACTGGCCGGAATGGGGCGTCGCCTCCATTTCCCGCAACAGCGCGTTCATCTCTTCACCGCGCATCCGCCGACCCGACCGGATCGAGCCATGACAGGCCACCCGGCTCAGGATCGCCTCAAGCCGCGCCTGCACCAGCTGGCTTTCGCCTTGATCGTCCAACTCGTCCAGAATGTCCTTCACCATGGCCTCTGCGTTGACCTCTCCCAATATCGCAGGAGTTTCACGCACGGCGACGGCATTTCCGCCGAAAGCCTCGATGCCAAGACCGAATTTGGCCAGTTCCTCCGCCACCGCCAGGAGGCGCGCGCAGTCATTGTCCGAGAGTTCAATGATTTCAGGTATCAAAAGTGCCTGCGCCGCGACACCGTTTTCGCCCATCTGTTTCTTGAGCTTTTCATAGACCAGCCGTTCATGGGCCGCGTGCTGATCGACGATCACCATGCCGTCGGCGGTCTGGGCGATGATGTAATTCTCATGCACCTGCCCACGCGCCGCCCCCAAGGGGAGCGCCTCGGGCGGTTGCTCCTGTTCTGCCGCGGGCGCTGATGGCTCGTCAATTACCTGCCCGCTATAGGCGCTGGCCATCTCGGCAAAACCGCCTGTCTGCTGCGGCGGCTGATAGGGCGGCACCGGCGCATAATCAGGCCGCTGGGCGCTATAGGCCGCCGTGCGCGCGCCCATCGAGGGGCGATCCATCTGGTAGACATGGGGGGCGCCCTGACCGCCTGCCTGTTCAGGCCGCATGGCGCCTAGCGTGGCCCCGGCAACGGTGGTGGAGGCACGATGCCCCGCCTCTGCCAGCGCATGGCGCAGGGAAGAGACGATCAGCCCGCGCGCCAACCCCGGATCGCGGAACCGCACCTCTGATTTCGCCGGATGCACGTTCACGTCTACCAAAGTCGGGTCACAGTCGATGAACAGCGCTGCTGCCGGGTGACGATCGCGGCTGAGGAAATCGAAATAGGCCGCGCGCAGGGCGCCGGTCAGCATCTTGTCCTTCACGGGGCGCGTGTTCACGAACAGGAACTGCGCCACTGCCGCGCCGCGCGTATAGGTCGGCAGCGCTGCATAGCCATAAAGACGAAGACCCTCGCGGGTCGCATCGATCTTGAGCGCGTTTTCGGCAAACTCCCGCCCCAGCACCGAAGAGAGCCGCCCGTGCAGCGCATCAAAAAGATCACCCGACAGGGGATCAGCGCGGAAGGTCACGCGCCCCTCGCCCCCGCCCGAGACATCCCGCAGAGTGAAACCCACCGAAGGCTCTGCCATGGCGAGGCGTTTGATGACATCGCCGATCGCCTGCGCCTCTGCCCGGTCAGTGCGCATGAACTTGAGCCGCGCCGGGGTGGCGTAGAACAGATCGCGTAGTTCCACCACGGTGCCCGCGCGCAGGGCGGCAGGCTTCACCGGATCCACCTTGCCCCCGGCAACACGGACCTGAGCGGCATCGTTGCCCGACGCGCGGCTGGTGATCGTCAGGCGGCCAACTGCGCCAAGGCTGGGCAGGGCCTCACCGCGAAAGCCAAAGGTGTGAATATTGAGCAGGTCCGAGCCATCGATCTTGGAGGTGGCATGGCGCGACAGGGCAAGCGGCAGATCCTCGGCGCTCATGCCGCAGCCATCGTCGGTGACCCGGATCAACGTCTTGCCGCCATCGGCGATGTCTACCGTGATACGGGTAGCGCCCGCGTCGATGGCGTTTTCCACCAATTCCTTAACCGCCGAGGCCGGACGCTCGATCACCTCACCGGCAGCGATGCGGTTGATGGCGCTGTCATCCAGCTGACGGATGGTGGAGCGGGATGCTTCGCTGATTTGGGGGTCTGGGCTGCTCATACCGCTAAATTTAGCATGGAGCCCTTCGATTCTGCCACCCGCAAAGCGCTTGGGTTATACGCCCGCAGGCGCCCCCGCGCGGCGGCGGCAGGGGCCAAACCTGGCGGCCATGGCCAAGATCACGCCCGAAACGGTGGCGATCATGCCCGCCGCGCTCACCGCGTCCGCAGCGCCCAGCCAGAGGGGGCCATAACCCGCCAGAACATAGCCCAGAACGGCAGAAAGGGTGGCGAATACCACGCTCCATCCGATCTGTGTTTCCAGCCGGTCCGTCATCATCCTTGCGGCAGCGGGCGGGCAGATGAACATGGCGATGACGATGATCGACCCCACCGCGTCAAAGGCTGCCACCGCAGCAATCGCTGCCATGATCACCAGCGCCAACCCCAAAAGGTCGGTTCGGATCCCCAGCGTGCGGGCAAAGCCCTCGTCAAAGGTGGAAATCTTCAGCGCCCGCCAGAACAGAGCGATGAACGCGGCCACGCCAAGCAGCGTCAGCGCCATGCGCGGCAACTCGGGCGGCAGATAACGCAGCGCCTCAAGGTCCCAAAGGGAGGACCAGCCCGTCGCATCGAGCCAGATCAGGCTTTCGAGATTGCCATAAAGTGCGTGCTCCACATCCAGGTGCACGGTAGAGGTATCGGTCTGCTCAAGCAGCAACACACCGCCCGCGAACATGGTGGTGAAAATGACGCCCATGGCCGCGCCGGGTTCGATGCGGCCCAGGCGACGCACCGCCTCGATCAGGATCACGGCAGTGACGGCGGCGCCGGCGGCGCCAAGCAGCATGGGGCCTGCGGCAATCGCTCCGGTCAAAAGAAAGGCCACGACGATACCCGGCAGAACGACATGGCTGATCGCATCGCCGATCAAAGCCTGTCGGCGCAGCAACAGGAAATTTCCGGGTAAAGCGCAAGCCACGGCGGCAAAGATGCCGATCAGCAGGGGCGTCAGGGACAGGGGGACAAATTCAGCGCCGCTCATCACGCGGAAACCTCCTGCGGGCCGCCGATGCGGCGGTCGATTTCGCTGATCTGATCGGGGGTCAGCACCGTCTCAATCTCGCGCAGACCATCGTAAAGGGCGGCGGCGGCCTCATGCGCCAGATCGCTGCGCACCAGCTCCCAGCGTTTTTCATCGCGCAAGGCCTTGGCAGCGCGGGCGCGCCCTTTTTCGGTGGCCACACCATCGGCGCGCACAAGTCCGGCACGGCGCAACAGGCGCAGGGTAAGCGGCTCATAGATCGGCTGCCGCTGCGCCAAGGCCAGCAAGCCCTGCCGCAGATGCACCCGGCGCTGAAACCTCTGGTGGCGCAGCACGGCAGCCAGAACACCTCGGTTTGGGGCGAAGAGCAGCGACAGAACAAAGAGGACAAAGGACACAAGCACGATGATCGGCCCGGTGGGCAGGTTCGGCGCCGAGGCCGAGATCGCCGCGCCCACGTAGGCCGAAGCGGCACCGGAGACACCAGCAATGACGACCACGCGGTCTGACCGCTCGGTCCAGAAGCGGGCGGTGACGGCGGGGATGATCAAAAGGGCGACGATCAAGATCAGACCGACAATTTTCAGCCCGACAACTGTCACGGCCATCACCAGTCCCATCATCAACATATCAATGCGATGCACCGGCAGGTCGCGCGCGGCGGCATATTCGGGATCAAAGGCCACCAGCATCATCGGGCGGCGCATCAGGAGGATCACTAAGAGCGCCATCGCACTGCCGCCCGCGATGATCAGCGCATCGCTCAGCAGCATCCCGGCGGTGGAACCCAAAAGGAAGCCTTCAAGCCCCGCCTGCCGTCCAACACCCAGGGTCTGAATTACGGTGAGCAGGACGATCCCAAAGCCGAAGAACACCGACAGCACTGCCCCGATGGCCGCATCCTCGGCCAGACGGGTGTTGCGGGTCAGCCAGTTCATGCACAACAGACCCACGCCCGCCGACAAGGCCGAACCAATCAAAAGCCCCGCCAGATTGCGCCCGTCGCCGCCAAGGAATACCATCACCAGAAAGGCAATTCCGACACCGGGAAGGGTGGCATGGCTTACGGCATCGCTGACCAGAGCCCGCTTGCGCAGGAACAGGAAAGTCCCGGAAATTCCCGCAGCACCGCCAAGCAGGGCCGCCCCGATCGAGACCAGCGTGGCGTTGTAGCCAAGTTGCAAGAGAAGCGCATCCAGCAGCATGAGTTCAGACCTACAAAGCCGAAAGCTGGTCGATCTGCGCGGTCGCCAGCCTGCCGCCATAAGCCGCCTGAAGCGTCTCGGGAGTGAAGGCCTCCGCCACCGGGCCTTCGGCGACCTTGCGGGTGTTGATCAGGAAGACGTTGTCGAAATAGTCTGACACCGTGGCCAGATCGTGATGCACGACAACCACGGATTTACCCGCTTCGCGCAGGGATTTCAAAACGGTGATGATGGCCTTTTCGGTTGCGGCATCCACCCCCGCAAAGGGTTCGTCCAAGAGGTAAAGATCCGCGTCCTGCGCAAGGGCGCGCGCAAGGAACACGCGCTGCTGCTGGCCGCCCGAAAGCTGGCCGATCTGACGATCCGCGAAATCGCCCATGCCGACGCGATCCAGACAGTCGCGCGCCACGGTGCGATGATGTCCACGGATGCGGCCCAAAAGGCCCAACTCCCGGTAAAGCCCCATCATCACCACGTCGATCACGCGGGTCGGAAAATCCCAGTCGATGCTGGCGCGCTGGGGCACATAGGCGATCCTAGAACGCATTGCCTCCAGAGGGCGGCCAAAGACCTGCACCCGGCCAGAAACGGGTGGTACGATCCCAAGCGCGGCCTTCAGAAGCGTCGATTTGCCGGCGCCATTCGGCCCTATGATCGCCGTCATCTTGCCCGGCTCCACCGTCATGTCGACGCTGAAGACGGCAGGCTTTTCTCCGTAGGTGACCGTAAGACCGCGAATGGCGAGCGGGCTGGCCTCAAGCGGTTGTCCTGCCGTGTCAGCGCCTTGGGTACTTACCAGTTCAACCGTCTGCCCCATGATCAGAGTCCCGCCGACAATTTGCCATCCATGCCACGCTCCGGCACATCGGCGCCCAGCGCCCCGGCAATGGTGGTGATGTTATGATCCAGCATGCCAAGGTAGGTGCCCTCGTACGTCCCGTCCGCTCCCATTGCGTCCGAGAACAGCTCTCCGCCGATCTTGACCTCATGACCCTGCGCTGCCGCCCCTTCGATCAGGGCGCGCATGGAGCGGTCCGAGACCGAGCTTTCGACAAAGACTGCGGAAATACGCCGCTGCACCAGAAAGTCGACTAACTCGCTGATCCGGTTAAGGCCCGCCTCGGACTGGGTGGAGATGCCCTGAATGCCCAGCACCTCGAAACCAAAGTCACGGCCGAAATAGCCAAAAGCATCATGGGCCGAGATCAACACGCGGCTGTCTTCCGGGACAGAAGCAAGAGTTTCATTGGCATAGGCCAGCAGACGATCCAGATCTGCCATATGCGCCTTGGCATTGGCCGCAAAAACATCCGCTTGGTCCGGACGGACCTCGCTCAGCACCTCGGCCACTCGCGCCACGACCTCTTTCCATAGAGCGGGCGTCATCCAGACATGCGGATCGAACTTGTTGTCATAGTCATCATGGGCCCGCAGAAGGTCCTTTGGCAGGCTCTCGGCAACTGCGACAACAGTACTCTTGCGGGACAGATCCTTTAGGAAATCTTCCATCTGCGCCTCAAGATAGAGACCGTGATAGAGCACCAGATCCGCGCGGGTCATGGCCACGATGTCAGAGCGGGTCTGACGATAGGCATGAGGATCGACGCCCGGTCCCATCAGGGCCCGCACGTCCACGGCATCACCGCCCACCTGACGGGTGGCATCCGCGATCATGCCAGTCGTCGCAACCACCTTGAGCGGCGCCTCTGCCCCGGCACGGCCTGCAGAGGCAACAAGCATCACCGGAACAGCCAGCAACACAGCCAAGCCCATCAACGCATAGCGCAAGCGATTCATTCTGGATCTCCTTTGGACGTCAGACTGGCTATAATATGAGAACGGTTCGCAAGAAGGTCAATGTAAATGAGAATTATTCGCAACTAATTTCCTCTTTTTGTCCAAGAGGTCAAAATTACCGCACGGAAAGCGGGCGGTTTGCTTGCCAAGATGCCGCACCCGTGCGAATTTCGCGCAAACCTGTGATGAGGAAACCCCCGACAATGGAAAGCCACGTCTCTGAGAATGCTGCGCTGGGCACTGCTGCGGGCAATACGCAACTGCCGCAGATAAGCGAGCCCCGCAATCCAGGTATGGAGCTGGATCTGGATTGGGCACTGGGGCTGCAAGCCAATACCTCTGCCATTGAGAGGCGCTGCGCAAGCCTGCCCGGACGACGCAGCGTAAAGAAAGAATACCAGGCCGCTTGGCTCTTGAAGGCGATCACCTGCATCGACCTGACCACGCTATCGGGCGATGACACCGCCGGGCGGGTTCGGCGCCTTTGTGCCAAGGCGCACCAGCCGGTGCGCGCAGACCTGCTTGAGGCACTTGGCACCCCCGGCATCACCACCGGTGCGGTCTGCGTCTATCACGACATGATCGCCCCAGCCGTCGAGGCACTGAAAGGCACGGGCATTCCCATCGCAGCGGTGTCCACCGGGTTCCCGGCGGGTCTGTCGCCCTTTCATCTGCGCGTTGCCGAAATCGAGGAAAGCGTCAAGGCAGGCGCCCATGAGATCGACATCGTGATCTCGCGTCGCCACGTGCTGAGCGGCAACTGGCAGGCGCTCTATGACGAAATGAAAGCCTTCCGCGCCGCCTGTGGCGAGGCCCATGTAAAGGCAATCCTCGCCACCGGTGAACTGGGGTCCCTGCGCAACGTCGCACGCGCCTCGATGATCTGCATGATGGCGGGGGCCGATTTCATCAAGACCTCAACCGGCAAGGAGAGCGTCAACGCCACTCTGCCTGTCTCCCTGGTGATGATCCGAGCGATCCGCGACTACTACGATCGCACCGGCTACCGCGTCGGCTATAAACCCGCCGGGGGGATTTCCAAGGCCAAGGATGCGCTGGTCTATCTCAGCCTGATGAAAGAAGAGCTAGGCGACCGCTGGTTGCAGCCCGACCTGTTCCGCTTTGGGGCCTCGTCCCTACTGGGCGATATCGAACGCCAGCTCGAACACTATGTCACCGGCGCCTATTCCGCCGGCTACCGCCACGCGATGGCCTGAGGAGTGCGCAAATGTCCATCAAAGAGATCTTTGACACCATGAGCTATGGTCCCGCCCCCGAAAGCGCTGCCGAGGCGCTGGCCTGGCTGGTCGATCAGGGCGACCGCTTTGGCCATTTCATTAACGGTGGTTTCACCGCGCCCGGAGATGGGTTCAACAGCCAGAACCCCGCCACCGGAGAAGTGCTGGCGACCCTGACCCAAGCCACTCAAGCCGATGTGGACGCCGCAGTCGCCGCTGCCCGCAGCGCTCAGCCGAAATGGGAAAAGCTCGGTGGGCCGGGCCGCGCCAGATACCTTTATGCCATCGCGCGTCTTTTGCAGAAACACAGCCGTCTGTTCGCGGTGCTTGAAACCATGGACAACGGCAAGCCGATCCGGGAAAGCCGCGACATCGATATTCCCCTGGCGCAGCGGCATTTCTACTATCACGCCGGCATGGCCCAGCTGATGGAGAGCGAACTGCCGGACCGCACCGCGCTTGGCGTGTGCGGGCAGATCATCCCGTGGAACTTCCCGCTGCTGATGCTGGCCTGGAAGGTCGCGCCCGCCATTGCAATGGGCAACACCGTGGTGCTGAAACCGGCGGAATATACCTCGCTCACCGCGCTTTTGTTCGCCGATATCTGCCGTCAGGCGGGCCTGCCGAAGGGCGTTGTGAACATCGTCACCGGCGATGGCGCCGTGGGTGAGATGATCGTGGCCTCGGATGTGGACAAGATCGCCTTCACCGGCTCCACCGCCGTGGGTCGCCGCATCCGCGAGGCGACCGCAGGCAGCGGCAAAGCGCTGACGCTGGAGCTGGGCGGCAAGTCACCCTACATCGTCTTTGACGATGCCGACATCGACTCAGCTGTCGAAGGGCTGGTGGATGCGATCTGGTTCAACCAAGGTCAGGTCTGCTGCGCTGGCTCGCGTCTGCTCGTGCAGGAAGGCATAGCCGAACGGTTCCACACCAAACTGCGCGCCCGCATGGACAAGCTGCGCATCGGCGATCCACTTGATAAATGCATCGACGTGGGCGCCGTGGTGGATCCGGTGCAGTTGAAGACCATCACCGATCTGGTCGCCTCCAATGACGCGGGCCAGACCTATCAGGCCAAGGTGGACCTGCCCGAAGAAGGCTGCTTCTACGCCCCTACCCTGATTGAGGGGCTCACCCCGGCAGACCGGCTGATGCAGGAAGAAATCTTTGGCCCCGTTCTGGTCTCCTGCACCTTCCGCACCCCGGCAGAGGCGGTGGAGCTGGCGAACAATACGCGCTATGGCCTCGCCGCCAGCGTCTGGAGCGAGAACGTGAACCTCGCCCTGGATATGGCGCCGAAACTCGCCTGCGGCGTCGTTTGGGTTAACGGCACCAACATGTTCGATGCGGCGGCGGGATTTGGCGGGGTGCGCGAAAGCGGATTTGGTCGTGAAGGTGGCTGGGAAGGGCTGTCGGCCTACACCAAACCAAAAGGCAAAACCAAGGCGCTGGGCAAAGTCGAAGCCTTCGGCGGTCAGGGCAGCGGCAGCGATCTCATCGATCGCACCGCCAAGATGTACATCGGCGGCAAGCAGGCCCGCCCCGACAGCGGCTATTCCAGCGCGGTCTGTGACAGGTCCGGCAATATCCTCGGCCATGTGGGCATGGGCAGCCGCAAGGACGTGCGCAACGCGGTCGAAGCCGCAGCTGGCGCCAAGGGATGGGCCAAGACCACCGGCCACCTGCGGGCGCAAATCCTCTACTACATCGGCGAAAACCTCTCGGCGCGGGCGGATGAGTTTGCCCAGCGCATCGACCACATGACCGGCCGTCGCACCGGCGCGCAGGAGGTTGAGGCCTCAATCCAGCGCCTGTTCACCGCCGCTGCCTGGGCCGACAAATATGACGGTCAGGTCCATGGCGTGCCGATCCGTGGTGTGGCGCTAGCGATGAAAGAACCTGTTGGTGTTATCGGCGCGCTTTGCGCAGACGAGGCGCCACTTCTCGGACTGATTTCCGTAATGGCGCCCGCCATTGCCATGGGCAACCGGGTGGTGCTGGCGGCCTCCGAGCCATTCCCGCTGGCGGCCACCGATTTCTATCAGGTGCTGGAGACCTCGGACGTGCCCGCTGGCGTGGTCAACATTCTCACCGGCAGCCACAGCGATTTGGCAGGCCCGCTGGCATCGCATATGAATGTGGATGCGGTCTGGAGCTTTTCCTCGAGCGATCTGTCGGCAGAGATCGAAAAGGCCTCCGCCAGCAACCTCAAGCGAACCTGGGTCAACAACGGTGCCGCGATGGACTGGCACAGCGACCACAGCCGCCGTTTCCTGGAAGCCGTGACAGAGGTCAAGAATATCTGGGTGCCCTACGGCGAGTAAAGTTGAACCCAAACCAAACAAAGCGGGCCGGAGATGACTCTTCGGCCCGCTTTCGTTTTTCAATGTGGCTGGGATCAGCCGCCAGTCTTCAAACCTTCGGGCCGTCCAACGACAACGAAATGCAGGTTCTCGGGCAAAAGCACTTCGGAGGCAACTTGCTTAATCTCCTCCAGCGTCACGGCGTTGATCTTGTCGTTTCGGGTCACGACATAGTCGATCGGGAGGTCGTCCATCTGCATCCCCACCAGGATCGAGGCGATCCGTCCATTGCCATCAAAGCGCAAGGGATAGGCGCCGGTCAGATAGGTCTTGGCGTCCTGAAGTTCCTTTTCAGTAACGCCTTCGGTTGCCATACGGGTCCATTCCGCGCGGATCACCTCCACCGCTTCGGCCATCTTGGTATTCGCAGAGGCAAGCGAGCCCATATAGACCGCACCGAGGTCGCGGGGCACCAAGTAGGAATACACCCCATAGGTCAGCCCCCTTTTCTCCCGAACTTCATTCATCAAACGGCTTTCAAAGGACCCACCACCAAGGATCTGGTTCATGATATAGGCCGCAAAAAAGCGCGGATCATGCCGATCAAGGCCAATATGGCCAAACAGCGCAACGGACTGCGGCGTGTCAAAATCGATCACCGTCGTACCGCCCGCGATGGAGACATCTGCAGGGCCAGGCTGGGGCGCACCGGTTTCCGGAAGATCGCCAAGCAAAAGGTCCAGCAGGGTGCCAAGTTCCTCTTCGGTGATGTCTCCGACGGCAGAGACATAAAGCCGGTCACGGGCAAATACGGCCGCATGGGCCTCGAACATGTCCTGACGGTTCAGGGCAGACACACTTTCCATCGTGCCGGTTCCGTCGCTCCCGTAGGGATGATCGCCAAAGGCCATCCGGGCAAAGGCGCGGCCAGCGATGCTGTCTGGATCCTTTTCGTCCGAGCGCAACCCGGACAGAACCTGCGCGCGCACCCGGTCGAGCGCATCCTGATCAAAGCGGGGCTCAAGCAGCGTCTGGCGCAACAAATCCACTGCAGCATTGCGATTCTCGGTCAGGAAGCGCGCAGACACCGACAGGGATTCCTTGTCCGCATCATATGAGAAACTCGCTGCAAGGCTTTCCAGCGCCTTGGTGTACTCCTGCGCTCTCATATCACCTGAACCTTCCTCGAGAAGGCCTGTCATCAAATGGATCGCGCCGCGCTTTCCGGGTGCATCCAAAGAGGTGCCCCCCCGGAACCGCAGCTCTAGTGCCGCAAAGGGAATCGAGTGATCTTCCACAAGCCACGCGGTTATGCCGCCGGGAGAAGTGACCTCCTTGATGTCGATCTCCGCCGCTGCCGACAGCACAGAGAACAACAGGGCAAAACACGACAGCAGCCCGGCCCGGATCGTAGTCAAAACAGTCATTGGGTGACCTCCTCTGGGCGCATCATCCATCCAGTGACGGAGACCTCGGGCCGCAGGAATTCCCGCGCGACCGCAAGGATCTCATCTGCGGTGACCGATTGCAGGATCTTCGGCCAGTCCTGCACGTCCTCAACCGTCAAACCCGAGGTCAGCGCCCGGCCATAGCGGTTGGCAATGCGATCCACGTTGTCACGTGCATAGATCTCTGACGCGCGCAGTTGCAGCTTGATCCGGTCCAGTTGCTCTTGATCGACACCATCCTGGAGGAACTTGCGGAAAGTCTCATCAAGGGCATCTTCCGCCTCTTGCAGGGACACCCCTTGGGCAGGGACGATCAGGAAGGTGAAATTGGTCTTGTCCAGAGAGACCCCGGAATAGAATGCTCCTGTGTAAACCGCGGTCTGCTGATCGAACTGCAGGGCATTGGCGAGGTACGAGGTGTTCCCGCCTCCCAGAAGCTCGGAAAGAAGGTAAAGCGCCGCAGCGGTTTCCTGCGCGCCACTGTCGCGTTCAGGCACCAGATAGGAGCGTTGCACATAAGGCTGCGCGACACGCGGATCACGGTAAGTCATGCGCCGCGCTGCAGTTTGTGGCGGATCCTGACTGCGAAACCGTTCAGGCAGATCGGGGTTAGCGGGGATTGCACCGTAGTATTTCTCCGCGAGGGTGCGCACCTCTTCAGGTGTCACATCGCCCGAGACAACCAGGATCGCATTATTGGGGGCATAGTAGGTCTTGTAAAACGAGAGCGCATCCTCACGGTCAAGCGTTTCCATCTCGTGCCGCCATCCGATCACAGGCTGACCATAGCGGTGATTGAGGTATTGCGCTGCGCGCAGCTGTTCGCGGAACAGGGCGCGGGGGTCGTTGTCGGTGCGCTGGTTGCGCTCTTCGAGGATCACTTCACGCTCGGTCGCGATTTCCTCTTCGCTGAGACGGATGTTGACCATCCGGTCGCTTTCCATCTTCATCATCAGTTCCAGTCGATCAGCGGCGATGCGCTGGAAATAGGCCGTGTAATCGTAGCTGGTGAAGGCGTTATCGCGCCCCCCATTGGCCGCCACGGTCGCCGAAAGCTCACCAGGTGCCAGAGTATCTGTGCCCTTGAACAGGAGATGCTCCAGAAAATGCGCAACGCCGGACTGACCGGGCGGCTCGTCTGCGGATCCGGCGCGATACCAGACCATGTGCTGAACGACCGGCGCACGGTGATCCTCGATCACCACAACCTCCATACCGTTCTCGAGGGTAAAGGCGGTGACCATATCCTCGGCCTGTTGTTCGGCGCGCAGAGGCGCTGAGATCAGGGCCGTCAAAGCAATGGCACTTAAAACGATCCGTCGGATCATGCGACATCCTCCAATCCTATCGGCCCATGGTGACGCACCATGGACAATCCTGCTTGAGGCTCTCGCAAAGTCGGAAAACCACCGCCCGAAGAGCGCTCGGGCTCCAAGCATTGTGGAGCAATCATGGTTAACCACAAGCTAAGCCGATGTGATTGATGCGCAAGTCGTACAAACAAGAATGTGAAATCAGCCCCATATGAGCCGGGTGTCACTGTATGCCCGCCGTAAGTGTCTTACTCGCTGGTTGCAGGGGGAGCTGTCGGCGTCGCGACGCCTGCGCGGCGGAACCGTTCATTGGCCGCAAAGGGGTCAAGGGTCTGTTTGGCATAGATCTGCTCATAGCGATCAACCGGGAACAGTTTGATCCGGCCCGTAATCCGCTTGCGCTTGAGGAACTGAGCGTCTTCCTCAGCCAGCTCCTGACGGACGGTTGGGGAGACACCATAGCGGCTGGAGGCAGAGACCAGCGCCAGTTCCGAGCTCGGCACGCCCTGTCCCGGCACCAGCGCCGATGCCTTACCCCCAAGCGCAGCCACGGCATCCGCCTTTGGTGTCGCGTCGGTGATGTTGGTTCCACCCGGTGTAGGGGTTGGCAGGCTGGAGTAATCGGCAGGCTCGCTCAACGGCTTGCTCGGCAGAACGAGGAATTCGTCCGGACCGGTGCCAGTCTTGCGAATATCGCGCAGCCCTTTTTGCGAGCAGCCCGCAACAGCCACCGCGCCCACCAGAACAATCATGCCCAAAGGGATCCGCATTCCCAGATACTCCTGCCAGTTTCGAGGTTCTTCTACCGCAATTTCAGACCAAGGTCACGCGGGGTTTTTCCCGCCTCGGTCAAATAGGATCAAACCTGCCGCCCCGGCAAATATAAAGACATCGGCCACGTTGAAGACAAACGGGTTGGTGATGCCGCAGCAAGACATGTTCAGGAAGTCGAGCACATAACCATAAAGCAGCCGGTCCGCCACATTGCCCAGCGCCCCGCCGATCACCAATCCAGCCGCCAGGGCCATCAATCTCGCACTACGATGCGAACGGTTGATCCAGTAAGCCAATGCAACACAGATGACCAGCGACAGCACGATCAGAACCCAGCGCGACGCATCATCGCCTCCGCCGAACAGGCCGAAGTTGATCCCGGTGTTCTCACCATAGCGAAAGTTCAGCAGGGGAGGCAGCACATCGATGGCCAGGCGCTGTGAAAGGCCCATCCAGTGAATCACCAGATATTTGCTGGCCTGATCCAACAGAAAGGCCCAGAAGGCGCCCCAAAACATCATGCGTACTGCCATATCCCTTGCCATGTGCAGATCAGTGACGGAAGTGCCGCATACCGGTAAAGACCATGGCGAGACCAGCCTCATTGGCCGCCTTGATCACCTCTTCATCGCGCATGGAACCGCCCGGCTGGATGACGCAGGTCGCGCCGGCAGCCGCGGCTTCCAAGAGACCGTCGGGGAAGGGGAAAAAGGCATCCGAGGCCACGGCCGACCCTTTGGCCAGGCTTTCGTCCAGACCCAACTCATCGGCCATGCGCTGCGCCTTGGCGGCAGCGACATTGGCGCTGTCGAGACGGCTCATCTGACCGGCACCCACGCCCACGGTGGCATCGCCTTTGACATAAACGATTGCATTTGATTTGACGTGCTTGGCCACTTTCCAGGCAAACAGAAGGTCCTGCATCTGCTCTTCTGTCGGGGCCTTTTCGGTGACGACCTTCAGATCGTCCATGCCGACGTAACCCACGTCCTTATCCTGTACCAGCACGCCGCCCGCGACCTGCTTGTACGCGGTGATTGCCTTGCGCGGATCAGGCAGCGCGTCGGTCAAGAGCAGGCGCAGGTTCTTCTTGGCGGCGAAGATTTCCTTGGCCTCGTCCGAGGCACCGGGAGCGATCACCACCTCGGTGAAGATTTCAGTGATCTTTGCGGCGGTTTCGCCGTCCAGCGGCTGGTTCAGCGCCACAATCCCACCAAAGGCAGAGGTGCGGTCGCAGTCGAACGCCTTCTGATAGGCCTCGACCAAGGTCGCGCCGCGTGCAACGCCGCAGGGGTTGGCGTGCTTGATGATGGCGACGGCAGCGGTTTCCGCCGGGTCGAACTCGGCGACCAGCTCATAGGCCGCATCGGTATCGTTGATGTTGTTGTAGGACAGCTCCTTGCCCTGCAGCTGCACGGCGGTGGCAACGCCCGGACGGTTGGAACCATCGGTATAGAAGGCCGCTTTCTGGTGGCTGTTCTCGCCATAGCGCAGGGTCTGTTTCAGCTCACCGGCAAAGGCACGGCGACGGGGGGCTTCCAGCTCCAGCGCGCCTGCCATCCAGTTGGACACGGCGGCGTCATAAGCGGCGGTGCGGGCATAGGCGGTCTGGGCCAGACGCTGGCGGAACCCATAAGAGGTCTGACCGTCGTTCGCATCCAGCTCGGCCAGCAGGGCGTCGTAATCCTCGACGTCGGTTACCACGTTCACGAACAGGTGGTTTTTGGAGGCCGCGCGGATCATCGCGGGGCCTCCAATATCGATATTCTCGATCATCTCGTCATAATCTGCGCCGCGCGCCAGCGCTGCCTCGAACGGGTAGAGGTTCACCACCAGAAGATCGATGGCGCCAATGCCGTGTTCGTTCATCGCCGCCACATGAGCATCGTTGTCGCGCAGTGCCAGCAAGCCACCGTGTACCATCGGGTGCAGGGTCTTCACGCGGCCATCCATCATTTCGGGAAAGCCGGTGACGTCCGAGACGTCCTTAACCTGAAGCCCTGCATCGCGCAGCGCCTTGGCAGTGCCACCAGTCGAAAGCAGCTCAACCCCGCGTTCGGCGAGGGACTTGCCCAGCTCAATCAGGCCGGTCTTGTCGGATACGGAAAGCAGCGCACGGCGTACGGGGTGAAGGTCGGTCATGGCAGGGCGGTCCTTTGCAGGCTCAGTCAATACTCTCGGGGTCGTCCCGGTTCAGGTCGCGCACGGCATCGGCAGTTTCCTGCGCCTTGCTCAACGTCCACCGGACGCGGGTGGCATAGTCGATCACCCGGCCAGATAAAACGATCTGCTTTGACGCACGCGGCTTCAAGCGGGTCTTTTCCAGGTAGACGCCCGGCTCCAGCTTCAGATCACAAGTGCCGTCATGGCGGAAAACCCAGATTTCCCCGCTCTTGAGCGCCATGGATACTGCTGCGCCGCCCAAGTCAAGGGTTGCATCCACTTCCGGGTGCAGATGGAGGCGAATATCAAAGCCAATCCCGTCAGGTCCATGCGACGCTAACGCAGCAGCGCACCGCTTTTCCGCCGCCTCATCCAGAGCGACCAGCATGTCCTCTCCCACCAGCCCGCGCCCGTCAAAGGACAGATCCAGCGTGCGGGCGTGGGTCAGGCCAAACTCGCGCATGTAACCATCATGGCCACCCTGGAACCGGCTGCCGTCGCTCAGATCTTCAAGCTGCACCTGCACCTCGCTCGGTCCGTCGATCAGCTCTTCCTGCCCCGTGCCACGATCTGGAGAGGCAAGCCGCGCGCTGGAATGGCCCTCGAGGCAAAGTGTGGAATGCGAGGGCGTGGCCCGACCTGCACGGCGCCACTCAAGGCCGAAAGTCTCGCCCGAGCCACAGTTGACGATCAGCGGACGCCGCCCGGAGGTCAGTTCAAATGCCAGCGTTGAGGCATGCCCGTTCCCCGAAGCGCGCCCCTGAGGCGGGACGGCAGCGTCGACCACAACCGAGGTGCGGCGCGCCGACAAACGCGCATAGCCCATGGCAAGCCCTTCGACGGGCCGAGGCGCGACATGACTTGCGGCCAGCGCGTGATCCAACCACCCTTCAAGCCCGCGCCCTCCACCATGAAACCGCGCAAGGCCGCCATCGCTATGGCGCAACGCACGCAAGGTAGGTGCAATACGCTCTATCGCGGCCACCTGAGGTGCCGGGACAGTCCGGCCAGCCTCATGCAGGGCGGCAGCCGTCCAGGTCAGCAGGGTAAAGACTTCCAGAAGCTCTTCGGGATTGCGCGTCGGAAGGCCGCCCTGCTCATCGATCTGACGCTCACATTCGTCACTGAGGGCGCGAATCGCGGGATCTGCCAGCTCCTCTTTGCCCTGCAGGGCAAGGCCCGCGTAAATTAGTCCCGCCAGCGCCTCGAACCGGGGAAGCCCTGGTGTGGCACCCTGCCAGCGATGCGCAAGGAACCAGGTCTGCTGCGACAGAGAGCGATAAAAGGCTTCGGTGTCATCCCGCCCCTTGCCGCTGAGCAGGAACAGCGCATGGTTGATCCAGCGGATGACCCTGCGTCCGGTCAGATCTGGCGACCAGCCGGGACCGGTGCCGCGCCCGTGCATCAGGATCCAGCCCCAAACCCAATTCTGCGCCTTCATGCGGGCCTTGATATCCCCCACGGCCGCCAGATCGTCGAGCCAGGCAAATCCGTGCCGTTCGGCATCAAAGGCGGCGTCGGGGGCTGCGACCTCCCAGAGGCCGGTGGTGGTCGACTCAACGAGGTATCCTGCCAGTAGAAGATTGCCTGCAACAAGCTGCCGTCCGCGGGCAAAGCTGCCGATGGTGCGTGGCTCGGGCTGAGATACGAATCCGGTTGCCGCCGGCTGCTTGCGCGCCCGCCAGGCATATATCCGGTTCATAAGGCGGGTTCCGCGCCCCGCCAGTCTATCGTATCTGGACATGCTCTTTCCGCCTCACGCCGCTGGCGTTTTGGTCGAAGCATAGCCCGGTCAAACATCCGAGTCACCGAAGAATAACCGCCGCGCACCCCATGGGCGAGAAATGATCATCCCGCTTTGAGCAAAAGCGCCATATAGAAGCCATCCATGCCGCCGCGCTCTGCCCAATAGTCGGGGCGCAGGCGAAGGCCTCCCTCTTCGGTGATCCAGGCAAGATCAATGCCAAGGCCGTCAAAACAGCTACGATCCGTCGACATATCCGGAAACATATCGAGCGCCTCTTCGATCTGGCATTCGCCCTCGTCCGGCAGCAAGGAGCAGGTGCAAAAGACCATGCGCCCGCCGGGTTTAACCAGGGTCCAGGCATGAGCCAGCATCTGCGCCTGCAATTCGATCAGAGCGCCGAATTCGCTACCGTCCTTGGCGTGGGGCAGATCGGGATGGCGACGGATGGTGCCGGTGGCCGAGCAAGGCGCGTCCAGCAACACCGCATCAAACTGGCCGGCCTGCTCCAACGCATCGCCTACGATCAGATCGGCGCTGAGACCTGTGCGGGAGAGGTTCTCCTGTAGCCGCTCCATCCGCCCGGCCGAGGCATCCACCGCCGTTACCTGCGCGCCAGCGGCCGCCATCTGCATGGTCTTGCCGCCCGGAGCTGCGCAAAGATCCAGCACCCGCTCGCCCTTTTGTGCGTTGATCATCTTTGCAGGCAGGGCCGCGGCCACATCCTGCACCCACCAGTCCCCGGTGGCATAGCCCGGCAAGGTAGACACCTGCCCCGCATCCGTTAGCCGCACCGAACCGGTCGGCAATAGCTCTCCGCCCAGCGCCGACAGATCCGCGCCGGGATTGCCCGTGATATCCAGCGGGGCACCCGCGAAATGGGCGGCCTCAATGCCCAGCATCGCCTCGGCGCCCCAGGCCTGTACCAGCGGTTTGCGCAGCCAGTTCGGCAAGCGCGGCGTGCGCAACTTCGCCCATTCCGCCGGTCCCTTTTCGGCCACCTTGCGCAGCACCGCGTTGACCATGCCCTTCAATTGCCCGTGGCGGCGGTGTTTCGAGACAATCGTCACCATAGCGTTCACCACCCCATGCGCCGCCCCGCCCGAGCACAGCTCCACCGTGCCCAGCCGCAGCGCATTCATCACCGTCAGCGGCGGGGTTTTCTTGAGATGCTTCTGCAACACCCGATCAGCCCGCTCCAAGCTGCGCAGCGTCTCGACCGCCAATCGCTGCGCCCGTGCGCGCTCTTCCGGCGCCAGCCGCTCCAATGCTCCGGCGGCATAGCACTCCGCCAACAAACGTCCCTCGCCCAGCACCTGATCCAGAAGGTAGATCGCGGATTTGCGGGCCTGGAGCGGATCGGGGGTTTTGTCGGACATCGGAGTTCTAGCTTTCTCTGGCGACTTGGGGACCACCGGCGCTGACTTGTTCCCGCCGGACAGGGGCGTATATCATGGTCAAAGCATAAAGGAACCCGCGATGAGCGACGAGACCACACCGAAGACCCCGACCCAGAAAGACCTCCCCCCCGCCGCCCAGCGCGCCCTCGCCGAGGCCGAGGTACGCCGCAAAGCCGCCGCCGAAAAGGCCCCGCTGCCCAAGGAGCTGGGCGGACGCGACGGCCCGGATCCTGCCCGTTATGGCGACTGGGAGAAAAAGGGCATCGCTATCGATTTCTGAGCCTTGCGCCAGCGCCTATCCGAATTGGAAACCACCCCTTGATCTTTGAAATCCGCCGCTATCACCTGAAACCCGGCAAGCGCGATGCGTTCATCCACTTTTTCGAGACCGTGAACCGCCCGGCCCTGCGCGCGGCTGGCATGCTGGTCTTTGGCCCCATGCGCGATCTTGAGGATCCCGATGTGGTGCATTGGCTGCGCGCATTTCCATCAATGGAGGAGCGCGAGCGGATCAAGGCCGCCTTTTACGACGGCCCCGTCTGGGAAAAGGAAGTCGAGCCGATCGTCATGCCGATGATCGAACACTTCGAAGCCTCAGTCGCAGAGGCCACAGAAGGGCTTGAAGGGTTCTCGGAAACAGCCGCCCGTTGATGGGGGGACTCAAAGCCCCAGCACGTCGATCATGTCGTATTCACCGGGGGATTTGTCCTGCCCCCACAGCGCCGCCTTCAGGGCGCCACGGGCAAAGATCGCGCGGTCTGTGGCCATGTGGCGCAGAACGATCCGTTCCCCTGCAGCGGCGAACAGCACGTCATGTTCGCCCACGATGTCGCCGCCGCGAATGGCGGTGAAGCCAATGTCGCCGCGTTTGCGTGCGCCGGTGATGCCGTCACGCCCCCGGTCCGAGACATCGGCGAGCTTGACCCCGCGCCCCTCGGCGGCGGCTTCGCCCAGCATCAGCGCGGTGCCGGATGGGGCGTCGACCTTGTGGTGGTGGTGCGCCTCGATCACCTCGATATCAAAATCCTCGTCCAGCGCGGCGGCGACCTGTTTGGTCAACTGCACCAGAAGGTTCACGCCAAGGGACATGTTGCCAGCCCGCACGATCACCGCGTGGCGCGATGCAGGTTCCAGCCGGGCGATCTGTTCATCGGTCATGCCGGTGGTGCCGATCACATGCACGGCGCGGGCCTGCGCTGCGAGGGCCGCGAATTCCAGCGTCGCCTCAGGGGCGGTGAAATCAATGACCGCCTGCGCCTTGGAGAACGCCTCAAGCGCGTCATCGGTGACGGTGACGCCAAGCGGCGTGCCGCCCATCGCCTCACCCACGTCACGACCAACCCAATCGTGGCCGCTGCGTTCGACAGCGCCGACCAGCGTGGCCTTGTCGCTCTCCAGCACGGTCTTGATCAGCATCTGCCCCATCCGGCCAGAGGCTCCGGTAATCACGATACCCGGTTTATGAGTCATTGGCCTGATCCTTTATCCCAAGCTGGCGCTTCGTTTCTTGCGGCTTTTGTCCTACCCTTTTGGACGTGTCTTGGCAAAGGGCTGCTTTCGGCATAGATCGAACCCATGGCAAAGAACAAATTCCACGATGGCCCCGGCCCCTCTCAACGTCAGCTGCGCGTCGGCGAGCTGATCCGCCGCTCTCTGTCCGAAGTGCTGGCGCGGGGCGATGTGCATGATCCCGAGCTGAACCGCATGTCGATCACGGTCGGCGAGGTGCGTGCCTCCCCGGATCTGAAGATCGCCACCGCCTATGTGCTGCCGCTTGGTGGCAAGGGGCAGGAGGAGGTGTTGAAACTGCTCGCCCGCAACAAGGGCGAGCTGCGCCGGGCAGTGGGCAAGAAGCTGGGCCTGAAGTTCACCCCCGATCTGCGCTTCCAACTGGATCAGACATTCGACCAGATGGACGACACCCGCCGGATGCTGAGTCAGGACGCGGTGCGCCGCGACATCGAAGAGTGACCTTTCGGGCGGCGTCCATCTGCGCTGCCCTGATTGCGGGGCTATGGGCCAGCAGCGCCGCCGCTGTCGAGTGCCGCAACGACAGCTATGACGGCAACCGCTACACGATCTGTGAGGTGGATGCGGGCCGCGAAGAGCTGCGCCTGTTCCTGCGCGCCGAGAACGGCAAACCCTATGGCCACTTTGCCCCGATCGAGGCGGAACTGGCCAAGGCGGGCAAGAGCCTCAGCTTTGCCACCAATGCCGGGATGTATCACGCGGATCGCTCTCCGGTGGGGCTGTATGTCGAGGATGGTCAGCAGGAGATGCGGCTGATCCCCAACGCAGGCCCCGGCAATTTCGGCCTGCTGCCAAACGGAGTCTTCTGCATCAACAACGGCCGCGCCGATGTGATCGAGACGATGACCTTCCGGGATCAGGGGAAGACCTGCCGCGATGCCACCCAATCGGGGCCGATGCTGGTGATCGACGGAAAACTGCATCCGCGCTTTCTACCCGACTCCACGTCGTATTACGTGCGCAACGGGGTTGGCACCTCGGCGGACGGGCAGCGCGCGGTCTTTGTCATCTCGCGCAATGCGGTGACTTTCCACCAGTTTGGCAGCCTGTTCCGCAACCACCTGAAACTGCCCAATGCGCTGTATTTCGATGGCAATATCTCCCGCCTGCACGCGCCCCAACTGGGCCGCTCGGATGCGGGGTTTGCCATGGGGCCTGTGGTGGGCGTGGTGGAATAGCTCCCCCCTACCGTGACGGGTAATTGACAGCTTCTGCCCGATCCGCTACGCCGCGCGCCTCAGCAAGACATCACGGGGAACAGGCATGGCACGCAAACGCAAGGGGCGCGATATTTCCGGCTGGCTGGTGGTGGACAAGCCTGCGGGGCTGACCTCGACCGCTGTCGTGAACAAGGTGCGCTGGGCGCTGGAGGCCAAGAAAGCCGGCCATGCGGGCACGCTCGACCCCGAGGCGACCGGCGTTCTGGCCGTGGCCCTGGGCGAGGCGACCAAGACGGTTCCCTATATCACCGATGCGCTGAAGGCCTATACTTTCACCGTTCGGCTGGGTCAGGCCACCAACACTGACGATGCCGAGGGCGAAGTGATCGCCCAGAGCGATGCGCGCCCCTCGGATGAAGACATCAAGGCTGCGCTCGGCCCGTTCATTGGCGAGATCATGCAGGTGCCGCCCAAATTCTCGGCCGTGAAAATCGACGGGCAGCGTGCCTACAAGCTCGCCCGCGACGGGGATGAGGATTTCGAGATCGCCGCCCGCCCGCTTTGGGTGGAGGAACTGGTTCTGGTGGATCGCCCCGACGCCGATCACGTGGTGCTGGAGATGACCTGCGGCAAGGGGGGCTATGTGCGCTCCATCGCGCGCGATCTGGGCGCGGCACTTGGCTGTCATGGCCATGTGAAGGAGTTGCGCCGGATCTGGTCAGGGCCGTTTGATGCCGCCGACGGGCTGTCGCTGGAAGAGATCGAACGAATGCAGCGCACGCCCGAACTCGACACCCACCTGCGCCCGCTTGAGGAAGGTCTCGCCGACCTGCCCGAGCTGAAATGCACCCCCGAAGGCGCCACCCGCCTGCGCAACGGCAACCCCGGCATGGTGCTGGCCTCCGAAGTGGAATACGGGGATGAGGCCTGGGCCTCGTTCGATGGCAAGGCGGTCGCCGTGGGCATCCACAAATCCGGAGAGCTGCACCCCAGCCGCGTCTTCAACCAGTAACGCCTATGCTTGCCCCTCTGGGGGCGCCATGGCATCTCTGCCCCATGATCACCCGCAGCCATACCAAGGGCGATGCGCCCTCCACCGCCGTCTATTCCGACTGCGAGACCTATCGCTACAGCCTGACGCGGGTCTGGGATCCCCACGGGAAAAAGGTGATGTTCGTGATGCTGAACCCTTCGACAGCGACCGAAGTACAGAACGATCCCACCATCGAGCGTTGCGAGCGGCGGGCGCGGGCCTTGGGCTTTGGAGGCTTCCGCGCCACCAATATCTTTGCCATTCGCGCCACCGACCCGCGCGTGATGCGCGCGGCCAAGGATCCCGAGGGGCCAGAGAATCAGGCGGCGATCCTGTCGGGCGCGGAGTGGGCGGATCAGATCATTTGCGCCTGGGGCACTCATGGTACCCACCGGGAGCAGGGTCCGCGGATTGAGGCCGCCTTAAGGGCAACCGGCCGCCCGCTGTTTCATCTCGGCCTCAGCAAGCACGGGCACCCAAAGCACCCTCTCTATATCTCTTACACGCAACAACCGCTGACTTGGACTTAGCCAAACGACCCCGGCTGTTTGCGGATCGTTAACCGATGTTCTCCATTTGTTTTGCATTGCACTGTGGACCGTGTAATACTTAGCCCTGACATAAATGTATCTTCCGTGGCGTGGAGAGTGGGGCAGTGTTCTGGTTGGCTGGGTTGTTGGGCCTTGTTGCCGTTGGCAGCGCAATATTCGTTGACTTTGGCAGCGACGAGTCAGAGGCCGATGGCGATGTAGACCAGGTCGGCGGAGAACAAGAATCCGAAGTTGTCCCTGTTTCGGACATCATCGACACGCACAAATCGGACCCGGATGACGCTCCTCAAGATGGGCTGAACCTGACGGGGGACGACGATGTGGAACTTCTGTCTGGCAGCGACTTTGGTGACCTCTTGTCGGGCGGGGGAAATGACGATCAGCTGAACGGCTATGGGGGTGATGATGTGCTGTCAGGGGATGACGGCCATGACACCCTTTATGGTGATGTCGGGGAAGACACCTTGTATGGCGGGCAAGGGCGCGACCTTTTGCATGGAGAAGACGGAAATGACTTCCTGTCCGGCGATGCGGGCGATGACAGCCTCTACGGTCATTTCGGAAACGACACGCTCGATGGCGGCGGGGCAGACGACACCGCCCACGGCGGGCAGGGTGATGACCAGCTGAGCGGTGGCTGGGGCAATGATGCGCTGCATGGGAACGATGGCAATGACACGCTCGCCGGAGGCGCGGATACGGACACACTCTTTGGTGGTGTCGGTAATGACCTTGTTTGGGGTGCAGACGATGGCGCAACCAGTGACTTTCTGAATGGCGGGGACGGTGACGACACATTGGTTGCCGGTTCTGGCGATATCGTGACGGTTGGCGAGGGCGCGGATCACATCATCCTAGACCAGACAGCAGGTGGTCTGGCGGGCGATTCAGCCGCCGTGGACCTGATCGACTATGATCCGGATGAAGATCAACTGATGGTTCTCTGGGAGCCGGACGGCAACGCAGAACCAGAAATCTCGGTCGAACAGAACCCCGACAATCCGGACCAGCATATCATTCGCCTCGACGGGGAGGAGGCCGTTCGAGTCAACGGCTCTGCGCCACTGAGTGACGCCGACATCCAGCTGATCCGCACCGATGATCCCGCCTACCTGAGTCTGCCACAGATCTAGGATTGCACTGAACGCGCCCAGCATTGCAGGGCATCCAAAGGGTGGCCTTGCCATTCCCATCAGATTGTGAATGTTATGTCATAACATAACATATCTTGGAGATCTTCATGGCCGACCCACGCCTCCCTGTCACCGTTCTGTCTGGCTTCCTGGGCGCAGGCAAGACCACTTTGCTGAACCGTATACTGAACAACCGCGAGGGCCGCCGCGTTGCGGTCATCGTCAACGATATGTCCGAGGTGAACATTGATGCCGACTTGGTGCGCGCAGGTTCCGCCGAGATGAGCCAGACAGACGAGACACTGGTGGAGCTCTCCAACGGTTGCATCTGCTGCACCCTGCGAGACGATCTGTTGAAAGAGGTGCGCCGCCTCGCTGAGGCCGGGCGCTACGATTACCTCCTTATTGAATCCACGGGCATTTCTGAGCCGCTTCCCGTCGCGACCACCTTTGAATTTCGCGATGAGGCGGGCGTCAGCCTGTCTGATGTGGCCCGCCTTGACACCATGGTGACCGTGGTCGATGCGGTGAACCTGCCACGTGATTTTTCAAGCCATGACCAGCTAGCCGATCGCGGGGAGAGCATGGGTGAGGAAGACACCAGAAGCCTGGTGCACCTTTTGACCGACCAGATGGAATTTGCAGATGTAGTGGTGCTGAACAAGATTTCGGACGCAGGCCCTGCCAAGGTCGACGCAGCGCGAAAGATCATTCGCAGTCTGAACGCCGATGCCCGCATCATCGAGGTAGATCACAGCCAGGTGGAGGCTGGAGACATCCTTGACACAGGCCTGTTCAGTTTCGAAACCGCACATGAACACCCCATGTGGGCAAAAGAACTGTATGGATTTGCCGATCACACCCCCGAAAGCGACGAATATGGCATCCGGTCCTTTGTCTTTCGCGCCAGACAGCCTTTTGATCCCGCCGCCATCCACCGGGTTCTGAATGCGGACCTTCCCGGTGTGATCCGGGCCAAAGGGCATTTCTGGATCGCAACCCGCCCCGATTGGGTGGCAGAATTCTCCCTGGCCGGGGCCCTGTCCAGCGTAGCCCCACTCGGGACCTGGTGGGCGACCGTCCCCGAAGATCGCAGGCCGACCCATGCGCAGGCGCAGGCGTACCTAAAGGAACACTGGCAAGAGCCCTTTGGCGATCGCAGGCAGGAGCTGGTCTTTATCGGCAGCGGCATCGACTGGCCGCGCCTGAAGGCCCGGCTGGAGGCCTGCCTGATGGATGTTCCAGATGCCGACGCGTTATCCGGATTGAAAGACATGCCAGATCCCTTTCCGGGCTGGCGCAGAGCATGAAACGATCACACGGGCGAAAAGGCAATTCGATGAACATCGCCTTTGCTTTTTTCCGCGAAACCGCCTATACGCCCGCATCTGTCGTGGAATCGCGGCGGATTTCTCCATGGGCCTGTGCTGGACGACATCCCGGCCTGCGCCATCCACTTTAACCTTATGAAGGAGACCCCGATGTCGATTACTGCTGAAGAAAAAGCACGCCTGATGAAAGAATTCGCAACCAAGGAAGGCGACACCGGTTCGCCCGAAGTTCAGGTTGCCATTCTGACGTCGCGTATCAACACCCTGACCGAGCACTTCAAGACCCACAAGAAAGACAACCACGGTCGTCGTGGTCTGCTGAAGATGGTTGCTCAGCGTCGTAAGCTGCTGGACTACACCAAAGGCAAGGATGAGGCCCGTTACCAGGACCTGATCAAGCGTCTGGGCATCCGCCGCTAAGCGCGACATTGCATCCAGTTGCAAACGCCCGTTCCCAAAGGAGCGGGCGTTTTTTGTTGGAGCTGCGTGATGCTCCAAAAGGTCGCGCCAGACTGAGGTGATAAATTAGTTCCAGGATATTTTCGCCTTTCCCCTTACAATCTCGGATGGAATGCCCCATGTGTATTGGGCAAAGCTTCTTCCTACGACCTTCTGTTTCCTAACGGCCCCAGTTGTTCTTATGTCGACACTGGGCCGGGTCATCGCGTGTTGCGGATGACATTTATTATGGAGACGACACGATGGCCAATGGCACCGTGAAATGGTTCAACACTCAAAAAGGTTTTGGTTTCATTGCTCCCGAGCATGGATCGCGGGACGTTTTTGTTCATATTTCCGCTCTTGAACGCGCAGGCATCCAGCAGCTTGACGATGGTCAGGCCGTGACCTTTGATCTCGAGAGCGGTCGCGACGGTCGCGAATCTGCAAGCAACCTTGCATTGGCATAAGCCCCTGCGGCCCTGAACAAGGGCCGACAAAAATACGGCGAGAGCGTCCTTTGCCATGCTCTCGCCCCTTGCGGCACCCAGTATCTACCACGCGCCGCCCGTATCCAAGAAACGACAGAAAGACGAGATTTGATAGAAATTACCTGGGGTTCTCCCATGACGATTTTCCTGCCCTCAGAGGGCCGGACAAAGAAAATCACAACAATCGAACAAGCTCATCACTGGCTGAAAAAGGCCTGGCCGGTTTCAGATCACAGACGGGATCTTGCGCTAGAGCAGATCGACGCCGTCATGGACTGTCTCGCACCAGTCGACGCAGCGCGCGTGGCCTTTTTGGCCGCAGTCGAGACCGCCGGTCTGAAAGCCGAGCCTTCCATTGCTGCCTAAGCCAGCGGGCACTTGCTGCCCTACGCTCAGACGCCAATAGGATACCCTGCTCTGGGTGCCTCCCCTGCCTTCAAGGATTGAGACAATGCAGAAGCTAACGATTAAGGATCTGGAGAATGCCGGGGTACAGCGCAAGGAAACCGCGCTGGACAAGACAACTCGTGCCGCACGGGAGATCATGGACGACGAAAGCGAGACACGGCGCAGGAAGACCGAACGCCTGAGACGTGCTCGTCTTCAGTACCAAGTTCAGGAGGGCAAGGGATAGCCTCCCCTGTCGGACGTCGACAACCTGAATCTGGTCAGTGGGTTGGCGGAGACCTTGTTTTTCAAGCGGGGCCCGAACACCAGACAATTTTGCGGGTGTTCTTTGTGTGCGCAACCGTTTTTGTCACTGCCACAGCCGCTCCGATAGGGCTGTCCCGGAGCGGCTGTCCGTTAGGCGGCGCCTACTGGCCGGCTTGAAGCTCGCCTTTCCATTTCCCAAGCGCTCTGACCAGTGTGTTGCTCTTGTCGGTGAATGATCCATCGAGGAGTTGGGTGGCGGTTTCCCGTTTTCCTGTGGTCGCTTCCTTCAGGACGCTGCCAGCGCACTGGTGAAATTCGCTGTGAAGTCGTTTGATGACCTGATAAGGTACGCCGTTCTTCGTGGTCGGTGTAATCTTATTGGAGTAAAGCCACTTCCCGAAGTCGCAACAATCATCCCTGGCAACCTGATCCACGCTCAGCGTGCTGGTGCCTGTTGCAATCGCAGTTTTCAGCCGGAGTTTCCAAGCACCATGAGCCCGAATGGCGTTTTGTACTTGTTCGACCATTTCATTATTTGACATACGCATCTCTCTCAGAATCGATTAGTAAGCCCTGACACCAAATGATTGCTGATGCGTTGACGGCCCTACTGCATCATAAAACCTTGATCTGTAAAAACTAAGATGTGTTGCCAGCATAGTATGATATGTTATTACATGTCTTCGAAACGCCGTCCAATGGAACTCTCATGCCCCGCTTGCATCGCCGCAATCTTGGTACAACCAGCCTGCCCATCCGGAAACGCTCTGAGGATCCGATGGCGGCCTATGATCGCTTGCCACCCGACCTTCGGGCCTGGATGCAGGACGCGGCATTGCCCTGGTCGCCGCGCTCTTGTCGTGCCATCTGGCAGAAGGTTAAGCAACGTGGCGGTTCAGACGCCGAGGCAACGGCGCGGCTGGCAGCCGTAGAGGCGGCCATGCTCGCCCGGGACCGGCAGATCTGTGACCGGTAGGTACAGGCCCGCATAGACCAAACCCTCCTTTATCTCAGCCGCTTGCGGCGCTTTTCCTTTCAATCCGGCCCAAAGTGATGTAAGGGCCGGGCATCTGAGACGTTGCGCCATGGCCCCGGCGCTCGAAAGAAAGATGGAGGGGGCCGGCGGCAATGGGGCCGCCATGACAACGGGAGACCCGGGATACGCCTGGGAGAGCTCCCACTTAGGATGCTGATATGTTCAACGTTACGAAGAAATCGATGCAGTGGGGCGAGGAAACGCTCACACTGGAAACCGGCAAGGTTGCCCGCCAGGCAGACGGCACAGTGATTGCCACCCTCGGCGAAACCTCGGTTATGGCAAACGTCACCTTTGCCAAGCAGCAAAAGCCCGGCCAGGACTTCTTTCCCCTGACCGTTCACTACCAGGAAAAATATTACGCCGCAGGCAAGGTCCCCGGTGGCTTCTTCAAGCGTGAGGCCCGCCCCACCGAGAAGGAAACCCTCACTGCGCGTCTGATCGACCGTCCGATCCGCCCGCTGTTCGTCCCCGGCTTCAAGAACGAAGTCCTGGTGATGTGCACCGTGCTGAGCCACGATCTGGTCAATGACCCCGACATCGTCGCGATGATCGCGGCCTCTGCCGCGCTGACCATTTCCGGCGCGCCCTTCATGGGCCCGATCGCTGGTGCCCGCGTTGGGTTCGAGGATGGCGAATACGTTCTGAACCCGACCGTCGACGACATGCAGGACCTGCGCCTCAACCCCGAGCAGCGCCTCGACCTGGTTGTCGCAGGTACCAAGAACGCCGTGATGATGGTGGAATCCGAAGCTTACGAGCTGACCGAAGCTGAAATGCTGGGCGCCGTGAACTTTGCGCACGAGCAGATCCAGCCGGTGATCGACCTGATCGTCTCGCTGGCCGAAGAAGCCGCGAAAGAGCCCTTCGACTTTGCCGCGCCGGACTACTCCGATCTCTATGCAGCCGTCAAAGCCGCCGGTGAAGAGCAGATGCGCGCCGCCTTCGCGATCACCGACAAGCAGGAGCGCACCGCCGCCGTTGCTGCCGCACGCGACGCGATCAAGGAAGCGCTCAGCGACGAGCAGCTTGAGGACGAGAACCTCGGCTCTGCCCTGAAAAAGCTCGAGGCCAGCATCCTGCGCGGCGACGTGGTGAAAACTGGCAAGCGTATCGACGGCCGCAAGACCGACGAGATCCGCGACATCGTCTGCGAAACCGGCTTTTTGCCGCGCACCCACGGGTCTGCGCTGTTCACCCGTGGTGAAACCCAGGGTCTGGTCGTGACCACGCTGGGCACCGGCGATGACGAGCAGTTCATCGACGCGCTGCACGGCAACTTCAAATCGAACTTCCTGCTGCACTACAACTTCCCACCCTACTCGGTTGGTGAAGTGGGCCGCGTAGGTTCGCCCGGTCGCCGCGAAATCGGCCACGGCAAGCTGGCATGGCGCGCGCTGCAGGCGGTTCTGCCCGCGGCAACCGACTTCCCCTACACCATCCGCGTGGTGTCCGAGATCACCGAATCGAATGGTTCCTCCTCGATGGCGTCGGTCTGTGGTGGCTCCTTGTCGATGATGGATGCAGGTGTTCCCCTGAAAGCGCCAGTGGCCGGTGTGGCCATGGGTCTGATCCTCGAAGACGACGGCTCCTACGCGATCCTGTCGGACATTCTGGGTGACGAAGACCACCTTGGCGACATGGATTTCAAGGTGGCTGGTACCGAGAACGGCATCACCTCGCTTCAGATGGACATCAAGGTTGCAGGCATCACGCCCGAAATCATGGAAAAGGCCCTGGAGCAAGCCAAGGCAGGCCGTCTTCACATCCTCGGTGAGATGGGCAAGGCTCTGACCGAAGCCAAGGGCTTCTCGGCGCATGCACCGCGTATCGAGACCATGAACATCCCCACCGACAAGATCCGTGAAGTGATCGGCTCGGGCGGCAAGGTCATCCGCGAAATCGTGGAAACCTCGGGTGCCAAGGTCGACATCAACGATGATGGCGTGATCAAGATCGCCTCGTCCAACGGTGACGCCATCCAGAAGGCCTATGACATGATCCACGCGATCGTGGCAGAGCCGGAAGAAGGCGCGATCTACAAAGGCAAGGTGGTAAAGATCGTCGATTTCGGCGCCTTCGTGAACTTCTTCGGAAAGCGCGACGGCCTGGTGCACGTCAGCCAGATCGAGAACCGTCGCCTGAACCATCCTTCGGACGTTCTGAAGGAAGGTCAGGAGGTCTGGGTCAAGCTTCTGGGCTTTGACGATCGTGGCAAGGTGCGCCTGTCGATGAAAGTTGTCGATCAGGAAACCGGCGAACCCGCCGCACCTGAAAAGAAAGAAGAAGCCGCGGACTGATCTGCAGCCGCATTCTGAAATCGGAAAGGCCCCGCTGGCAACGGCGGGGTCTTTTTCATTGTGAAGAGCCCCTCACAAATCGAGAGACACCTGCCCGCCCCGAAAAGCACCTCGTATCAGATAGCCCGGCTGGCTGATTTCGGGATGGTCCACCTCCCAGTCACGATACCGGTCATTGCTCACGATGCGCGCGCCCAGATCCCGGGCCGCCATCAGGATTGCCGGATCGGCAGGCGTTCCTTTCGGCACCACCATGACCCGGTCACGCGGCAGGCCCAGCGCCTTGGCAAGATGGCCATCGTGCATGTAACTGCCGGATATCAGATACCCGGCATTTGCATCAAAGATCACGCCGGGCGAGTACCCATTTCTTTGCAGGCAGGACAGTACCTTCCGAACCGTCTCGAGCTGCGGAACGCCGTCTTTCCAATGCATGACGTTGGAACCATCCAACAAAACGGTCTGCTGTCTGCCAGATACACGCCGCCTGGAAGAGCGAGCCCGAACCAAAAGGATCAGACTGGCCAGCATACAGGGAATGCTCACCAACAATAGATCCTGCAATCCGGAGACCAGTAATGCAACGGCCGTGAGAAGAATCGAAAGAGAAGAAAGAACAACCTCAACACGCATAGGGCGACTGTATGTCCGCCACCCGTCAAGTCAATCAGGCCTTGGGACAAAGGCAAGCTTTCTTAAGTGAGCAAAGCGGTTTAGAGGTTTTTCTCATGCATTCGTTGATCATCCATATGTCCGGCAGCAGCAAACGGGCGGCCAATGTAGAGCATCTGCTGTACAGCCTGCCGAATGCAGAGGTGACTGAGGCCGTAAATGGCCGCGAGGCCGTCGCGCATAATATTTTCCCTCTGCGTAAGGGCGACCTTCATGCGCCAAGCTACCCGTTCCCCCTATCACCGGGTGAGGTCGGGTGCTTTTTGTCTCATCGCGCCTGCTGGCAACGGATCGTCGATAAGGGCTGGGACTATGCGCTGATTGTGGAAGACGATCTGGCACTGCAACAAGCTGAATGGCAGGCCACATTATCCCTGATCGAGACCCACGCCGATACGGACAGTTTCATCCGGCTGCCAGCCAAACGCCGGGAAAGCCCAGCAGCGATCATTGATCAAAATGGCGCGGCCAAGCTGTTTCTTCCCCGCGTGATAGGCCTGCAAACCGTGGCACAGGTGGTGGGGCGAAATGCGGCAGAAAATCTGTTGGCCGCCAGTACCACCATCGACCGTCCCGTGGACACCTTCCTGCAAATGCACTGGATCCACGGCCAAAGAATACAAACCATCCTGCCCAATGGCGTGAGCGAACTGACCGATGAACTGGGTGGATCCACCATCCAGAAACGTAAAAGCGGCAATAAGCTCTCGCGTGAGTTCAAGCGTGCGCTCTACCGCGCGCATGTATCGGCCCGTCCGCAAACAGCGTGACCGCTGGACTTCTGAGCATCGCTGTGCAAGGCATCATGGCATGAAAGCTTCGGTTCAGCATATTGCCCCTCGGCTCCTTGTCCGAATTAACATCCCGGCCTGATCGTCGGGCCGGGTGGTCGAACTCTGAACAATCACAGCGCGCCAAACCTTGCACCTTCTGCGCTTCACATGGTTTTCAAAAATGCCCCAATACCATCCCGTGCTTCACATGCTGTGCGGCAAGATCGCCTCTGGAAAATCCACTCTGGCCCAGCGCTTGAAACAGCAAGACGAGGCAGTTCTGATTGCAGAGGATGTATGGCTCAGCACGCTGTTTCCCGGCGAGATCACCTCAGGAGCTGACTACCTGCGCTGCACGGCCAGGCTGCATGCGGCCATCGCGCCCCATGTCGTTGAACTCTTGAACACCGGTCTCTCCGTGGTGCTGGATTTCTCTGCCAACACAATCGAGCAGCGCCAGTGGCTACGCGGACTTTTGGGCCAGACCAGCGCGGCCCATCAGCTTCATGTGATAGAGGTGCCCGATGATGTCTGCCTCGCCCGCCTGCGTGCGCGCAATACCAGTGGCGAGCACCCATTTTCGGCCACCGAAGAGCAGTTTCACCAGTTCTCGAAACACTTCATGCTGCCCACGCCGCAGGAGGGGTTCAATATCGTGCTTCACACCGCACCCGAAGAGAAATCCGCGAAATGACAAAGGGGCCAAACGGCCCCCTTGCTGAACTTCGAATTGGCTTCCGACTTATTCCGGCGCCTTGGTTTTACGCAGGTAGGGGAAGATGGTCTCGAACTCGCCGAACTTGGCCTTGGCGTCTTCGTTCGACACGGTCGGCGGGATGATCACGTCTTCACCCGGCACCCAGTTGGCAGGCGTCGCAACGCCGTTGCCGGTCGCCATCTGCAGACCGTCCAGCGCGCGCAGGATCTCGGCAAAGTTACGGCCCACCGACATCGGATAGGTCATCGACAGTTTCAGCTGCTTGTCCGGGCCGATGATGAAGACCGAGCGCACGGTGGCGCTGTCGGCAGGTGTACGGCCATCGGGCAGGTAGGCTTCGGCAGGCAGCATGTCAAAAGCCTTGGAGACTGCCAGCCCTTCGTCCGCGATGATCGGGAAACCGGCAGAGGCCTTGGAATAGCTTTCGATGTCGCCCTTCCACTTCTTATGATCCTCGACACCGTCAACGGAGACACCGATCACCTTGGTGTTGCGCTTCTCCCATTCCTCGGCCAGCTGCGCCACGGCGCCGAACTCGGTGGTGCAGACCGGGGTGAAATCCTTGGGGTGGGAAAACAGGATCGCCCAGCTGTCCCCGATCCAGTCATGGAAGGTGACGGTGCCCTGATCGGTCTCTGCGGTGAAATTCGGAACCACATCGTTGATGCGCAAACCCATGGAGGTCTCCTATCGTCAGTCATATTCTGTTTTTGATACGTATCTTGCTACGCAAGGTAATCACTCGCGGCGCAGGTTAAACCCCTCATGCGTCAACACCAGCACAAAACCGCCAATCACCTGCGACAAAAAGGGAAAACTGTGTTTTCGGACCGGAGATACGGAGGGAATAATTTGATCAAATTTTTCACCTCTGGTCTTGCCCATGGGTCAATGCGGTGACACAGTGGCGGGCGAATACGTCGGCAAGGATCCGGCGAAACGTCTGATTTTTGGGAGATCCGGACATGATCGAGAAACGCGACTTTTACATCAACGGCCAATGGGTTGCCCCTTCGGCTGCAAAGGACCACCTGGTCATCGATCCTTCCACCGAAGAGCCCTGCGCGGTGATTTCCCTCGGCAGCGAGGCGGACACCAATGCCGCCGTTGCAGCCGCCAAGGCCGCGCTGCCCGGCTGGATGGCAACTCCGGTGGAAGAGCGGATCGCGCTGGTGGAAAAGCTGATTGAAGTCTACCAGACCCGAGGTGAGGATCTGGCGCAGGCCATGTCCACCGAAATGGGCGCCCCGATCGAAATGTCTCGCACGCAACAGGTCGGCGCCGGTATCTACCATCTCAAGAACTTCGTGCGCGCCGCCAAGGCCTTTGAATTCGAGCGCCCCCTGAGCGATCGCTTCCAGAACGATCGCATCATCTACGAAGCCGTTGGCGTTGCTGCCCTGATCACGCCTTGGAACTGGCCGATGAACCAGATCACTCTGAAGGTGGGCGCGGCGGCCATCGCGGGCTGCAGCATGGTTCTGAAGCCCTCCGAGGAAAGCCCGCTTGATGCGATGATCTTTGCCGAGATGATGGACGAGGCAGGCTTCCCCGCCGGTGTCTTCAACCTCGTGAATGGCGATGGTGTCGGCGTCGGCTCGCAGCTGTCGGCGCACCCGAATGTCGACATGGTGTCCTTCACCGGCTCGACCCGCGCAGGCACCGCGATCTCCAAGGCGGCGGCCGATACCCTGAAGAAGGTCCATCTGGAGCTGGGCGGCAAAGGCGCCAATGTGATCTTTGACGATGCAGACGAAAAGGCCGTCAAGCGCGGCGTTCTTCACATGATGAACAACACCGGGCAAAGCTGTAACGCACCCTCGCGTATGCTAGTACAAAAAGGCATCTACGATCAGGCCGTCGCCACCGCCGCCGAGGTTGCCTCCAAGGTCACCGTCGGCCCGGCGTCGGAAGAAGGCCGCCACATCGGCCCAGTTGTGAATGAAACTCAGTGGAACAAGATTCAGGACCTGATCCAGAAAGGCATCGACGAAGGCGCCCGCCTTGTTGCCGGTGGCACCGGTCGCCCCGAAGGCTTCAACAAGGGCTTCTATGTCAAACCCACCGTCTTTGCCGATGTGAACAACCAGATGACCATCGCCCGCGAAGAGATCTTTGGCCCGGTCCTGTCGATCATCCCCTTCGAGACCGAAGAAGAAGCTGTCGAGATCGCCAATGACACGCCCTATGGTCTGACCAACTACGTACAGACACAGGACGGTGAAAAGGCCAACCGCATGGCCCGCGTACTGCGCTCGGGCATGGTGGAGATGAACGGCCAGTCCCGCTCTGCGGGATCTCCCTTTGGCGGCATGAAACAGTCGGGCAACGGCCGCGAAGGTGGTATCTTCGGGATCGAGGACTTCCTCGAAGTGAAAGCCGTTGGCGGCTGGTCCACCGACTAAGCTATGATCGACCCATGATCCCTACGGCCGCCCCAGCTCTTGGGGCGGCTCTGTCTTTTCATCTGAAGGTGATTTGGCCAGTCGCCCTGTTACGCGTTTATCGCATGACAAAGGGATCCGGGATCGGATCATCCGAGGTGCGAAGCCACACAGCTTTCAACGTCGTGTAGTCGAGGGCCGCCGCAAGGCCGCCTTCGCGCCCATGGCCCGACAGACCGTGTCCTCCGAATGGAGCAATGGGAGAGACGGCGCGGTACGTGTTGATCCATACGATCCCGGCCCGGATGGCGCGGATCATCCGATGCGCTCGCGCAAGGTCGCGAGTAAAAACACCTGAGGCAAGCCCATAGGGCGTCGCATTCGCCAGGGCGATTGCCTCATCTTCGGTGTCAAACGCCAGAACCGACAAGACCGGGCCAAACAGCTCTTCGGTGATGCAGGGCGCAGCTGGCGCGTCACTGCAATCAAGGATTGTTGGCGGAAAGAAGAACCCTTCTGAATTGGGCGCTTGTCCACCTGTCACCAATTTGGCACCCGCATCGAGCGACTGCGCAATGACGCCTTCGATGCGCTGACGTTGACGCAACGAGCACAGCGGTCCGACCTCGGTTTCCATGTCATCCGGTGCGCCGATACGCACGGCTTTGGCCTTGGCTTTGAGCTGAGCAATGAATGCGTCGCGGACAGAGCGATGAACCAGAAGACGCGAACCGGCAACACAGCTTTGACCGGTAGCCGCAAAAATCCCTGCGACCTGCGCATTCACCGCGCTATCAATGTCGGCATCCTCAAAGACGATAAAGGGAGATTTCCCCCCGAGTTCGAGCGAGGTTTTGGCGAGATTGTCTGCGCTGGCGCGCACGATATGTCGTGCTGTTTCCGGCCCGCCGGTAAAAGCCACATGCGCCACCAGGGGATGCGCCGTCAGGGTTTTGCCCGCCTCGGGGCCGCCGGTGAGGATGTTGACAACACCAGGGGCAAAGCCCGCCTGATCCACGAGCCGCGCGAATTCAAGAAGCGGAGCAGGGCCATCCTCGCTTGCCTTCAGGACCACGGTGCAACCGGCTGCCAGCGCGGGGCCCAGCTTGACGGCGGACAGGAACAGCTGGCTGTTCCAGGGTACGATGGCGGCCACCACGCCGACAGGTTCCCGTCGCAGCCAGACCTCCATGTCGGGCTTGTCGATGGGCAGGTGCGCGCCTTCAATCTTGTCCGCAAGACCAGCATAGTAGCGATAGTAGTCGGCGACATAGGCGATCTGGGCCGAGGTTTCACGAATGATCTTGCCCGTGTCCCGGGTTTCCAGCGCAGCAAGGCGCGGCGCCGCCTCCTGCACCAGATCTGCGAGCCGATAAAGAAGCTTGCCGCGCTGGGTTGCCGTCAAGCCCGCCCAGTCTGGCGCACAAAAGGCCCGGTCCGCTGCGCGAACGGCGCGGTCCACGTCTGACGCGCTGGCCTCCGGCATGACTGCCCAAGGCTGGCCCGTGGCCGGATCAAGGCTCTCGAAACCCGCACTCCCATCTTCGAATGCGCCGTCGATATAGTGCTGAAAGCGGTCCATGGCATCCCTCATGCAAATGCTGGCATCACATCCGAAATGAAGCGTTCAAGCGAGGCTTTCTTGCGCTCAAAGCTCATGCCGGAGTCGATCCAGAAGGCATATTCATCATAGCCCATCGCCTCGTAGGATTTGATACGGTCGATCACCGCTTGCGGGGCACCGATGACGAGATCGCGGGACATGGCCTCCGGGGAATAAAACGGGTGCGCCGCGATTTCTTCGTCCGTCAGCTCCTTGATCAGACCTTGCCTGATCTCGCGCTTGTTCATGAACCAGGCTCCGAAATAATTGTAGAACCGGTTCAACTCTTCGGCGGCCTGCTGCGCGTCGCTTTCTCCCTCCGCCACATAGGTGTGCATCAACAGCATCAGCTTGGGCCTTGGCTTGTTTGGGAGTTTGGCACAGGCGGCGTCAAAAGTGTCCGCCAGATGGCGCACCTCATCATCGCCCTTCCACAATGGCGTGACCTGAACGTTGCAATCGTTGGCAATGGCAAATTCATGGCTGTTCGGATCGCGAGCCGCGACCCAGATGGGCGGACCGTCCTGTTGCAGTGGCAACGGCGCCGAAGTGGTTGCCGGGTAGGAGTTGAACTCCCCCTCCAGCACGTGGTCGCCCTTCCACAGCCCTTTCACGGCAGGGACCAGCTCTCGCATGCGCTGACCGGCTTCCCAGGCGTCCATACCAGGGCGCAGGCGCTCGTATTCAAAACTGTAGGCACCGCGCGCGATGCCCAACTCAAGCCGCCCATCAGTCATAATATCCACCATGGCGGCTTCACCAGCAAGCCGGATCGGGTGCCAGAAGGGCGCAATCACCGTTCCGGTGCCAAGGCGCACGTTCTTGGTCTGACGGGCCAGATCAACCAGGTTCAAGAACGGGTTCGGCGCGATGGTGAAATTCATGCCATGATGTTCGCCGGTCCAAACCGCGTGCATGCCGCCCTTATCGGCGATCTGGCAGAGTTCAACGAACTCCTTGTAGAGCTGCCTTTGATCCTGGCTCTCCGAGATCCGCTCCATATGCGCGAACAGCGAAAATTTCATGTCACAGCGCCCCCATATTGATTTCACGCACCTGCCCGCTGCGTTCGTTTCCGCAATAGACACCAAAACTTCCGAGCTGCATTTCTTCGGCAAAACGCGCCAGCATCGCAACCATGGCCGGGTCGGCAAGATCCATCAGGCTCGAATTGGTCGGTGGCACAAAGGCGCCGGTGCGCGGCATTCCTTCCTCGGCTTCACACAAGAAGGTGATGTGCTGGCATCCACGGTGGGTATCCTCGTAGACCGCGTAGATGAACCCGGCCTCGGTCGTCAGCCCGGTGCGCTCCAGCAATCGGTTCAGCGTGGCGGTGACACCATCGTCCCCGACCTGTGCTTCGGGCAGGGTGAGACTGCCGTCGCGGTGATCGACCAACAGAACCGAGTTGCCTTGCTTGATCAGGGCCGAGACCATGATGCCGGTGCGACGGTCCAGAGCCTTTGCCTCGGTCGCCGGGGTGACATAGGCTCCCCGCACATATCCCAGACCCGGCGCCGGACCCGTGTCAAAAGCGCGGACCTCACCAATCATGATGGCGTGATCCCCGGCAGGCACGACCTTGTGCATGGAACAATCGAACCAGGCAGAGACCCCCTCCAGCACCGGCGCGCCGTGCGGCCCTTTGTGCCACGCAACATGCTCAAAGCGGTTGTCAGAAGGGCGTGCAAAGATGTTGGAGATGTCTTTTTGCGACTCTGACAGAACGTTGACTGCAAAACCCGAACCTTCGGTGAACGCCCTCCAGTTGGTCGAGGTATTGGCAAGACAAACCAGCACCAGCGGTGGGTCAAGCGAAACGGAGGTGAAGGAATTGGCGGTAAAGCCCAAGGGCTGACCGTCCTTGTCGCGGCTGGTGACAACCGTCACCCCGGTCATGAAGGCCCCAAAGGCGCGGCGCAGGGCCTGCGGATCTATGGCTGACATGCAACGTTCTCCCTTTTGGAGCAGGTCTCAAGTTTGGAGCAGGTCTCAAGCCAATCTGCGAGCGCGGCGTTGACCTTTTCGGGCGCGGTCAGGTTCACCATATGGCCGTGTCCTTCGACAATCACAGCCTGCCCCATCGGGGCGGCTGCAGCCATTGCATGAGACATGGCGGGAGTGGAGTTCAGATCGAGATCGCCGGTCAGCGCCAGCAAAGGGCATCGGATTCTGCCAAAGCCATCGGCATAGCAGTCATCGCCACACGCAAAGGCGGAATAGGCCGTAGCATAACCGCCCAGATCCACGGCTCTCAGCCATGCTGCAACGCTGGCACGGATACCACAACTTTCGGATCCTGCTCCGAACCATCGATCAAGAGGCGTTTCAACATCGAAGGTGCCTGTACCGATCTGCGCCGCACGGGCTTTTACCGCATCGCGGGCAGCAGCATCCCGGCGGAAAACCCCATTCAGCAGTGCGACCCGTTCGACAAGATCCGGTCGGCTCACCGAAAGGCCAGCCGCAACAAGCGCACCCATCGAATGTCCCGCAAGGCTGACCCGATCAAACCCAAGCGCTCCTATCGCCTCGGCAGCCCAGACCACAAAATCCGGCAACTCAGAACTTGCGGGCAGAGGCGAACTGATGCCATGTCCCGGCAAATCCAGTGCAATCACGCGATGTGAGGATGAAAGAGCCGCAAGTTGTGGCGCCCAGGCTGCGGATTGCATACCCACACCATGCAGCAGAACCAGAGGTGCGCCCGTGCCTGCCGCGCGGTAGCCTATGGGTCCGGACTGCTCAGACGGCGGCAGGGTTGTCAACATCATGGCCAAGTTCCTTGAGATCCTGATAGCGGTCGCCGATGCGGTGATGCGGGCGCCCGCCGATCGAAGCACCAAGGGCGATGACGATCTCGTCCGCAGCAGGCGCATCCGCAACAGACAGCTGGATGGTCAGATAGTGGCTGCGGCGGCCCCCATCATTCTTGTCCATCAGCGGGATCATCAGCGGCGCATTGGCGGGGCCACGTGTGTTGCAAAAGGCCAGATAGGACTTGGCCCCGACGGCTTCGCGGTAATGGTTGCCAAAGCGTAGGGTGTGAATCAGCGCCGAGGCGTGCTCTACCTCGCCGTTGACGCCCACGATGGCAGATTTTCCATAACCTTCCACCTTGTCGCCGCCGCCTGCGGCATCAAGGATCATGCCGGTCAACATTTTCCCAAGGCCCGGCGCGCAATCGGCGATCTCGGGGGCCAGGTCTTCGACGAACCCCCGCCCCGCCCAGGGATTGGCGATCACCGCCACGGCAGCGATCATCTTGAGCGGAACAGCGGCCTCTTTACCGCCCTCGATATGCGTTTCTTCCACATGCAACAGCGTCTTGCGGATCTTGGCTGGCATATCAGTTTCCTATCAGCTTCGTATATGACTTGAATATGGCGTACCGTAATACAATCCTACAATCAAGCTTGTCGTGCAACCTGACGGCTGGTAGCGTCCGAGCATGCAGAATCAGGGCCTTCAAAAGATCGACCTTCAGCCGACAACGCTGCGCGATGTGGTGCTGGAGCGTCTTCGCGATGCGATCATCGATGGAACCTTCAAGCCCGGTGAACGGCTGGTGGAGCGTGTTTTATGTGAACAGCTTGGGGTGAGCCGCACGGTGGTGCGCGAAACACTGCGCTATCTGGATGCCGAGGGACTGGTCGAGCATCAGGCGAACGTGGGTCCGCGCGTCTCCCACCTGACCTGGGACGACGCCCGGCAGATCTATGACATCCGGCTTCAGCTCGAAACGGCGGCGGCGGCGGACTGCGCCATCAATATGACAGCGGATCAGCAACGCCAACTCGCGACCGCCCTGCGAGACCTGCAAGGCGCTGCCAAAGATCAGACGCCAGGCGCCCTGTTCAAGGCCACCACCAAATTCTACAGCATCATCTTTGCGGGTGCGGGACATACCATCGCATGGGAAGTGGTGCAGCGCTTGAATGGTCGGATTTCCCGGCTTCGCATCATGACGCTGGCCAGCTCTGATCGCGAGGCCCTTGGCCCCGTGCACATGCACAAGATCTGCGATGCCATCATCAGTCGTGATCCAGTAGCGGCGCGGGCGGCTGTTGAGCGCCACCTGACGGATGCAAAAGCGGTCGCAGCAAAAATGCTCGCCGAAGAGAAAGTTACCCCTTGATGAGTCGTCAGATCGGACCGCCCGCACTTCACCCGGCCCGCGCCTGGACCTTTGCTACCAAAGGGCTTTGCCCTGACATGAAAGAGGAAGCAGACAAATGAGCAGTTTTGACGAAGATCTTTTCCTCAAGGGCCTCGAGCAGCGAAAAGCCACCCTTGGCGCCGAATATGTGGAGCGTAACCTTGCCGCCGCCGACGACTTTACGCGCCCCTTTCAAGAAGCCATGACCGCCTGGTGCTGGGGCTTTGGCTGGGGTGATGACGTGATTGACGCCAAGACCCGCTCGATGATGAACCTCTCGATGATTGGTGCTTTGGGCAAGATGCATGAATGGGAGCTGCATTGCCGCGGCGCAATCAACAACGGTGTCACACAGGATGAAATCCGCGCCATCATTCATGTCATCGGCATCTATTGCGGCGTGCCGCAAGCACTTGAGTGTTTCCGCGCAGCGCGCAAGGTGATTGAAGAGCAGACATAAATGCCCTGCACCGCATCCGGCGTTCTCGGGACAGTCATGTTGCAGAGTGGTCTGGACGAAACCTGCTAGCCGTTAGATGTCCAGCGTGTTGTCTTTTTCCCAGCGCGAAAAGTGTGAGACGAAGCTGTTCCATTCCTGCTGCTTCATCTTGACGTAGGACGCGGAAAAGCCGGTACCCATCATTTTTTTCAGTGCCTCATCCGCATCGAAGTTGCGGATCGCGTCGAGCATATTGAGCGGCAGCTTCGGCGCATCGGTGATGAGATGCCCCTCGGCATACATGTCAATGTCATAGCGCTTGCCCGGATCGGCTTTGGCCCGGATGCCGGACAGGCCAGCCGCGATGATAACAGCCTGCAGCAGATAGGGGTTCACCGCCCCGTCGGGCAGGCGCAGCTCGAAACGGCCGGGACCGGGAACGCGGACCATATGAGTGCGGTTGTTGCCGGTCCAAGTTACCGTATTGGGCGCCCAGGTAGCACCGGACATGGTGCTGGGCGCATTGATCCGCTTGTAGCTGTTGACCGTTGGGTTGGTGATTGCCGCCAACGCTTCGGCATGAGACATGATTCCGCCAAGAAAGTAACCGCCCTGCTCTGACAGGCCGACCTCACCGATCTGACCGCCCGCATCTCCGGCAAAGGCGTTGGTCTTGCCGTCCAGATCCCAGACCGAGATATGTGCGTGGCAGCCGTTGCCGGTCAGTCCTTCGACAGGTTTGGGCATGAAGGTCGCCCTGAGCCCGTGCTTTTCGGCGACCGATTTCACCATGAATTTAAAAAAGGAGTGCCGGTCCGCCGTCACCAGCGCATCGTCAAACTCCCAGTTCATCTCGAACTGGCCATTGGCGTCTTCGTGGTCGTTCTGATAGGGGCCCCAGCCAAGCTCGAGCATGTAATCGCAGATCTCTGCGATCACATCATAGCGCCGCATGACCGCCTGCTGATCGTAGCAGGGCTTTTCCGCGGTATCATATGGGTCCGAGATCTTGTCGCCCTCAGGTGACAGCAGAAAGAACTCGGCTTCGATGCCGGTCTTGACGCGCAGCCCGGCATCTGTCGCCTCTTTGATCAGCTTTTTCAATACGTTGCGCGGGGCCTGTTCAACCGGGGTGCCCTCCATCACACAGTCTGCGGGTACCCAGGCGACCTCGGGCTTCCAGGGCAGCTGGATAACCGCATCCGGGTCCGGAACGGCGAGCATATCCGGGTGCGCGGGTGACATGTCAAACCAGGTCGCAAAACCGGCAAAGCCTGCGCCTTCTTCCTCCATATCCGCAATGGCTGCGGCGGGCACCAGTTTGGCGCGCTGGCCACCGAACAGATCGGTATAGGAGATCATGAAATATTTGACGCCCTTGTCTGCGGCGAATTTGGCAAGTTTGCTCATCGTTTTGTTCCCTGTTGCTTGTCCAGATATTGAGAGAGGGGCCGCTGGCCCCTCTGTCGATCCGGCTTAAAAGCCGGGCTTACCCGGGTACCAGTTGGTCCCCGCGAGGGGCACCTGGCCATGGCGGCGGCCTCCATGGTGAGGGCGCATAGGTCTTCTGGTTCGAGATTGTGAATGTGGTTATGACCACAGGCCCGCGCCAGCGTCTGACATTCAAGCGTCAGCACATTCAGATAGTTGCGCAGACGCCGACCGGCGGCCTCGGGGTCAAGACGCGCCATCAGTTCTGGGTCCTGCGTGGTGATCCCGGCAGGGTCGCGCCCTTCATGCCAGTCGTCATAAGCGCCCGTTGTGGTGCCAAGCTTCTGATATTCTGCTTCCCACTTCGGATCATTGTCACCGATCGCCACCAGCGCTGCCGTGCCAATCGCCACTGCATCGGCGCCAAGCGCCAGCGCCTTGGCCACATCCGCGCCAGTGCGGATCCCGCCAGAGACGACCAACTGCACCTCACGGTGAAGCCCAAGATCCTGCAGCGCCTGCACAGCCGGGCGGATACAGGCCAGCGTCGGCTGGCCCACATGTTCGATGAAGACATCCTGCGTGGCGGCCGTGCCGCCCTGCATCCCATCGAGTACAACAACATCCGCGCCCGCCTTGACCGCAAGGGCCGTGTCATAATAGGGGCGGGCGCCGCCGATCTTGACGTAGATCGGCTTTTCCCAATTGGTGATCTCCCGCAGCTCTAGGATCTTGATCTCAAGATCATCCGGCCCGGTCCAATCCGGGTGGCGACAGGCCGAACGCTGGTCAATCCCTTCCGGCAAGTCGCGCATTCCGGCAACGCGTTCAGTGATTTTCTGGCCCAAAAGCATGCCGCCGCCGCCAGGCTTGGCGCCCTGTCCCACAACGACTTCAATCGCGTCAGCACGGCGCAGATCGTCGGGGTTCATGCCGTAACGGCTGGGCAGATATTGATAGACCAGCTTTTCGGAATGGCCGCGCTCTTCTTCGGTCATACCGCCATCCCCGGTGGTGGTCGAGGTGCCCGCCATGGTGGCGCCCCGTCCCAGCGCCTCTTTGGCGTTGCCGGAGAGTGCGCCAAAGGACATGCCCGCGATGGTAACTGGGATTTTCAATTCAATCGGCTTCTTGGCAAAGCGGGTTCCAAGCGTCACCGCAGTTTCGCACTTCTCGCGATACCCTTCGAGCGGATAGCGGCTAACCGACGCGCCCAGGAACAGAAGGTCATCGAAATGCGGCACCCTACGTTTGGCGCCGCCGCCGCGAATCTTAGATACCTGTCGCGGCCGCCCGACGGATCTCAGCGTTGATCTCGTTGGAAAAAGTCCAACTTTGGCGCGGTTCGGTCTGTGGTGTCTCGTCCATGTCGCGCTCCTCAGTAGGCGTCTACGTTGTCGATGTTGAAGTGGTAGAGCTGCCGTGCCGAGCCATAGCGCTTGAACTCCTCCGGCTTGGCATCCGCGCCCGCCTTTTCCAGCAGCTCTTTCAGCAGTTCGATATGCTCAAGGCGCATCTGTTTCTCGATGCAGTCGGCGCCGAGGGATTTCACGCTGCCCCGCACAAAAAGCCGCGCCTCGTAAAGGCTATCGCCAAGCGCATCGCCCGCGTCCCCCAGCACAACCAGGTTGCCCTTTTGCGCCATGAAGGCAGACATATGGCCGATATTGCCATGCACGACGATGTCGATACCCTTCATCGAGATCCCGCAGCGTGAACTGGCGTTACCCTTGATGTTCAAAAGCCCGCCATGGCCCGTGGCGCCTGCGTACTGGCTGGCGTCCCCTTCGATGGTGACAACACCTGACATCATGTTCTCGGCCACGCCCGGCCCGGCAGACCCTTCAACAGTGACCGACGCCTCCTTGTTCATGCCCGCGCAGTAGTAGCCGGTAGAGCCTTTGATGGTGACGTTCAGCGGGCCATCAAGGCCGCAGGCCATGGCATGGCTACCGCGCGGATTAATGACGACATAGGCCTCATTGGCTTGCGATTTGGCGGCGGCCTGCAGGGTCGTGTTGACCTCTCGCAGATCTGTTGTGGTCATATCGAGCGTTGTTGTCATCTTTCAGCGCTCCCAGAAGTAGACGGTTGCGGGTTCAGGCTCCCAGACCGTGGCAGCCTCGATATTTGGAAGATCCGCAAAGGCGCGGTATTCGCTGGCAAAGGCGACATAGTCTTCGGTCTCGGCCATGACGGCGGGTTTGCAGGCAATCGGGTCACGGACGACGCCAAAGCCGTTTTTGGTGCCTGTCACAAAAGTGAAGAACCCGTCGAGATCGTTTATTGTGTCCTCAAGCGCCTCACCCAGGGTGGCGCCCTCAGCGATCCGGGACGAGATATAGGCCGCGCCGACCTCGGTGTCGTTCTCCGACTGGGTCACAACACCCTTGCGCGCCAGCTTTCGGCGCATCTGGTTGTGGTTGGACAGCGAACCGTTGTGCACAAGGCATTGATCGGGCGCGGTGGAAAACGGGTGCGCGCCCATGGTGGTGACGGCGGATTCCGTCGCCATGCGCGTGTGACCGATGCCATGGCTGCCTCCCATGTTGCGCAGGTCAAACCGCGCGGCGACGTCGCGCGGCAGGCCGACCTCCTTGAAGATCTCCATCGAAGAGCCAATCCCCATGATGCGCAGACCTTTATCGGCCAAGGCAGACATCACCTCTGCCTCTGAATCGCTGGGCAGCGTCAGGACAGCGTGGGTGTCGAGCACCTTGACGCCCACAGGTAGTCCTGCAGCCGTGGTCAGATTTTCTTTGAGACCTGAAAAGGCCTCGTCCGGGGTGTCCGATTGTATCGTGATCTTGAGGCAACCTTCGTCTTCGTCACCATAAATCGCGATCCCGGCGCTATCGGGGCCGCGGTCTGTCATGGTGATCAGCATATCGGTGAGCATATCGCCCAGCCTTGGGCGCATCTCATCGTTCTTCAGAAACAGGCCAACGATGCCGCACATAGGGTCCTCCTGAAACGGATCTGCTAGGCGGGGTCCGCCTATGCCACCATTGCTATCGGGAAATTTTATTTCCTCAGAGGAATATTTGTGCTGTCAGTATGCTGTGGGTCCAGCGGGCCCCCACCCGATGCGCCGATGCCTAAGTTTCGGACGCAATCACTCTATTTGATCAATAATTGTGCGGACTGATGACTTAGCGGGCCTGTGGGTATGTGATGACCGAAAGGTAGCGCGTGGGAAACTCGCGGATGTCCTCGGGTCCATGGGGGGAGTCAGCATCAAACAGCAGTGAATCGCCCGGTTTGAGATCGTAAAGTCGATCACCGTGCCTGTATTCCACCCGCCCTTCGAGCACATAAAGCAGCTCGATCCCCTCATGTTGAAACAGCGGAAAGCGGTCGGATGTGCTATCGAGGGTGATCAGATAGGGTTCGACAACAACCCCGGAGCTGTTCGACCCTATGTGGCCGAGAAGGTTGTACTGATGGCCTGCTCTGGTGCCTTCGCGCTGGATTTCGACACCCTGCCCAGCCTTTACATGCATGCAGCCGCGCTCTTCTTCATAGCCTGAGAACAGCTGAACCAGGGGCACTTTCAGCGCATGCGCGAGGGCGGAAATGGTGCTGAGCGAGGGCGATGTCACACCGTTTTCAATCTTTGACAGCATGCCCGTGGACAGCCCGGTTTGCGCCGCAAGATCCGCGCCGGTCATCCGCTGCTTTTTGCGCAGCTCCCGCACCTGCCGCCCGATGGCGACCTCAAGGTTCTTGTCTCTGCTGTCTTTGATGGCATGCGGGTTCTGCCCAAGAGCCGATTTCATAGGTCGCTTCAAATCCGTTGGTCTCCGGTTGTGTCAGACAGATAACCCTCAAGGCAACTCAAATGAAAAGGTCTCATTTATCAAATCGCCATACCCGACCATCGTGCCGGATCGCCCGTTCACGCCTTTCACGGAGCAGCAGAAGGCAGCAACGTCACCCAAAACGGAACGGTTGGTTTCTCTATCCGGATGCTCAGAACCTGCTACGCTGACCGAAACGCGAGATGACACCAGCCGGAATATGGGGCGCCTTATGACCTTCTTCGCCCGGTCAGACTATTGAGACGGCGTGTACCCCCGAAGACCGACCTGCTGTTCGGCAAGACTGCACAGGCGCCATGAAAGGAGAACACATGCGAGAATGGTCCAACTGGTCAGGAAGCGCAGTCGCACGCCCCTCTCAGCGCGTGGTCGCCACATCCGAAGAGCAGCTTTCTGCGGTTCTCAAAGGAGCAGAGGGGCCGGTTCGTATGGTCGGTGCGGGTCATTCATTCACGCCCATAGCCGCTGTGGACGGAGGGACACAGGTCTCCCTCGGCGGTTTTGATGATGTGACCGAAGCGGGGCAACTCAGGGCGCGGATTGGCGCAGGCGGGCAGCTGGGGGACATTTCCAGAAAACTGCACGCGATGGGATATGCCTTTTCCAACATGGGCGATATCAACGACCAGGCCCTTGGCGGCGCACTGGCCACTGCCACCCATGGATCCGGATTGGAATTCGGTTGCTATTCTTCCATGCTGTCGGAGTTCACTGTGATCGACGGCACCGGTGAAAAGCGCGTTCTGTCGCGCGATAAAGAAGGCGATCTTTTCCGCGCGATGGCGGTGGGCATTGGCACCGGTGGTGTCGTGACCGAGGCGGTGATGCACATGGCGCAACCCTATCGCCTTGATCGCAGGCGTTATGCCATCCCGCTCAACGATCTTCTGGAGGAGTTTTCTTCGAAAATGTCGGCCTGTCGCAACGTGGAGTTTTTCTACATCACCGGATCGGGGCAGGCCTTGGTGATCGAAAGCGATACCAGCAGCGACGCACTGATCGCGCGTCCCGAAGACAAGGATCAGGAAGGTCTTGCCCAGTTGCGCATGGCCGCCCGCTTCTTGCGCTGGAGCCCGCGGCTCCGACGCCTTGTTCTGGGTCAGGCCTTGAAGTCCCACACGCAAGAGCACTTTGTAGAGGAATGGCACAAGGCCTATCCAACTGATCGTGACGGCATCCGGTTCAACGAATCCGAATACCACCTGCCCCTCGAACACGGTCCCCGCGCACTACGTGAGGTGGTGGCACTGATCGAAAGCACATTTCCCGAAGTCTATTTCCCGATGGAAGTGCGTACCGTGGCAGGTGATGATCTTTGTCTCAGCCCGTTTTATAAGCGCGACAGTCTGTCCATTGCAGTCCATCACGAAGCGGGCAAACCATTTGAAGGCATCCTCAAAGCCATCGAGGATATCTTTGCAGAGTATCAGGGACGCCCCCATTGGGGCAAAATGCACGGCCTTGAGGCGGCAGACCTTCGGGCGCTGTACCCCGAGTGGGATCTGGCCATCGAAGCGCGGCGGGAGCTGGACCCACAGAACCGCCTGGTCACGCCCTATATCGCAAGACTTCTAGGCCTATGACCCACTACTACGAACGGTTGATCCATGCGGTCAAACTGGCTGGCTTGCATCGCCCGGCGCTGGTCATTGATGCCGAGCGTCTGACAAAGAACCTGAAGACAATACGCAAGGCCCTACCCAACACGGATCGTTTGCGTCTTGCCGATAAATCCATCCCGGTGCCTGCCCTGCTTAAACAAGGCTTTGAGGTATTTGGAACACAGCGGGTGATGTCCTTTCACCTCCCGCTGACGGCGCAACTTCTGGAACATTTTCCCAGGGCAGAAATCCTTTTGGGCAAGCCCATGCCCGTTGCGGCGGCGGCAACATTCATCGATCAGACTCCGCTCGCCAATCAGGTCACATGGCTCATCGACAGCGCAGCCCGTCTTGCCGAGTACCGAGCACTGGCAGAGCAAACCGAAACCACACTTCGCATCGCTTTTGAGGTCAATATCGGCCTTGGTCGCGGGGGTTTTGCCGAACCAGCGGATCTGCGTGTCATTCTTGGCCAGACGGGTCAGCTAAAGGTCTGTGGTCTTATGGGATATGAGGCCCATATCCACGCCCTGCCCAAAATCCTTGGCGGCGGGAAAAACGCCCAGGCCGAGGCGATGAGACGGCTGGCTGATTTTGCTGACTGCTTGACGCCAGATCAGCGCGAGATCATCAACACCGCCGGCAGTTCGACCCTTCTTGGATTGCCGATGTCGGGGCCTGCGAATGATTTCACTATCGGATCCTTGATGATCAAGCCATCCGACTTTGATCAACCCATCAACGCACAGATCGAACCGGCAGCCTTTATCGTGACGCCGGTTCTGAAGATTTATGACCATCAATTGCCCGGCCATCCGCGTCTGACCCGCATCCTGCAAAAGACCGGTGTCATCCGGGATCGCATCGCTTTCTGCTATGGCGGCAAATGGATGGCAGATCCGGTTTTCCCAGTCGGCCTGAGCGCCAGCCCGTTCTTTGCGCCCTCCTCAAACCAACATGGGTTCTGCTTGCCACGGCACGCAGTAGAGCCAAGCCAGTTGGTGTTTCGCCCAACACAATCTGAGGCCGTGCTCCAGCAATTCCCCGAGTTGCAGGTCTTTGACGGCGCGCGTATCAGCCAGACGTGGCGCCCCTTCGATGTCTGCTGAAATAGCCCCGCCTTAGGCCCAGACCTGATCAGGATCAGGTAAGGGGATCGCCGACAACAGCTCTTGCGTGTAGGGCGCTGCAGGCGCCGCAAAGAGATCCGCCGTGGCGGCGTTCTCGACGATTTCGCCTTGATAGAGCACCAGAATGCGGCTGCACAGGCGGCGGATCACCGACAGGTCGTGGCTGATGAAGGCCAGCGTAAGGCCCAACTCGCGTACCAGCTCTTCGAGCAGATTCAGCACCTGCGCCTGGCTCGATACATCCAGCCCCGAGACGATCTCATCCGCCAGAATGAAATCGGGGCTTAGGGCGATGGCGCGGGCGATCCCGACGCGCTGACGCTGTCCGCCGGACAATTCATGCGGATAGCGGCTGGCAAAGCTGCGGGGCAGGCCCACCATATCCAGCGCCTCATTGACGCGGGTATCGATCCCCTCTAGCCCCTGCAGGCGCAAAGGCCCGGCGATGATCCCCGCCACCCGGCGGCGCGGGTTGAGCGAGGACAGGGGATCCTGAAAGATCATCTGGAACCGACGCCGCAGGGGTCGCAGTTCGTCCTCGCCCATATGGGTGATGTCTGTTCCCTCGAAATCGATCTGGCCGCTGTCCGGTTCAATCAGCCGGATCAGCGCCCGCCCGAGGGTGGATTTGCCAGAGCCAGACCCGCCGACAATACCCAGCACCTCGCCCTTGGGGATCTGGAAGGTCAGACCTTTGAGGATCTCGATGCGGGGCGCGGGACCAAGAATTGGCTTGCGCGACATATCGGGAAAGCTGAGCCGCAGATCCTTTACGTCATAGATCACATCGCTCATGCCGCGCCCTCCATCTCGCGATCAAAACCCGCGACTTCTTCCTCGACCGCGCGGATCACCGCATCTGGCACCGGGGTCAGGCTACCGTCCGGATCGGTGTATTTCGGCGTCGCTGCCAACAGGGCCGCCGAATAGGGATGCCCTGGGCTGGCGAAGAAATCGCGCACATTCGTGTCCTCGACCACCATGCCAGAATAGAGCACGGTCATGGTCTGGCAGACCTTGGAGACCACACCCAGATCATGGGTCACGAACAAGAGCGCGGTGCCGTGGCGCTGCTGCATCTCCGAGATCAGCCGAAGGATCTGTTTCTGCACGGTCACATCCAGCGCGGTTGTCGGCTCGTCCGCGATAATCAGCTTCGGCTCTGCCGCAAAAGCCGAAGCGATTAGGATCCGCTGGCGCATCCCCCCCGACAGCTCGTGCGGGTAGGCGCGCACAACACGGGCGGGATCGGGGATATGGACCTCTGCCAAAAGCTCCAGCGCGCGGGCATCAGCCGCCTTGCGGGTCCAGCCGAGGATATCGACGAGGCGATTGGTGATCTGCGGCCCGACCCGGCGCGAGGGGTTGAGCGCGGTCAAGGGATCCTGCGGGATCAAAGCGACCTTGGCGCCGATCCTTTGGCGGCGGGCACGGGGGGAGAGCTGCTCCAGATCCTCGCCGTCCAGGATGATCCGCCCACCGGTGATGCCCAGCGCCTGCGGCAGGGTGCCCAGAACCGATTTGCCAATCATGGATTTGCCCGCGCCGCTTTCGCCAACGAGGGCGCGCACCTCTCCCGCCGCCACATCGATGGAGACACGGCGCAGAATCGGCAGGTTGCCCCGCAGCCGCACGGTCAGGTCTTGAATGGACAGAAAGCTCATCGCAGCACCGGATCGAAATGGTCCTTCAGCCCCTCACCCAATTGGGAGAAACTGAGGACGGTGAAGAACAGGGCGACCAACGGGAAGACCAGCACCCACCAGGCCTGATGCACCGAGGTACGCCCCTCGGCGATCATCCCGCCCCATGTGGGCGCATCGGTGGAAATCGACAGGTTCACAAAGCTGAGGATCGCCTCAACGATGACCGCGATGCCCATCTCCAGCGTCAGAAGCGCCACGATGGTGGGCAGCACATTGGGCAGGATCTCGGTCAGGGCGGTACCAAACCGGCTGCGCCCCACCACTTGGGCCGAGGCCACATAATCCATCTTGGACTGGCTCATCGCCTCGGCCCGAATGACGCGGGCGAACCGCGTCCAGTCGATCACCACGATGGCGATAATGATCGAGGTCATGCCGGTGCCTAGGACAGCGATCAGCAGGATCGCAAAGAGCACCGGCGGGAAGGCCATCCAGATGTCAACAAGGCGCGAGATCACCAGATCGGCCCAACCGCCATAGTAACCCGCGATCAGCCCCAGCGCGGCGCCGATCAGGCAGGTCAGAACCCCGGCAATCAGCGCCACAGTCAAGGCGAGGCGCGCACCATGCAGAATGCGGCTCAGGACATCACGGCCCAGGGAATCTGTGCCAAGCAGGTAGTTGGGATCGGCCCCCGCCTGCCAGAAGGGCGGCATGCGCCCGGCGAACAGATCCTGCGCCAACGGGTCATGCGGACTGATCCAGGGGGCAAGCAGGGCAGCCAGCACCAGAATGGTGATCCAGCCCCCCGACAGCCACAGGCGCAGACCGGGTTCGCGGGTATGTGCTCTTGTATCACGCATGACGCAGCCTCGGGTTCAGGGCGGCATAGGTCATATCGACGACCAGATTGACCACGGTGAAAATCAGAGCGAACAGGATCACGATCCCCTGAATGAGCGGCAGATCGCGGTTGATCACCGCGTCGATCGCCATGTTGCCAAGCCCTTCATAAGAGAACAGCCGCTCCACGATGACCGTGCCTCCGATCAGGAAGGTGAACTGCACCCCGACCAGCGTCAGCGTCGGCAGGATCGCATTGGGCAGCGCCTCGCGGGTGATGATGCTGGTCTCGGAATACCCCTTGGTGCGCGCCAGGGTCACGTAATCCAGATGCATGGTTTCCTTAAGCGACTGCTTCAGCAGCTGCGAGATGATCGCCGCCAGCGGAATCGCCAGCGCCAGCGCGGGCATGAACATATGGGCGACGATATCCGCCCAGACATCAAACCGCAGGCGGACAAAGCTTTCCCAAAGGTAGAAGTTCGACTGAAACTCAAACCCCAAAGAGGGCGAGATGCGCCCCGAGATATGAAACAGGGGCCAAAGCACACCAAAGAGCAGGATCAGCACCAGCCCCCAGAGGAAATCCGGCACCGACAGGGCCATGCCGCCGGTGACATCAATGGCGCCCTCTAACCGCGTGCCCCGATATAGGGTCGCAGTCAGCGCCATGCCTCCGCCGAGGATCACCGCGATGACCAGCGCCATCACCGAAAGCTCCAGCGTGGCGGGCAGACGACCCAGAACCAGCTCGGACACCGGCTGGCGCAGCGAAATGGAGGTGCCGAAATCGCCCTGAAGCACGCCGCCCGCCCAGATCAGGAACTGCTCGGGGATGGTTTTATCAAGGCCGTAAAGTTCTTGAAGCCGCTGGATATCCGCATCGGTGGCCCCCGGCGGCAGCATCATGGCAATCGGGTTGCCCGGCACCACGCGGATGACCACAAAGACGATGACCGCCACCCCGACCCGCGTCACAGCCGTGGCCGCCAGCCGCGCGATCATTCTGCGCAGGATCTGCATTGTCTACCTTCATTCTGTCAGGTCGTGAAAAAGGGCCGCGGGGGGTCGGCGCAATCAATCCGCCCCCCGCCGCCAAGGAAGACGTGGTGTCAGGCCCGCGTCATCAGGTGGGGCAGAAGCGCCCCGGAGGCATGGGGAACAACCTTGACCTGCTCACTGTGCAGGATCGGCTGAACATATTGCAGCAGCGGAATGACTAGCGCATTGGCCGCGATGAAGCGATCCACCTCTTTCCAGCCATCGATCCGCTTGGCCTCATCCGCTTCCCCCCACAAAGGCAGGATCTTCTGCATCAGGTCTTCGCCATCCCAGACCGAATGCGGCGAGGGGCCGAACATGGCAAAGCCGGTCGAGGTTGTGGGATCACCGATCGAGTTGCCCCAGTTGTAGAAGGCCGCAGGCGCCAACGTATCCGCCGCGCGCAGCTCGTAGTGTTTGGCGATCTCGTAGACTTCGATCTCGGCCTCGATCCCGACCCGGCGCCAGAGGCCGACGATGGCCTGGATGATCTCGTAATCCTTCGGCTTGAAGCCGCGGGTGGTCTGGATGGTGAACTTGACCGGATTGTCCGGCCCATAACCCGAGGCCGCCAGCAACTCCTTGGCCTTCTCAGGGTCATAGGCGACCTTGATCGAAGCGTCATAGGCGGAATAGTCCGGCGTCTGCAGCGTGTCGATGGCAACGCCATAGCCGGACAGCAGGCGGTCGATGATCAACTGCTTGTCGATGGCATGGGCCATGGCCATACGCACATTGGCGTCCTTCATCACGTCCACATCGTTGATGAAGATCATCCCGATATCCGAGACCGGCGCGGCGGTGCCCATGATACCGGATTTCTCTTTGAGGCGGTCGAACTCCTCATAGGGCATTTCCAACGTCACATGGGCGTTGCCCGATTCCACCTCGGCCACGCGGCTGGCGGCATCGGTCACGAATTTAATGGTGACGGATTTGAACTCGGGCGCGCCGCCCCAGTAGTTTTCATTGGCCTTGAGGCGCACGAAGGCGTTGCGCTCAAACTTTTCGACCATATAGGGGCCGGTGCCCACGGGGGCGGCCTCGAATCCATCGGCGCCGACGGACTCATAGTAGTTCTTGGGCAGGATATAGCCGGTGAGGAAGCTCATCCATTTGAAGATCGTCGGCTCATAGGCCAGAACATCCGCCGTCACCCGGTTGCCATCGATGGCATAATTGCCGATCTTGCCCCAGATGAACTGGATCGGGTTGCCGGTCTCTGGATTGCCCGCGCGCTCCAGCGACCAGGCCACGTCCTCGGGCGTCAGGGGGTCGCCATTGTGCCAAGTCACCCCTTCGCGCACATCCATCCAGATCTTGGTCTTGTCCTCATTCCAGCCATAGCCGGTCAGGATGCCAGAGCCGAACGACAGATCCGGGTTCTGCGGAATGAACAGGTCAAACACCGACTGGTAGATGCCTTGGATGGTCGGGTTCACCGCCGAAGGGCCCACGGTTGGGTCCCAGCTGGGCAGATTGACGTTGTAGGCGATCACCAGTTCCTCGATCCCGGCGGCAAAGCTGGGCAGGCTGGCCCCGGCAAGGGCTACACTGGCGGCGGTACTTTGTAATAACGTGCGTCTTGTGAGTTTCATTTTGCGTTTCCCTGTTGGTTGGAAGACCGGCTTGTTGATTTTGTTAGGCGCCGGCCAGTTTTTGCCCGAGCAGGTATCCCGCCCCGGCCCCGGTTCCCGCGCCTGGCCAGACCGCCGCCCCGGTGTGATAGAGATCACGAATGGGGGTTGAGCCGTCAGCGAACCCGCGCAGGGGCCGGAACATGAAATGCTGGTTCAGATGGTGACTGCCGCAGACCTGATCCCCGCCCACAAGGTTGGGGTTGTCGGCCTCCAGCATGGCGGGAGTCACGATATGCTGGCCAAGGATCTTTGCCCTTGTGCCGGGTGCATAGGTTTCAAGGAGATCAAGCGCGCGCTCTGCCATCGGCTGCGCAGCCTCTGTCCATTCGGTTGCGGTGATTTCGCCAGCGGCATCGCCTTTGATCTGTCCCGGCACCATGCGCACCTGCAGCCACAGCACATGCTTTCCCTCGGGCGCGCGGCTGGGGTCGATTGCGGTCGGCTGACCGCAGACAATCACCGGCTCATCCGGCAACAGCCCCGCCTTGGCCTGCGCATAGGTGCGGGCCATCTGATCAAGGCTCGGCGCCATATGCACATAGGCGAACCGCTTGAGTTCTTCGCCCGCCGCCCAATCCGGCAGATCCTCCATGGCCAAGTGGATCATCATGGTGCCCGGCGCATGTGAGAATGTCTCCATCCCCCGGTCGTACCGTTTGTCAGGTGTGCCACCGGTCAACCGCAACATCGCGGCGGGGGCGACATTGGCGATCACCGCCCTTTTCGCCTCTACCCGCGTGCCATCGGCCAACTCAACGCCAGTAGCCCGCCCGCCAGACTGCAAAACGCGCGAAACCTCTACCCCACAGGTCACATACCCGCCGCGCGCTTCGATCATGGCGACCATCGCCTTGATCATGCCGTCGGCGCCGCCCTGCCCCAGCACCATGCCAAAGGCCTGATTGACCTGCCCTTCGAGATAGGGAAACAGGGCACCGCCCGCCACATCGGGGGCAAAATCCAGATGCATGCCCCAGGCCGCCAGCAGCGCGCGCACCTTGGGCGACTGAAACGTCTCTTCCAGCCAACTGCGCGGGGATGAAGCCAGGAACTGACCCAGATCCATCAGCCCGGCAGAGCCCATCTTGCGCCAGGACTTCCACCCTAAAGATGCAAATGCACGTTTATTGATCGGACTTCCGAGAAGAGCGAACAAAGTTTCAGCACGCGCCGGGAATTCTGCGCTCAACGCCTCCCAGGCTTTGGCATCCGCCGGGTTCTCACGCTCGATTCGCGCCGTATTCGCACCCACGTCGGTGCCGATTCCCAGCCAGGTCCCATCCGGAAAAACCGAAGCAAAACAATTGGCCGCAGGCGCGAAAGACAGCCCATGACCCGCAAGCTCCTGTGCATATGCCTGATGAAATGAAGACCCTGCAAAAAGGGATAGATTCATCGCAGCCCAATCATGGCGAAAGCCGGGACGCGTATATTCACCTGTCTTTACAGCCCTGCCCGGCACTTCGGCGCGCTCGTAGACGGCAACGCGCCACCCCTTCGCCGCCAGATGCGCAGCGCAGGCCAGTGAATTGTGACCGCTTCCTATTATGACTGCATCCGGCACCGTGGACATGGGGAGATTCCTTTATCCTTCACACATTGATATTTGCAAATGCATTTAAATCTGTCTAGCATGGATTTGTCATCGCACAAAAGCGGCAGCAACAGACCGCGCACAACACGGGAGGCGATAATGACCGCAACAACCGCATTGGACGGGCTTGGCGCCAAGCTTTTGACCGGAGAGATCGAGGTCGTGGACTGCACCGGCGTGCTGGGTCCGAACAATCCGATCCTGCAACTGCCCGAGGATTTTGCAAAGAACACCCCCAAGGTCGAGATCCACAAGATCAGCGAATACGACGAGGATGGTCCGTTCTTTGCCTGGAACTGGATGGTGCTAGGTGAACATTCCGGCACGCATTTCGATGCGCCGCACCACTGGATCACCGGCAAGGACTATGAGGAAGGCTTCACAGACACGCTGGACGTGCAGCGCCTGATTGCTCCGGTCAATGTGATCGACTGCTCCGCCGAAAGCGCGGAAAATGAGGATTTCCTGCTGACCGCCGATCTGATCAAGGCCTGGGAGGCCGAGCATGGCGAAATCGGCAAGGGCGAATGGGTGGTGATGCGTACCGACTGGGACAAGCGCGCAGGCGACGAGGCGGCCTTCCTCAACGCCGATGAAACCGGCCCGCACAGCCCCGGGCCGACCCCGGATGCGATCGAGTACCTTCTCAGCAAGGGCATCGTAGGCTGGGGTAGCCAGTGCATCGGCACCGATGCCGGTCAGGCCGGCGGGATGGAGCCGCCCTACCCGGCGCACAACCTGCTGCACCGCGACAACTGCTTTGGCCTGGCCTCGCTTGCCAACCTCGACAAGCTGCCGCCCAAGGGCGCCATCCTGATCGCCGCCCCGCTGAAGATCGAGCGCGGCACCGGCAGCCCGATCCGCGCCTTGGCGCTGGTTCCCAAAGGATAAAAGCAGATGGCCGCCGCTCCGCATATCATCATCGGCTCTGGCATCAACGCGCTGGTCTCCGCCGCGCTCCTGTCCCGCAAGGGGCAGCCGGTTCTGATGCTTGAACGCTCTGATCGGATCGGCGGCTGCATGCGCACCGATGAGATCACGCTGCCGGGCTATGCCCATGATGTGATGGCGGCGACCTTTGTTCTGTTCCTGACCTCCCCCGCCTATGCAGAGCTGGCCGAGGATCTGGGCAAGCACGGGCTGGAGTTCTGCCACACCGCCCATCCCACGGCAGTACTGCGCCCGAACGGGCGCGCCACGGTGCTGACCATGGACCGCGCCACCAATATTGCGGCCTTTGACGCACTACATCCCGGCGACGGGGCGCAGCATGGCCGCGATGTGGGCGGGATCGAAGCGGATGCGGAGTTCCTTTTTGCTCTGCTCGGCGGGCCACTCTGGTCGCTGGGCACCGCCAAACTGATGGCGAAACAGGCCTGGAAGCGGGGCTTAAACGGCCTCAAATCCTGGGTCGGCGCGGCGCTGCAACCGGCGCGGGGCTGGCTGGAATCCTCTTACGGCTCCGAAGACATGCAGGCCCTATGGGCGCCCTGGGTGCTCCACTGCGGGCTGACCCCGGAAAGCACCTACTCTGCCCAGATGGGCCGGGTCGTCGCCTTCGCGCTGGAGGCCGCTGGGGCGCCCGTGGTCAAGGGCGGCGCCGGTGCAGCGGCTGGGGCATTCGGTCGCCTGATCACGGGAAACGGCGGCGTGATCCGCACGGGCACGGATGTGACCCGGATCATCACACAGAACGGGCATGCCGTGGGCGTGGAGACCAGCGATGGCGAGGTGATCCACGGCGCCTCGGTCATTGCATCGGTCACCCCCTCGCAGCTGTATGGCCGTCTGTTGCCGCAAGAGGATGCCCCCGAAGCCACCAAGAATTATCGCCATGGGCGTGGCAATTTCCAGCTGCACTATGCGCTGGACGCTGCCCCCGAATGGCTGAGCGAAGGCTTGGAAGACGTCGCTCTGATCCACCTCGCCGATGGCGTCGACAGCGTGTCGAAATCCGCCAACGAAGCGGAGCGCGGCATGCTGCCCGAAACCCCGACCATCTGCGTCGGCCAGCCCCATCGCATGGACCCCACCCGCTGCCCGGACGGCAAGGCGATCCTCTGGCTGCAGATCCCCGACGCCCCCCGCGTGATCAAGGGGGATGCCGCAGGCCAGATCGAAACAGGGCCAGAGTGGGACGAGGCTACCCGCGAAGCCTTTGCCAACCGGATCGAGGCGATCCTTGCCCGGCACATCAAGGATTTCGACAAGATCAAACTGGCCCGCCGCGCCTATTCCCCCGCCGACCTGCAGGATCTGAACATGAATCTGGTGGGCGGCGACCCCTATGGCGGGGCCTGCACCCTCGACCAGTTCTTTGTCTGGCGCCCCTTCCCTCAATCGGTCAATAACACCACCGCAGTGAAGGACCTGCATATGATTGGCGCTGCGACCCACCCCGGACCTGGTCTGGGCGGCGGGTCCGGCTACAACCTTGCTAAAAGGATGGGTGCATGAACGAGGAAAATGTTGTCACGCAAGAACCGCAAGCCGCAGGTACGCCGCGGCTGGGAGAGATCGGGCTGGAGAATTTCCCGCCCTACCTGATGAACCGCATAATGGGGCGCTACAACGCCTCCCTGCGCGAAGAAATGGCGGCCCTGGGCCTAACGACACCCAAGATGCGGACGCTGGCGGTGCTTTCCGTGATGGATGGACTATTGATCCGTGAACTTGCCGTCTATGCGGTGGTGGAGCAATCGACGCTCAGCCGATCCCTGGACAAGATGGAAAAGGAAGGGCTGATTTCCCGCTGCCCTGACCCGGACGACAGCCGCGCCACCCGCATCTACATGACGCCGAGGGGTCGTGAAACGCAGGAAAAGCTCTGGCCGCATATCGCTGCGGCCTATGCGCAGATGTTCAAAGGCATCAGCGAAGAAGAGCAGCGCCAGTTCGTCGCCACCCTGCAAACTATTCTGCGCAACGTGCGCGTGCACCAGATCTGACCCCCGAAGACAAGCCAAGGAGGCGCCCATGGCCGAAAGGTCGTTCAAGGCAGAAGTCGAGCACCTTCGCAAAGGCGCAGGGCACAGCTTTACCGGAGAGGGTATTCTCGCCATCACCAAGGCTCTGCTTGAAAACGGGGTAGGCTACGTGGGCGGCTATCAGGGGGCTCCGATCTCGCACCTGATGGATGTTCTGGCCGATGCCGAGGATCTGCTTGGCGAACTTGGCGTTCGCTACGAGGCGAACGCGTCAGAGGCGGCAGCCGCAGCGATGCTGGCCGCGTCGGTGCATTATCCCATCCGGGGCGCTGTCACCTTCAAGGGATCGGTCGGGGTCAACGTGGCCTCTGATGCGCTGGCGAACCTCGCTTCCTCCGGGGTCACCGGCGGCGCCCTTGTGGTGGTGGGGGAAGACTACGGCGAAGGCTCCTCGATCATGCAGGAACGCTCCTATGCCTTTGCGATGAAGTCACAGTTCTGGCTCTTGGATCCGCGCCCCAATCTGCCCTCGATCGTGAAATCAGTGGGCGATGGTTTTGGCCTCTCCGAAGCCTCTAACACTCCGGTGATGCTGATGGTGCGCATCCGGTCGTGCCATGTGACCGGCACCTTTGACTGCCGCGACAACCAGCGGCCCAATCTGACCGTGCGCGATGCGCTGGCCAACCCGCAGCGGGATTTCTCCCGCGTGGTGCTGCCGCCGATGTCCTATCTGCACGAGCATGACAAGATCGACAACCGCTGGCCAGCTGCCGAGAAATACATCCTCGAAAATGGCCTGAACGAGCGGTTCGGCCCCAAGGAGGGAAAGGTCGGGCTGATCTGCCTTGGCGGTATGTACAACAGCGTCATCCGCGCGCTGCAGCGCCTTGGCCTTGCAGATCTGTCCGGCAACACGGACGTGCCGCTTTACGTGATGAACGTGACCTACCCGCTGGTGCAAAGCGATCTTCTCGATTTCTGCAAAGACAAGGACGCCGTCCTGATGATCGAGGAAGGCCAGCCCGAGTTCATCGAGCAGCAACTGGGCGCGATGCTCTACAAAGCGGGCAGCAGCACGAAACTCGAAGGCAAGGGCACTTTCCCCAAGGCGGGCGAATACACCGGCCAGGTGATGAAAGACGGGATCGAAGACTTTCTGCGCACCTATGCCGCAAGCCTTTTGCCCGGTCAGATCCTCGCCCCCAACGAACCCGCGCCCGAGATCCCGGACCTCAGCCAGACCGTGCCGATCCGCCCGCCGGGGTTCTGCACCGGCTGCCCTGAGCGGCCCATCTTTGCCTCGATGAAGCTGGTGGAGAAGGAGCTCGGCAAACATCAGATCTCGGCCGATATCGGCTGTCACCTCTTCGCCGCCCTGCCTCCGTTCGAAATCGGCGGGCAGACCATGGGCTATGGTCTTGGCCCGGCCTCAAACGCGGCCTTTGACGGCGGCGGCGAAAAGCGTGCGATCTCGATCCTTGGCGATGGGGGCTTCTGGCACAACGGGCTCAGTTCCTCGATCGGGAACATGGTGTTCAACAAGTCCGACAGCGTCGCCATCATCGTCGATAACTACTATTCCGCTGCCACCGGCGGACAGGATATCCCCTCAAGCCGCGCCAAGAATACCAGCAAGGCGACCAACAACCCGATCACCAAGGCGCTGGAGGGCGCGGGCGTCAAATGGATCCGCCAGATCGACCGCACCTATGACGTCACACAGATGCGCGCCACCATCCGCGAGGCGCTGACCACCGATTATGACGGGCCAAAGGTGATCGTCGCCTCCTCGGAATGCATGCTGAACCGGCAGCGGCGGGAGAAACCCCTGCGCAATGCCGCCATCAAGGAAGGCACCCGCGTCGAGGTGCCCCGTTTCGGCGTCGATCAGGACATCTGCACCGGCGATCACGCCTGTATCCGCCTGTCGGGCTGCCCGTCGCTGTCCTTGAAGAAACTCGACGATCCCCTGCGCGACGATCCGGTTGCCCATATCGACCAGACCTGCGTTGGCTGTGGCAACTGCGGTGAGGTTGCCGATGCTGCGATCCTGTGCCCCTCTTTCTACGAGGCCCGTGTGGTGCATAATCCCACCGGGTTTGAGCGTTGGAAGGCAGGGCTGCGAACGCGGGTCATTTCGTGGCTGCAAAACCGTCGTTCGGCACGGCGCCTGCAGTTTTCCAGCACCGTGAGCCAGGGAGCCGCCTGATGTCCATCGAACTGCCAATCGGGGCGGGCCAGCGCGATGCCGGGCTCGAAGGAGTGATCAAACTGGCGATCCTCGCCGTGGGTGGCCAGGGCGGCGGCGTGCTGACCAATTGGATCGAATCCCTGGCGCGGTCTCAAGGCTACAACGCCCAAGCTACCAGCGTTGCGGGCGTCGCCCAGCGCACAGGTGCCACGATCTATTATGTCGAGATGGCTCCGGCCTCAGTCCCGAACCCGGTATTCTCCCTGGCGCCCGCACAGGGCGACGTGGACGTGATGATTGCCGCCGAGATGATGGAGGCCGGGCGCGCTATCCTGCGCGGCTTTGTAACCCCTGATCGCACGACCCTGATTGCCTCAACCCACCGGGCGCTGGCGGTTTCGGAAAAGATGGTGCCCGGCGACGGTATGGCCGATGCCGAAGAGGTGCGCGCCGCCGCCGAAATGGCCGCTGAAAAGCTGATCATGGCCGATATGGAACGCGCGGCCGTGGGCGCGGGGTCGGTGATCTCGGCGTCACTGTTCGGAGCATTGGCCGGATCCGGCGCCCTGCCGTTTGAACGAACCGCTTTCGAGGATGCGATCCGCGCGTCAGGCAAGGGGGTCGAGGCCAGCCTGCGCGCCTTTGCTGCCGGGTATGATCTCGCGCAGACGGGGGAAGATCGTCCAACAGGACAGCCCAAAGCAATACCGGCGCAGGCTCCATCAGGTTCGCCACGGCAGATCCGCGCGTTCGAGGGCCTGACGGCCCGCATCGCCGCCTTGCCAGCCCAAGTGCAGGAGATGGCAGAGGCAGGCCTCCGGAAGGTGGTGGAGTTCCAGGACGTCGCCTATGGTGCGGAATATCTGGACCGGCTCGACACTTTCGTGGCGAAAGACCACGCCAGCCGCGACCACATGTTGTCTCGCGAAGCAGCGAAATACATCGCTAACGCCATGGCCTATGACGACGTGATCCGCGTGGCCGACCTCAAGACCCGTGCCAGCCGGTTCGAACGTATCGAAGGTGAGATTGGCAGCGCAGGCAAGGCGATGACCCTCACCGACTACCTGCATCCCCGTGCCGAGGAGATTGCAGGCTTGTTTCCTGCCCGTCTGGGCGCCCGGGTTGAAGCAAGCCCCACCTGGATGAAGCGGTTGGATCGCCTGTTCAACAAGGGACGCCGCATCCGCACCGACAGCCTGCGCGGCTTTGTCATGCTTTACCTGATCGGAGGCCTACGTGGCTGGCGTCGCAAGACCCACCGTCACGCACTGGAGCAGGCTCATCTGGACGATTGGCTGGCCCGCGCCCATGGCTACCTGCCGGATCGCTATGACATGGCGGTCGAAATCCTGCGCTGCCGCAGGCTGATCAAGGGCTATTCCGACACCCATGCGCGGGGTCTTTCGAAGTTTGACCGCGTTCTGGATGGCGCAAGACTAGTCGAGGCCCGCGAAGACGGCCCCGAATGGGTCGCCCGCCTGCGGGAAGCCGCCCTGCAGGACGAAAAAGGCGAAGCCCTCGACGGTGCGCTGAAAACCATCCAAAGCTTCATCTGATCCGGTCAGGTCAACGTCGCCCTCCCGCGCCCGCAGGATGCCGTGGCACTGCCACGACACCCTTGGCGGCCTTGGGCCCGGCGCCGCGCTTTGCGCAGCGCCGGGCCCAACAGGAGGCACCCTTCCATTAAGAAGGGTGATGACGGGCGGGAGAGCCTCAGGTCGGTTTCTGAGCAATAGCACCTTGGCAGCAACGGCCTTTCATTGTGTCCGTCACACCGATATGCAGGGCCAAACACAGCACTTTGCAAGGACAGCCCCTGCCATGATCACCGCCCGCCTGCATGGCCGCCTTGGCAATCAGATGTTTCAATATGCCGCCGCACGCGCCCTGGCCGAACGTCTGGGCACCTCGGTCGCCATCGACACGAGGGGGGCGATACAGCGCAGTGAAGGAGTGCTGACGCGGGTCTTCGATCTTGACTTGGCAGCACCCGATGCGCTCCCCCCGCTGAAGTCCGACGCCCCCCTGCGCTATGCCCTTTGGCGCAGCTTTGGCAGCAGGCCAAAGTTTCGTCGTGAACGGGGGCTGGGCTACAACGCGGATTTCGAAACCTGGGGTGATGACACCTATCTACACGGCTACTGGCAGAGCGAAAAATACTTTGCCGATATCGCCGATCGAATCCGTGCCGATTTCACTTTCCCGGAAATCTCTAACAGCCAAAATGCCGAGATGGCCGACCGCATCCAAAACAGCCATGCAATCTCCCTTCATGTGCGCCGCGGCGACTACCTGGCACTTGCGGCCCACGTGCTTTGCGATCAGGCCTACTATGAGGCAGCCCTCAACCGCATCATGGGTGATCTTCCCGGCACACCGACAGTCTATGTCTTTTCTGACGATCCCGATTGGGCGAAGCAAAACCTGCCCCTGCCCTGCGAAAAGGTCGTCGTGGACTTCAACGGGCCAGAGACAGATTACGAGGATATGCGGCTGATGACCCTGTGCCAGCACAACATCATCGCCAACAGCTCTTTCTCCTGGTGGGCGGCATGGCTGAACCAGAACCCAGACAAGCGCGTGACAGGTCCCGCACAGTGGTTTGGGGATCCCAAGCTGCACAACCCCGACATCCTGCCGGACAGTTGGCTCCGCATCAACGCCTGATCAGAATGGCGCCTTGGCCCGGAACTTCAGCGATTCTTCGCTATCGGGATGCTTGATCCGCAGTTCCTCGGAATGCAGCATCATGCGAGGGAAGTCGCGCGCGGCCCCTTCCGCATAAAGGGGGTCGCCCAAGATGGGATGACCAAGCGACAACATATGCACCCGCAGCTGATGTGAGCGCCCGGTCTTGGGCGTCAGGCGTACGCGCGTTTCATCAGCCCCATACTTGATCACTCGCCAATCGGTCAGGGCAGGCTTACCGGTCTCGTGACAAACCATCTGGCGCGGGCGGTTCGGCCAATCCACGATCAGCGGCAGATCTACCGTCCCCGAACGCGGTTCAAGCCGCCCCGAAATGCGTGCTACATAGACCTTCCGAGCGGTGCGCTTTTCAAACTGCATGGACAGGTGCCGCTGCGCATGGGGCGTCAGCGCAAAGACCATGACGCCCGAGGTGTCCCGATCCAGCCGATGCACAAGCAGCGCCTCGGGAAAGGCAAGCTGCACCCGGCTGAGCAGGCAATCGGACAGATGCTCCCCCCGGCCCGGCACGCTGAGAAGCCCCGCCGGTTTGTTCACCGCAAGGATCTGCGCATCATGGTGCAGGATCTCCAAAGGCTCCTGCGGCGGGTCATATTCGCTTGATACGGTCATGGCGACTGCCTACTGGCTTGCCGCGACTGCGGCAAGTTCCCGCGACGTCCTTCTTGCTCCGCGCTGCACCCCAAGGGCAGGATCATGCGCAAACAGGGAGAGAGACAATGCACCCAACCATCATTCGCATGCAGGAGGTCGTCGCCAAGGGCGAAGAACACCTGATCGCCGAGCTTCTGGCCGAAGACGTGAAATTCCTGCCGCCCACCTATTGGAAAACCTGGACCGGGCGCGCTCCCGTGGCCGCCGTTCTGGGGCACGTAGGGCAAGTGTTTTCCGATTTCCGCTACCGCCGCATTATGGGAGAGGGCAACGACTGGGCGCTGGAGTTCCAGTGCAAGATCGGTGAGTTCGACGCCGTGGGCGTGGACCTGATCACCCTGGATGACGACGGGCTGATTGAGACCTTCGAGGTTGTGATGCGCCCCTATAAATCCGTCGGCGCCCTGCGCGATGCGATGAATGCGCGGGTTCAGACCGATGCCCGTTTCCTGAAATTCCGCGAGGCACTCAGCTAAAATCGCCCTGTTAGAGCCTGTTTTTTGACCCTGATGATCGCAGCCGACCAGATCCTGCGCCTGCCGCTTTTGCCCCTTTTGATCGCACAAGGGATGGTCGTACGGCGCAAGGCTCTGCGCCTGCCGGAACCGGAAGGCCCCAGACAGGGGCGGTTGGGATCGGGTCCGTTCTTGCGTCTGTTAATTGCCGGGGACAGTTCTGCAGCCGGGGTTGGAGCCTCCGATCAGACACAGGCCCTTGCGGGGCAGCTGGCCCACCGGCTTGCGCAAGGACATACAGTGCATTGGCAACTGGAGGCGACCACCGGACACCGTACCGCAGACACCTTGCGCCGCATTTCGCAGTTGCCTGCGCGACCTTTTGATGTGGCCATTCTGGCGCTTGGGGTGAATGACGTGACCGGAGCGGTCTCACAGGGACGATTTGCGCAGCAGCAGCAGCAATTGGCCAGTCTCCTCAAGGATCGGTTTTCTGTGCGCCATATCCTCGTCTCTGGTGTCCCGCACATGGAGCATTTTCCGGCCTTGCCACAGCCCCTGGCATGGGTACTCGGACAACAAGCTCGGCGGCTTGATCATCGGCTTGCGCGGCTTTCCACGCAAATCGACGGGTTTCACCACCTGCCGTTTGACCTGCCAAGCGATCCGCACTTTGCCGCCGAGGACGGCTATCATCCAAACCCAAAAGCCTATTCGTTTTGGGCCGAGCGTTTGGCTCATGAGATCGAAAAACTGTTTATTAGAGCCTGATTCAGGTCGGGTTTTGCACCTTTGGCTTACGCCGCATCTGCCGGATGAGCGGCACTGAATAGATCACCAAAGCGGCCCAAATCATCGGGAAGGCGATCATCCGGGCGCGGCCGAATTCCTCACCAAAAACAAAGACAGCCACCAGAAAGATCATCGTGGGCGCGATATACTGCAGGATCCCGATGGTCGACAGCCGCAGCAGCTTTGCCCCATTGGCATAAATGATCAGCGGCACCGCCGTCACCACGCCGCAGCCCATCAACAATAGGCTTTGCTGCCAGCTGACGGTGAAATGCCCTCCCCCCACGGCCCCTAGATAGGCAAGATAGCCAAGGGCAGGTACCGACAGGATCAGCACCTCCAGTAGAAATCCCTGGTTCGGGCCAACCGGCAGCCATTTCTTGAAGAAGGCATAAAACCCCCAACTAAAAGTCAGGCCGATTGCTGCCCAGGGCAGGCTTCCGGTCTCGACCGTCAAGACCACGACCGCCGCCGCCGCAAGGGCGATGGCGACCATCTGCGTGCGGGTTGGACGTTCTCCCAGGAGGAGCGCCCCTAATGCGACACTAAACAAGGGATTTATGTAGTATCCAAGCGCTGCATCCAGCGCATGATCTGTCGCTATAGACCAGACGTATATGCCCCAGTTGATCGAAATGAGCGCCGCCGTAATACATGCCATAAGCAGGGTTCGCGGATTGCGAAGAGCCGCACGCAGATCATCGGTCCGGCGCAACAAGATCAGCAATGCGCCCGCCAGGGGCACAGACCAGATCACTCGGTGCGCCACTACCTCCGCCGCCGGAATGTGAGAAACAGCTTTCAGGTACAAAGGCAGAAACCCCCACATCAGATAGGCCGTAATCGCAAAGGCGAGACCCTGTGGGGTGTCGACATTCTCGGGCTTTTGGCTGGTCATCTCGGCTCTCCTCTGCCGCCTTTATGGCAGCTTTGCGAGCGAAGGGAATGAAGAAAAACACGAGGGGTGATCGCAGTACGCACCACGCCTGCCCTCTTGCAAAACTCGCCCGCAATAGAGCCTGGTTTATACCTTCACGCGCTCTGATTTCGGGTCATACATCGGCTTTAATGATGCCTCTGCTTTTACGCGGGTGCCCATCACGTCAATCTCGTAAGTGGAGGCCAGCACCTCGGCCGCGCTTTGGCCTTCGCAAGGGACATAGCCCATGCCGATGGCACCGCCCAGGGTATGCCCATAGGCGCCTGAAGAGACATAGCCCACGATCTCTCCATCCCGCAGCAGCGGTTCATTGTGATAGAGCAGCGGTTCAGCGTCGGTCAGCCGGAATTGCAGCATCCGCGCCTTGGGGCCACTTTCCTTGCGGGCAGCAACCGCCCCCTTGCCGATGAAGTCATCCTTTTTCATGTCGACGGCAAAGCCCAGCCCCGCGTCGATTACATGATCCTCGCAAGTGATGTCATGGCCAAAGTGGCGAAAGCCCTTTTCGATCCGGCAACTGTCCATCATATGCATGCCGCACAGCTTGAGGTCCATGTCCTGCCCGGCCTCGTGCAGCACTTCGAACACATGTCCCGCCATGTCGGCAGAGACGTAGATCTCCCAACCCAGCTCCCCCACGTAGGACACGCGATGCGCGCGCGCCAGACCCATGCCGATCTCGATCTCCTGCGCGGTGCCAAAGGGATTTACCGCATTGCTGAAATCATTCGGAGAGACCTTCTGCAGCAGCTCACGAGAACGCGGCCCCATGACAGCCAACACGCCCTCACCACCCGTCACATCGGTGATGGTGACGCGGCGCTCTCCGACCAGCCGCCGCATACGGGTTTCATCCGCCAACCGGGTGATTGCGGGCGTCACAACCAAGAATACAGTCTCTGACAGGCGCGTGATGGTCACATCTGCTTCGATCCCTCCGCGGCTGTTCAAGAACTGAGTGTAGACGATCTTGCCCACAGGGACGGACATATTCGCCCCGCAGATATGGTTCAGGAAACTTTCCGCATCGGGCCCTTCCACACGGATCTTTCCGAAGGAAGACATATCATACATCCCGACATTTTCGCGCACTGCATGGTGTTCGGAAGCCGAATTCTGGAACCAGTTCTGCCGCTTCCAACTGTAGCGGTATTCCCGGTGCTGGCCTTCGTCGGCGAACCAGTTGGCGCGCTCCCAGCCTGCGAGTTCGCCAAAGACCGCGCCCTGTTCCTGTAGCTGATAATGGAACGGAGAGCGCCGCACCCCCCGTGCGGTCGCCTTTTGGCGATAGGGGAAGTGATCGGCATAAAGCAGGCCCAGCGTTTCCTTGGAGCGTTCGAAGAGGTAGTGCTTGTTGCCCTGAAACGGCTGCATCCGGGAGATGTCCACATCGCCCAGATCAAAGGGCTTTTCGCCGTCTTCCATCCATTGTGCCAGCGCCATTCCCGCGCCGCCTGCAGACTGGATCCCGATCGAATTGAACCCCGCCGCGACCCAGACATTGTCCATCTCGGGCGCAAGTCCCAGGTGGTAGGCATCGTCGGGTGTGAAGCTTTCAGGGCCATTGAAGAAGGTATGGATCCCCGCCTCGGCCAGCATCGGCATACGGGTGCAGGCGGCCTCCAGGATGGGTTCGAAATGGTCAAAATCCTCGGGCAGCTGGTCGAATTCGAAACTGTCGGGAATGCCCTCCATGCCCCAGGGTTTGGCGGTGGGCTCAAATGCCCCCAGCATGATCTTGCCCGCGTCCTCTTTGTAGTAGGCGCATTCATCGGGCACCCGTAACACCGGCATCTGGGTGAGGCCCTGGATCGGTTCAGAGACGATATAGAAGTGTTCACAGGCATGGAGCGGCACGTTGACGCCCGCCATCCGGCCCACCTCATGCCCCCACATGCCAGCGCAGTTCACCACCATGTCACAGGCAATACGCCCCATGTTAGAGCCTGAATCGGAAGCCCAATCAACCCCGGTGATCCGACGTCCCTCCCGCGTGAGGCCTGTGACCTTGATCCGCTCTTTGACCAGGGCGCCGCGTTGGCGCGCGCCCTTGGCCAGGGCCAGCGCAATATTGGCCGGATCCGCCTGACCGTCGGTGGGAAGCCAGACACCGCCGGTGACACCATTCAGGTTGATATGGCCGTAGCGCTCTTTAACCTCGGCTGGCGACAGCTCCTCTACCGGCACGCCAAAGGCGCGCGCCATGGCGGCATTGCGATAGAGTTCCTCAAGCCTCTCATCCGTCAGTGCGACCGATACGGAACCGACCTGCCGCATGCCGGTGGCAACTCCGGTTTCTTCTTCCAGGCCCAGATAAAGATCGGCAGAGTAGCGTGCGAGTTTCGTCATGTTTGAGGAAGCGCGCAACTGACCGATCAGCCCCGCCGCATGCCATGTGGTGCCGGAGGTGAGCTGCTTGCGCTCCAGCAGCACAACGTCTTTCCATCCCAGCTTTGTCAGGTGGTATGCCACCGAACAGCCCACCACGCCGCCGCCAATGATGACCACGCGGGCCGATGTTGGAAGATCGCTCATCTTGTGCACTCCAAAGGCATTATCTTCATCCCATGATGGCACAGATAGACGGCAGGAAATGCACCAAAAACGTCAGCTCTAGCCCGGTCTTTGCCTGACCTATGATGAAACGCTAGCCGACAGAAGACCGGGCCCGGCGCTGTTTGCGTAGGGCAAAGGGCGTGATCCCGAAGACGGATTTATAGAGCGAGGAAAACCCATTGGGAAATCCACAGGCGAGACCAATTTCGCGCACGCTGAGGGTCGTGTTCAGAAGCAGATTATTGGCCTTGGCGAGTCGCATCTCGCGGTAAAAGCCATTTGGTGTCGTGCCAAAAAAGGTCTTGAACTTGCGTTCCAGAGACCGGTTGGAGAGACCCAGCTCAGCCACGATTGCGCTGATCGGCAAGGGCTCTTCGATGTGGGCCTGCATCAGGAGAATACAGTGATCCAGATCGCGATCCCCCGATGTGGTCGGCGCATGCCCTGCAAAGGGCTGCAGCGAGGCAAAATCGCGGATGTGATCATGCAAGAGGATATTCGCCACTGTCACCTGCACTGCCGCCGAAGTGAGCCGCCCAACCAGCGCCAGAACGATATCGGTGGTGGCGCCCATCCCGGCGCAGGTTACGACCAGCCCGTCCTCATGGGCCAGGGTCTGGCTGCCCGGGTCTAGACCAAGCTGCTCGCGCAACAGATCCGAATTTTCCCAATGGGTTGTATGGGGGCCGACCTGTCCCCTTTGATTGCGGATGTGACGGGCCGCAGCTTCGGCGAGCAGATAAACCTTGGTCCCACGGCTGGTATAACTCTGGATCACACGGTTCAGTGACAGACCAGGATGGCTGGGATCGGTATTTCCCAGCACAAAGGCGAAATCCGCATCAGGCCGCGTGACAAAGGGCTTGGTTTCCACATCAAGGCCGGAACGGCAGCCGATAGGCCCGCCAATGGCCGAGCGTACGGTCCATTCAAATTGGCGGCGTGCCATGACCCGGTTGGCAATCCGCAGCGTATCCGTCACCGCTGCCATTTCGGTCAAAACGAAGCCCTCGCAGACCAGAATATCGATCTGCCACGACCCTTTTTCCTGAGTGCCGGTTTCCCGCGTCATCGCGCCCCTTTTCCAATCGGTTAGATAATCCGATGCCCTTCTGCCGTCAGGCGGCGCGCCAGCTCGGTAATGTGATCGGGACCAACCTCGCAGCAACCACCAACGATTGTGGCACCCTGATTAATCCAGCCCATGACCAGATCCGCATAGGCTTTGGGCCCCAGATCCTTGCGCTCTTCCAGGGCGTCTACTGTCGGGGCGTCCTTCAGGAACCCTTCGGAGATCTTGGTGAAACCGTTCGCATAGGCGCCAAAGGGGCGACCAAAGGTTTTGAGGATCTCAAGGCCCGCCGGGATCGCCTCGGGGCGGGAGCAGTTGATCAGCACCGCATCGGGGGCAAATTCCGCCACCACAGGCGCCAGATCCGCCACCGGCTGACCGGAGCGCAGGCGAGTTCCGTCCTCGTCATCGACCGTCACCGACAGCCACACCGGGCGGTCTGCTTTCTGGCAGCCCATCAATCCGCCCCGCGCCTGATCAATCGAGGCGACGGTTTCCAGAATGAAGAGATCCACCCGGTCGCGCATCAGATCAACCAATTCGGCAAAAAGCGGCGCGGCTTGCTCTGCCGGGGGCGTCTTGTCGGTGCGGTAGGTGGCACCAAGCGGCCCCATCGCCCCGGCCACCCTTCCCCCGCCATTGGCATCGCGCGCGGCCCCAGCGCCCTGCAAGGCCATGTCGATCAGATCTTCAAATCGATCCTCAAGCCCACCCATGGGCAGGCGGTCCCGGTGCACCGCATAGGTATTTGCCGTGGCAATGGTCGCTCCCGCATCGAAATAGGCCTTGTGCACAGCCTCAACGGCTTCGGGCTGATCCAGCATCACCGAGGTCGACCACATGGGCGTCGGCTGCCCCTTGGCCCGCTTCACCAGCTCCTGACCAATGGAGCCATCCAGCAATGTAATATCCGACATTTCATGCCTCTTGCTTTACCTGACTGCGGCCTAACCCCGGAGCATCATGCGCGCAAGCGGGCGTTTTCCGGATCCCAGAGCGGCTCATCCTTTTGCACCATGGCAGGGCACATCTGCCCGTAGATTTCGACCTCCAGCTCGGTGTCGGCGACGGCGAGATCGGCCCGCACCATGCCCAGAGCGATGGAAGCGTCGACGCGGTATCCCCAATCGCCCGAGGTGGTCTCTCCGACAATCTCCCCATCCTTCCAGATGCAGGACATGTAAGGGGCGTCCGCCTCTGCCGCCTCGACGATCAGGGTGACAAAGCGTTTTGCCGGTCCGGCCTTTGCCTCTGCCGCGAGCTCCGCCTTGCCCGGGAAGTGCTGCGGTTTGTCCAACCTAATGAACCGATCGAGCCCGCCTTCGATTGCCGAATAGTCGGTGGAGAGATCCCCTTTCCAGGCGCGGTAGCCTTTCTCGATCCGCAGGGAATTCAGCGCGTACATGCCAAAGGGTTTGGCGCCCGCATCCAGCACCGCGTCATAAAGCGCCGGAATGTCATCGGGGGCAGCGTGGATTTCCCAGCCCAGTTCCCCGGCGAAAGAGACACGCGCCAATCCGCAGTCGATCCCGGAAATGCGCGCGGTCTGCACCGAAAGCCAAGGTAGCGAAAGATCGGCTTTGGTTTTAATGGCAGTGAATATATCGCGCGCGGCGGGGCCAGTAACGATCAGGGTCGAGAAATCCGTGGTGCGGTCGCGCAGCGTGATCCCTTCGGGCAGGTCATGTGCCAGCACATAGTAGTCATGCCACTGGGCCGTGGCGGCGGTGATCAGCATGTAGTGATCTTCCCCGTGCCACATGACGCTCATCTCGGTCAGGATACGGCCACGGGGATCAGTGAAATAGGCCAGCCCCATGCGCCCCGGTCCCGGCAGGGCGCCGGTGATCTTGCCGAGCAGCCATTCACGCGCACCGGGTCCCTTGACCTCGAAGCGGGAAAAACCGGGCAGGTCCAGCACGCCGCAGTGATCGCGCACCGCCTCGCATTCTTCGCGGATGCGGGCCTCCCAGGGGCCAGCGCGCCCCCAGGTGCGAGTGGCTTCCTCCGACGTGTCATCGCCGGGTTTGGCGAACCAGTTGGCGCGCTCCCAGCCGTTGTAGGCGCCCATCTGCCCGCCCAGCGCGATGACCTTATCATGGACCGGCGACAGCTTCTTGTCTCGCCCCGCAGGCCATTCGTGGCGCGGGAAGTGCATGGCATATTCGTGGCCGTAGACCTCCATGCCCTTGGCGACACAGTAGTCGTGATCGGTGTAATCGGTGTAGCGGCGCGGATCGCAGGACCACATGTCCCATTCGGTCTGCCCATCGACGATCCATTCCGCCAGCACCTTGCCCGCGCCGCCGCCTTGGGCGATGCCGAAGGTGAAAACACAAGCTTCGAAAGCGTTCTTCACGCCAGGCATCGGCCCTAGCAAGGGCAGCCCATCGGGAGCATAGGGGATCGGACCGTTGATCACGCGGGAAACGCCCGCTGTCGCCAGTGCAGGCACACGCTCCATTGCGTCGGTGACGATGTCTTCGATCCGGTCCAAATCGTCGTTCCACAGCTGGAAGGAAAAATCCTCGGGCATGGGATCGGCGTCGGTCTCCCAATGGGCGCGGCAGTTGGGTTCATAGGGGCCCAGGTTGAAGCCATGCTTTTCCTGCCGCAGGTAGTAGGAGACATCCACATCCCGCAACAGCGGTAGCTTCTTCCCGGTCTTTTTGCTGTGGGCTTCGATCTCGGGGATTTCCTCGGACAGAAGATATTGGTGGCTCATCACCATCATCGGCACCGTGCGCCCGCCATAGGGTTTGAACCATTCACCGACGCGCTGCGCGTAATATCCGGCGGCGTTGACCACATAGTCGCAGGCGATGTCGCCCTTGTCGGTGTGCACGATCCAGCCGTCATCCGTTTGCGTGACGCCAGTCGCGGGGCAGAAGCGCAGGATTTTGGCGCCCATGTCACGCGCGCCCTTGGCCAGCGCCTGCGTCACCTGCGCGGGGTCGATATCGCCGTCGTTGGGATCATAAAGAGCGCCCGCCAGATCGTGGGTTTCAAGGAAGGGATAGCGATCCTTGGCCTGTTGCGGGGTCAGGATCTCCATCCCCATGCCCTGATAGCGACCCATGGCTGCGGCCCGCTCGAACTCCTGCATCCGTTCTTTCGTGTGCGCCAACCGGATCGACCCCGTCTGATGATAATTCATCGGGTAGTCAACCTCATCGCCCAGCCGCGCATAAAGCTCGGTCGAATAGCGCTGCATGTTCATGATCGACCAGGAGGTCGAGAAAGTCGGCACATTGCCTGCCGCGTGCCAGGTCGAGCCCGCCGTCAACTCGTTCTTTTCCAAGAGCACGCAATCGCTCCAGCCCTTCTTGGCCAGATGATAGAGGGAGGAACAGCCGACGACACCGCCGCCAATGATGACCACGCGGGCCTTTGATGGAAAATCAGACATATCCGCTCCCTTTTGCTGAATGAGGTGTTGGGACTGGTGGCTGTGTCATTGCGGCACCTCCAGGTTTGGTGTGCTGCTGGCCCCCAGCAGAATCCCATATGTAATGAAGCACAGAGCCAGCACCCGGCGGATCCAGACATTGAAGACCGCCTTGAGCGCCGCCTTGCCCATCAGAACGCCCAATAGCGTGAACCCAGTGTAGCTGAGCGTCGTCAGAACCAGCGCCGTGGGCATGATGACCGCCATCTGATCCCAGATCGGCACGCCGGGCTGCACGAACTGGGAAAACGCGGCAAGATATCCGGCGACGCTTTTGGGGTTGATGGTGGCGACCGCCAGCGCGTGCAGGTAGACGTGGCGCGCGGGCCGTTCGACCGCGGGCGTGGGGCGCGTTGCGTTGAGCCAGCCGCGAATGCCAAGGAAGATGAGAAAGCCCGCGCCGATCACCTTGGCCACGAAAAACGCCGTGGGCGAGGCCGCGATCAGTGCCGTCACTCCAAGAGCCGACAGAACCAGAAATGCACTGGCCTGCGTCAGGATCGCAAGCACCCCGAGCATCGCCTTGGGCAGGCCGAGGGTCATGCCGTTCGAGATGCAGTTCACCGCGTTTGGCCCCGGTGTGGTGACAAAAACCACCCAGAACAGGGCAAAAACACTCCAGGCTTCGAAACTCATCGCACGTCCCCCTAGTACACCGGCGGGGCGATGACCCAGACCGCCACGGCGGCCACGTCATAAGGGTTGGCCCATTGATAGGGTTCATGGCGAATGCGGAAGCTGTCGCCGGGGCCGACGGTGAAGGCGCGCCCGCCGATCACCAGATCCAGCTTGCCCGAGATCATGTAGCCCACCTCCTGCGTGGGCCGGTCCGCGGGGGTCTGCATGCGTGAGCGGGGCGCAAAGGTGGAATGCACCATTTCAAAATCATCGGTGAGGTCCGGCGAGAGCAGCTCTTCGATCAGACCTTCCTCGCCCGACCCCATGGGACGGCGCGCACCTGCACGCACCACATAGCCCTGTTCCTCGGCCGGAGCGTTCGAATGGGCAAACAGCATCGACATGGGCACGCCCAGACACTGCGCAATCTGGCGCAGGTCCGAGATTGACGGATCAGACAGGTCCCGCTCCACCTGACTGAGCCAGCCCACAGAGCGGTCAAGCCGTTCCGCGATGTCCGTCAGGGTCAGCCCGCGCGCCTTGCGCAGGGCACGGATGTCGGCGCCAAGGGTGGCAGAGGGCGGGGACAGGTCGGACAAGAGGAGGCTCCGGGACGTGAAAAAATGCAGTTCTTTTTCACGATGCCCCGAGTCAGTGAAATTTCAAAGCATTTTTTCACGAATATCACAAAAGCCCGTCAAACGGCGAAGACCTGTTTCAGGATCGCAGCCAGTTGGTCGGCATCCTCTTGCGTAAAGGCATCCGGCTGGTCGCTATCGATATCAAAGACGCCGATCAGATCCCCGGCTTTGTTCCAGACCGGCAGAACCAGTTCCGACTGGGTGGAAGAGGCGCAGGCGATATGGCCTGGAAAAGCCTCCACATCCGGCACCAGCTGCACTTCGCCGCTGCGCGCCGCCGCGCCGCAGACCCCGCGCGAAAACGGGATCTGAAGGCAGCCGTGCCCGCCCTGATAGGGGCCGATCTTCAGCAGCTCGGGCGCCACCGCGCGGTAGAAACCAGTCCAGTCAAACCGGTCATCGCTGTGATGCACCTCGCAGGCCACGGTGGCCATCAGGGCGACTTCGTCGTCCTCCCCTTCGGTCAGGGCGGCGATAGTCTTTGCCAAGGTGCTGTAATCGAGGCTCATCAGGTCAGGCTCCCGCATCTATCAATTTCACAGGTGCTGTATCCCGTGACGGGCGCCCAAGCGCAAGATCCTGCTCAGGCATCGGCGTTTAAGGCCAGCCCCAGCCAGGTCGCGGCCTCGGAGATGGCCAGATCCCCTTGCGGGACCACCTTGGTGAGGTTCAGAAAGCCGTGGATCTGGCCCGGATAGCGCGAGAGGGTGACCGCAACACCTGCCTGCTCCAGCGCCGCGGCATAGGACAAGCCGTCGTCCCACAAGGGATCGTGACCTGCAACCAGTACAAAGGCCTGCGGCTGCCCTGCCAGTTTCCGAGACATCACCGGAGAAACCTCCGGCGCCAGCCTGTCCTGACCTGCAGGGAGATACTGGTCCATGTACCACTCCATCCGAGGGCGCGACAAAAGGGCATGCTCGTGCAGCGCCTCAACCGAGGCGGAATTGAGCCGCGCATCCACCGCCGGGTAGAACAAGAGCTGCGCTTGTGGCAGGGGCACTGCCGCCTCGGACAGGCTGTGCATCAGGCTGGCCGTCAGGTTGGCACCGGCGCTGTCGCCACCGACCGCAATACGGTGTGGGTCTATGCCAAGCTCCTCGGCATGGTCCAAAAGAGCCCGATATCCCGCCATCACATCCTGAGGCGCCGCCGGAAAAGGGTGCTCGGGCGCAAGACGATAGCTGTAGGCCACAACACAAATACCTGCACGCGCCGCCAGTTTGGCACAAAGCGCATCATGGGTATCGATGCTGCCCTGAATCCAGCCTCCTCCATGCAGATACATCAGGCAGGGCAAAGACTGGCCCGGATCAATCGCGTCCGGCAGGTACTGGCGCGCAGGGCGCGGGCCATCCGCACCGGGCAGTGTGATGTCGCTCCGCGCCACTCGGGCCATGCAGGGCGCGTCGAACTTCTCGATGAAACCGGCCAGCTGCGCGCGGCTTTCCGCGACCGTGGGCACGGCGCCCGGATCGCGTACCAGACCCACCAGATCTGCAACGGCCTGCGCCTTGGGATCGGCCTGCCTCTCATCAACGACCGGCAAGGATCCACTATAGAGCCTGCGTACAAGACCCTCGGGCAACAAAACACGCACCAGCGCCCAAAGCAGCTTCAGTTTCTTCATTGGAAACCTCCCAGCACCAAACCCGCCAGTGGCTCAGTCAACACGTCATTGAATATGTGAAACAGAGTGCGGGGAGTTGAGCGGCCGCGCAAGCCATGTAACGCGGCGGCAGATCAGAAACGCAAAAAAGGCGAGGGACTGGTCCCCGCCTTTTTAAGGAATTGGTCCGCGATCAGACGCGCTCGATCGCGATGGCTGTACCTTCGCCGCCGCCGATGCAGATCGCCGCAACGCCCCGCTTCAACCCGCGTTTTTCAAGCGCATTGAGCAGCGTCACCATGATCCGCGCGCCCGAGGCTCCGATGGGATGTCCCAAAGCGCAGGCGCCGCCGTTGACGTTCACCTTGTCACGGGTGATCCCCATCTCGTGCATGAAGGCCATGGGCACTACGGCAAAGGCCTCGTTCACCTCCCATAGATCCACGTCATCGACCGACCAGCCAAGTCGTTTCAAGAGATTCTGCGCCGCCGGAACCGGTGCGGTGGTAAACCAGCCGGGTGCCTGAGCATGGCTGGCATGGCCCATGATGCGCGCCCGCACATTTAGACCCTTTTCCTTGGCCGCCTCTTCGGAGGCCAGAACCAGCGCTGCAGCCCCATCGGAAATGGAAGAGGCATTGGCCGCCGTGACCGTGCCATCCTTGCGGAAAGCAGGTTTCAGGTTCGGAATCTTTTCCGGGCGGGCCGACTGGGGCTGCTCATCGGTGGTTATGATCCGCTCGCCGCTGCGGGTGTGGAGAGTTACGGGCGTGATCTCACCTTCAAAGGCACCACTGCGCTCGGCATCCAGCGCGTTGGACAAGGAAGCCAGAGCGTATTGATCCTGCGCTTCGCGGGTGAACTGGAACTTTTCCGCACAATCCTCGGCAAAGGTGCCCATCAGGCGTCCCTTGTCATAGGCATCTTCCAATCCATCGAGGAACATGTGATCGATGACCTGGCCGTGACCGATGCGCGCACCACCACGCATCTTGGGCAACAGGTAGGGGGCATTGGTCATGCTCTCCATCCCGCCTGCAATCATTGTATCGGCATGGCCCAGCGCGATCTGGTCAAAGGCAATCATAGCCGCCTTCATACCAGACCCGCACATCTTATTGAGCGTGGTGGCGGGCACCTCTTCACCCAAACCGGCTGCAAACCCGGCCTGCCGCGCGGGCGCCTGACCCTGACCTGCCGGCAGAACGCAGCCCATCAGAACCTCGTCCACCGTATCTGCGCCAGCGCCAGACAGGGCTGCCTTGATCGCGGCTCCGCCCAGTTCTGCAGCTGTCACACCGTCGAATACGCCCTGAAAGCCGCCCATTGGCGTTCGGGCCGCACCGGCAATCACAACTTGTTTCATGAAATTTTCCTCCAATCGTCGAAATTATCCATACAGAATGCTAAGGTTTGAGGTCTAGAGTTCTTGTGAAGTACAGATTGACGCCCGGGGAAATACTATGAGCCTATCCAGCACTGTAACGGACGGCGCGCAGATCGTGACGGTCAATGCCGAGAGGATCGACGCTGCCATGGCGATTCGGTTCAAAGAGGACATGCGGTCAGCCACCGAAAGTGGCCCGGATCGTGTGATTTTGGATCTGTCCGAGGTCCAGTTCATCGATTCAAGTGGTCTGGGAGCGATTGTAGCTGCCATGAAGCAGCTTGGACAGGGGCGGCGCCTTGATCTGGCCGGTCCCACACCCATGGTAGAAAAAGTCTTCCGCCTGACGCGCATGGACACGATCTTCAACCTGTACGGATCGCTCAAAGAGGCGATCTCAGAAACCAAGGTCGGCACATGATTGCGCACGTAAGTGCGCAAATGCGAAACCGCGCGAAGCGAGATGAAAATGGCTGAAATCTTTGCCTGCTCGTTCACGGCTACAGAACTGGATGCACGCTCGGGCATCACAGAAGTCGTGACGCGATTGCGCAAGATGGGTATCCCCGAACTGCGAGCGGATGAAGTGCAGATTGCCCTGGCCGAGGCGGTCAACAACGTGGTTGAGCATGCCTATGCCGGAACTGCACCGGGGGATGTCCGCATCCGGTGTTCGCTGGACCCACAGCGACTTTGGATCAATATCAGCGATGCAGGCGCGCCATTCCCGGATGGGCAGCTCCCGGACGGAAAAGCGGCCGACATCGACGTTCCTCTGGATCAGCTGCCCGAAGGCGGGTTTGGCTGGTTCCTGATCCGCGAGTTGACCAGCGATATCCACTACGAGCGAAACGCAGGCAACAATCAACTTTCTCTATGTTTCGAGATCCAGGTTACACAAGCCTGATACCAGCGCCCCAATTGCACCACAAATTTGACCCAATAGCGCCCAATTGGTGTGGCTTACATTAAGAATAAGCTTCTAATGGCTGTGCCCGGCGCCATGTGTCACTGCCCCCACCAAAGTCCTGGCGCCGGGTGTTTTTATCTAGGCCAGCGTAACAGCCCTCCACTCCGTCACGACAGGTTTATCCCGCATGCTGGTCCCCAGCCTGGTGACTGACCAGCCATCACGTCTTTCGCATTGCCTTTAAGTAAGGAGACACTACTGTGCGCCCGAAGCAGAAAGGGAGAGGTACATGCGCGACTTTCAACAACCGGGACGATCTGCAGTTTTTGCTCAAAATGGGATGTGTGCCACGTCACACCCAGTGGCAGCAAGCGCTGCCATCGACATTCTCAAACAAGGCGGCAACGCTATGGATGCTGCCATCGCCGGTGCAGTGCTTTTGGGGATTTGCGAACCTCAGATGACCGGAATCGGTGGCGACTGCTTCGTGCTCTATAACCGCCCCGGCAGTGAAGAAATCCACGCGCTCAATGGTTCGGGCCAGGCGCCAGCTGCCGCAAATGCCGCAGACTTGCGCGCTGAAGGGCTTAAGACCATCCCCCTGCAAAGCCCACACGCTGTATCCGTTCCCGGGGCAATCGATGCGTTCTGCCACCTCTCTGAAAACGAAGGCAAACTGGGTCTCGACACCATCCTTGCACCCGCAATTCACTACGCCGAAAACGGTGTGCCCGTGGCACCGCGGGTAGCATTTGACTGGGCCAATGACGCAGACACACTTCAGGGTTCGGCGCGCGAAAGCTATCTGTTCGGTGGCAAAGCACCCTCGGTCGGACAGATCTTCCGCGCGCCCGGTCAAGCCGAAGTCCTGCGGCGCATTGCCAAGAGCGGGCGCGATGCCTTCTACACCGGAGAAGTAGCCGAAGACATGGTTGCTGCTCTCAATGCTCTTGGCGGGGTCCATACCGCTGACGACTTTGCCGCTACGGCCTGCATGAAAACCACGCCTGTTGCAGGAGACTACAAAGGCATCGACTTGGTAGAGCATCCGCCCAACGGCCAGGGGGCAACAGCCATCCTCATGCTGAACATCCTCAAACACTTCGAAATCGCTGGTATGGCCCCATTTGGCGCCGAACGCGCTCACATCGAAGCCGAAGCAGCCAAGCTCGCCTATGATGCCCGCAACCGTTTCATCGCCGATCCGGATCATACAAGCCGCCTGGAGCACATGCTGGCGCCGGAAACGGCCGCAAAACTGGCCGCGCTCATCGATCCGAAACGCGCCATGGCCGCTGCCGCACCGATCAGCGAGGCAGTGCACAAGGACACGATCTACATCACCGTTGTAGACAAGGACCGTATGGCAGTCTCACTGATCTATTCGATCTTCCACGGCTTCGGCTCGGGCATCGCTTCAGAGAAGTTTGGCATCCTGCTGCAAAACCGCGGCGCAGGCTTTACCCTCGAAGAAGGCCACGCAAACGAGCTGGGCGGTGGCAAGCGCCCCATGCACACGATCATTCCCGGTATGCTGCGTCAGAACGGCAAGGTCATCATGCCCTTCGGCGTCATGGGCGGGTCCTATCAACCCAACGGCCACGCGCGCTTTGTCTCAAACATCACCGATTTCGGTATGGATCCTCAGGCCGCAATGGATGCGCCGCGCAGCTTCTCGGATGCAGGTGTATTGAAGGTGGAACGCGGCTATTCAGATGCCGTGCGCCAAGAGCTTGCAGACATGGGTCACTCCGTCGAAATTCCGGAAACCGCGATTGGCGGATCGCAGGCGATCCGGATCCACGAGGGTGACCTCCTCGAAGGTGCAAGCGATCCTCGCAAGGATGGCTGCGCTCTCGGTTACTGATCAGGGGGCATTCACCGTCACGCGCGACCGCGCTGCACCGGAAGGTGCAGCGCCGGGCCCAAGGCTGTCAGGCTAGATCGGCACAGCCGATCTAACCGCAGGCGCGGGAGCGCTTGCCGTCCTTTGACTACCCCTGATTGGAAAAGTGCCTAGTTCAGCTGGTACTGCAGGGAGTATGTAGCACCATCAAATTGTCCGAACATCTCTGGTACGTCCGGATGGCTGACCGGCTCGCCAGAATAATCGGCCACAAGGTTCTGCTCGGACACATAAGCAACGTAATAGGTCTGATCGTTTTCAGCCAAAAGGTGGTAGAACGGCTGGTCTTTGACCGGCCTGCTGTCCTCGGGGATGGCTTCGTACCATTCCTCTGTGTTGGCAAAGGTCGGGTCCACATCGAACACCACCCCGCGGAAGGGATGCTTCCGGTGGCGGACGATCTGGCCCAGGTTATATTTTGCGCGCGTTCTCAACATGGTCTTGCTGCCCCCGTGGATTACTACTAACGCGTATGGGCGACGGATGTCCAACTCTTGAGGCAAATTTTCGGGGAAACAGACTGTGAACCTTGCTGTAACAGTGCTCGAGATCGTAGCCCCTGTCTTCCTTCTGGCAGGTGTTGGTTTCACCTGGGTGCGCCTCGGTTTTGAATACAGAATTCAGTTTGTTACCAGACTGGCGATGACTCTGGCCGTGCCCTGCTTGATCTTCACTGCCCTGATGAAGACCGAGCTGGATAAGAGCGCGATAGGCTGGTTCGTGCTCGCCGCCTTGGCAGGGCATGCCCTTCTGGCGCTCGTCGGTGCTGCACTGGTCCGGATCATGCAACTCGAGCGGCGCAGTTATCTTGCCCCCTTCATATTTGGCAACACCGGCAACCTGGGCATTCCCCTTTCCCTTTTTGCCTTTGGGGACGCAGGTCTCGGCTATGCGGTGGCGATGCTGGCGGTCTCGGCCGTCCTATCCTTTACCTTCGGGATCTACCTCGTCGCCGGTGAAGGCGGTGGCAGCAAGGCCCTCCGCGAACCAATGGTCTGGGCGACTCTGGTGGGGGCGCTCTTCCTGTGGCAAGGCTGGCAGACGCCCCTGTTCCTGACAAATGCGCTGGATCTGATCGGCCAGATGGCCATTCCGCTGATGCTGATCACGCTTGGTGTTGCCGTGGCGCGGCTGACCCCGGGAAAGACCGGTCTGGCGATTGCACTGTCGCTGATCAAGGTCACGCTCAGCGCCGCCATTGGATGGGGGCTTGGACTGGCATTTGGCCTTGATTACACCGCCTTCGGCGTGCTGGTTCTGCAATTGGCAACGCCCGTTGCCGTAACCTCGTACCTGCTTGCCGAAAAGTTCGAAGCGGATGCTCAGGCCGTGGCCGGCATGGTCGTGGTTTCGACCCTGATGTCCGTTGCAGCCTTGCCTCTGCTTCTGTCCCTGCTTCTGGAAATGTGATTTCCCCCGAAGGGTGAATTCGCTACACTGCCCGAAAACAAAAGGCAGAGGCAATGAGCAGAATCATCGTCGCCCTGATCCTCCTGTTGGCAGTTGCCTCCTGTGGAGGTGGGTACAAGTCTCCGCCGCGTAACCTTGATAACGCCTGCAGCATTATCAAGCAGCGGCCGGAATACCTGAAGGCCTTCCGCGCGACCGAGCGCCGCTGGGGCGTTCCAGTGCATGTGCAGATGGCTACGATCTATCACGAAAGCCGGTTTGACGGCGATGCCCGTACGCCGCATCGCTATCTTCTGGGGGTCATCCCGATGGGCCGCCAGTCAAGCGCCTATGGCTATAGCCAGGCACTGGACGGGACCTGGGACGAGTATCGCCGCGAAACCGGAAAGCGCCGCGCCAAGCGGGACCGGATCCGGGACGCTTCGGATTTCATGGGCTGGTATATGAACAAAACCCGTGAACGGAACGGCATCCCGCTATATGATGCGCGCAACCAATATCTTGCCTATCACGAGGGCCACAGCGGCTATGCCCGCGGCACCTATCGCAGGAAGTCCTGGCTCATCCGTGTCGCAGACAAAGTCGAAGATCGCGCGCTGATGTATCAGGCGCAGCTTGCCGCTTGCCGAAAGTTTCGATGATTGAAAAGCGTGTCGCTTGCAATCGAAGGATAAGGCTCTGCCACCTGTCTTAGGCCCTTGCAAGAAGGTCCTTCACCTGTTGGGCTCGGCACTGCACAACGGCGGTGCGGTTTGCATTTGGCGCCTCTTATCTCTGCGTGTTCGCCAATAGCGCCTGGCCTGATTCCGCACAAAAGGGGGTCATGCACTACCTAGGCACCTGCGGGAGCGGGAGGATTTTCTGCACAAAGACGAAACTGCCATTTGCACAGATCTGGCCCTGCTCGTGATCAGCGCGACTTGCTGCCTGCTCCGGTATTGAAGAGAAAAGACGACAGTTTCCCACCCGTCTCAAGTGCGCCAAGGATCACCGTCGTCTTTCCCCCGGCACTGTCATAGACAACCCACTTGCGCAGCTCTACGGGATCACCGGTGAACATCAGTTCAAGCCCGCCCTGCTCTGGATTCTCGGGATCCTGTGCTTGCAGAATCGTCGAGGTCCCATCGAATTGATGCCCGACCACCATGCCCGCTCGCGCCAAATCCACATTCTTGGCCAATATGATAGACAAAGGCGTACGTTTCAGGGGGTAGGTTTCGGGCGGCTGGTTCGATTTAGGGTCATGAATCACAACGGATCCCGATCCAGCCACAACGGTCGCGCCATTTTCCCCGTCATATTCAAACCGCATCCGGCCAGGGCGATGGATATAGAGCTTGCCGGTAGACAGGCTCCCATCATCATTGATCTGGGTAAAGGGCGCCTCGGCCGTGGTCAGCCCGTTGAGATAGGCGGACAGCTCATTGAGGCTCAGCTTTTCAGCCGCATATGCAGCCGGCGCCGCAAGAACAAACGCGATTGCGAATAGGATCTGTTTCATGAGGTCTAGATAAGCCCTGCGGCACCAAAAGGAAGAGGCCGCCCTGTCCAAGGGCGGCCCTGCGCACCGATCCGCCGATCGGCGTTCGTGCGGCCTTTATTGTTCAGGGACAAGGATCTCGCGCTTGCCGACGTGGTTTGCAGGAGAGACGAGGCCCTCTTCTTCCATCTGTTCCACCAGCCGGGCAGCCTTGTTGTAACCGATCGCCAGCTTGCGCTGGATGTAGGAGGTGGAGCACTTGCGGTCCTTGATCACAATCTGCACGGCAGAATCATAAAGCGCATCCTCACCAGTGGTATTGCCACCTGTCGATAGGCCCAGAACCGCGTCGATATCGTCGGCCTTTTCCTCATCCGGGCCATCCAGAACTGTGCCCACATAGGCGGGCGGGCCGAACTGCTTGAGGTGGGTGACGACTTCCTCGACCTCTTCGTCAGAGACGAAGGGTCCATGGCAGCGGGTGATCTTGGCGCCCCCTGCCATATAGAGCATGTCGCCCATGCCCAAGAGTTGCTCGGCGCCCATCTCACCCAAGATGGTACGGCTGTCGATCTTTCCGGTCACCTGGAAGGAGATCCGGGTCGGGAAGTTCGCCTTGATGGTGCCGGTGATTACGTCAACCGAGGGGCGCTGCGTGGCCATGATCAGGTGAATGCCGCTCGCCCGCGCCATTTGCGCCAGACGCTGGATGCAGGCCTCGATCTCTTTGCCTGCAACCATCATCAGGTCGGCCATTTCGTCCACGATGACAACGATATAGGGCAGCGCCTCGGGTGCGAACTCTTCCGTTTCGAACACTGGCTCGCCGGTGTCATCGTCAAAACCAGTCTGCACTGTGCGGGAGAACATCTCGCCCTTGGACAGCGCCTCTTTCACGCGACCGTTGTAGCCGGCGATGTTACGCACGCCCATCTTGGACATCTTGCGATAGCGGTCTTCCATCTCGCCCACGACCCATTTGAGGGCGACAACCGCCTTTTTCGGGTCGGTCACCACGGGCGACAGGAGGTGCGGGATGCCGTCATAGACGGACAGCTCCAGCATCTTGGGGTCGATCATGATCAGGCGGCATTCATCCGGGCTGAGCTTATAGAGCAGCGACAGAATCATCGTGTTGATAGCAACAGACTTACCGGAGCCGGTGGTACCCGCGATCAGCAAGTGAGGCATCTTCGACAGATCAGCGACGACCGCATCACCGCCAATGTCCTTGCCCAGGGCCAGCGGCAGGTTCTGGGTGCCGTCACCATAATCGCGGCTCGACAGGATTTCACGGAAGCTGACCATCTCGCGCTTGTCATTCGGGAGTTCGATCCCGATGACCGAGCGCCCCGGCACGGTCGAAACACGGGCCGACAAGGCAGACATAGAGCGCGCGATGTCATCTGCCAGACCGATCACCCGGCTCGCCTTGAGGCCAGGCGCAGGCTCCAACTCATACATGGTAACAACGGGACCGGGGCGGACCGAAACAATCTCACCCTTTACACCATAGTCATCCAGCACCGATTCCAGCATCCGCGCGTTCTCTTCCAGCGCTTCGTCACTCAGGTGATGACGTTCAATGGCGGCCGGATTGGACAATAGCGACAGGGGTGGCAGCTCGAACGCATCCTGATCTGCCTCTTCAAACGCAAGGCTCGGCTGGGCTTCTGCCTTGGCGCGGGTGGAGGGTTCAGGCGCGCGTCGCTGAGGTTTTTCCACGACAACTTTGCGCGGCTCCGCCACCGGAAGCTCCATCGCCCCAGCCGGTTCAGCAGCCCGTGCGGCCGCGGGCGCCGGCGGCAGTGTCGATACGGCCGTTTCAGCCGCAGCCGCCTGCGGCGCCGCTGGCACCTGCGCAAGGCCTTCCTCGAACGAGACCTCCGGCGAAGCAACGGCCTGCGCCGCTGTCAGAGGCGGTTCTGGCGGAAGCCCCTCATGCGGCGACGGATCGGCATTGAAGACCAGCGGTTCTGGGCGACGGCCGCGCCCCTTGGTCAGGGGCAGATTAGGATCGGGTTCCGTCACCTTGCCCGCAGCGCGGCGCACCCGGACGGCATTGGCAATCTTCTGGGAAATGCGGTCATCTCCCGGCAAGTCTTCGTCCAGGATCGACGGCTCTTGCTCCACCAGTTCCGGCTGCGGCATCGGTGCATTCGTCAGATCCGGATCAGCACGGCGGATCAGGCTCGGCACACGCGCAAACAAGCCTGCCTTTTCAGGTGTAGGCGCAGGCGTGGGATCTTCGGGGTATGTTTCGAACATCTGTGGCTCTGCCGCTGCCTCGGCTATTGCCGCGCTTTGTGCAGCTGCAGCTTCGGCGCGGGCAGCGCGCTTTTCGCGGTAGGCCTTGGCAGCCTGCAAACCACCCGAGGCGCCACGGCCCAGAAGGCTGGCCAGTGCGCCGTAGACCATCACCACACCAACCAGCAGGAAGCGAGCGGCGCGCGTCAATTCGGCACGAGAGAAACCGCAGACATAGACACCCAGAGCGACCATGCCCAGCGCCATCAGGAACGACATCAATTTTACAGCGAAATGAGAACTGATCGGCACGAGTGTCAGCAAAGCGCCCATCACCGTATCGCCAAAAAGACCGCCCAGACCAAAGCTGTGCGTCGACAACCATTCCGCGCCGGGCACCAGCGTGGCAGCGTAGACCGACGCCACCGCAACAAGAACGGGCGCAAAAACAACCCGGGCAATCGCTCGTTCCGATCCGCGATGCAGCAGGAAGCGGATCCCCCAAGCTAAGAGCGTCACGGCAAAGGCCACACCGCCCCAACCCACGACCATGAACAGTGGCGCCGCAATCGAGGCGCCCATGCGGCCCATCCAGTTCTGAACAGGCGCATCCGTGGAGACCATCCAGTTGGGATCATCCGGTGTGTACGAGCCGATCATCGCAGCCGCGATCAGACCGCACCCCAAAAGGGCAATGCCGATCAGTTCCTTGCCACGCTTTTCAATGGCTGCCTGCATATTGCTGTCCAGCAACGGATCCCGGCTGCGAGTTTGAAATGCCATGCCTACCTCAGTTCCAGTTTATCGCAGGTCGCCCGGCTTGGTGTCGGATCTTCGCCTGCATTGGTCTATTGATCTTGGCCGCCCGCCCCACTGCCGGGGGCGAACCGCAGTCTTTATTCGTAAAGGCACGCGCGCAATGTGGTCAGCGCCGCCCGTGTTGTTTCTGCCGGGGCGACAAGCGCCGCCCTGATATATCCTTTGCCGGGGTTCTCTGTCCCCTCGCCCTGCGCCAGGTAGGCGCCAGGAAGAACGCGCACACCCGTCTCGGTCCAGAGCTTTAGCGCTGCAGCCTCACCATCCTCGACCGGCAGCCACAAGAAGAAGCCCGCTTCGGGCGCCATGTATCCATTGAGGCCACCCAGAACATCGTCCGCGATGCGGTATTTTTCCTGATAAAGCGCACGGTTTTCCGCCACATGAGCCTCATCCGCCCAGACCCGCGCCGCCGCTGCCTGCAAGGGACCGGGAATTGGGGCACCGCTATAGGCGCGCAGCTGCTTGATACGCTTGATGCTTTCCGGCCCCCCCGCGATCAGCCCCGCGCGCAGACCCGGCAGGTTCGAGCGTTTCGACAAGGAGTTGAACAGCACCACACGCTCAGGATCGGCGCCCAGTTCCTGCGCCACGGTAAGCGCGCCAACAGGCGCTTCATCGCGGTAGATCTCTGAGTAGCATTCGTCGGCAAAGATGCGGAAATCATACTTTTCCGCCAGCCGCACCAGATCAGCCCAGTACTCGCGTGAGGCAACAGCCCCCTGCGGATTCGCCGGAGAGCAGATATAGGCCACCGCAGTGCGGTTCAGCACCTCTTCGGGAAGGTTTGCGTAATCGGGCAAGTGACCAGTGGCAGAGGTTGCAGGCACAAAGACCGGCTCTGCCCCAACCGAAATTGTGGCCACCATATAGACTTGGTAGAACGGGTTAGGGATCAGCACCACCGGCCGAGCGTCATTCTTGGTCTCCGGGCAAAGCGCCATGGCCGCATTATAGAGCCCTTCGCGGGTTCCGTTCAGCGCCATAACGTGGCCGTCCGGATCCAACGTCACACCATAGCGGCGCGCAATCCAATCGCACATGGCACCGCGCAATTCGTCAGATCCATCATTTGGCGGGTAGCTGTTAAACCCGGCAGCATTCTGCGCGATGACATCCGTGACCCAGGCCGGAAACGCATGTTTCGGCTCACCAATGGTCATATGCACCACATCCCCGCCGGGAGTGTGGTGGTCCAACAACGCCCGCAGACGCGGGAACGCATAGGCTGGCAGGTTCGAAAACCGCTCAGGGAAGTTCATCGCATATGCCTCAGGTTCGGGATCATTGGCGCCCCGTTTGCAAACAAGGTACAGAGCACGACCCCATCCGTCCAGTCGCATGGACCCTGCACGGTGAATTTGTGGCTTTCAGGACAACGTCCGCAAAAGCTACGCAAGCCTACCGAAATTTTGTCACAACAAGACGGCTTCTACCCCCGCTCCGATTCTCAGCAGCGCCTCTTCGCAGTCGGGCTGACCCAGGATCTGCAACCCACAGGACGCCTTGCCAGTCGGCAAGGTCAGGGCGCAAAGGCCCATCAGATTTCCAATCCGTGTGTTGCGCAGGGTCAGAAGGTTGGCCTTGACGTAGTAATCGCGATCCTTCTCCAGCCGGTCCATGTTGGGCGGAAGGATAGGGCATGTTGGCGTCAACACCCCGTCAAAGCCCGAAACCGCCTGATCCCAGACCATGCGGCACTGCTCCAGCTTAGCCCAAGCGGCCACATAATCGGGCCCGCTGAACTGGGCGCCCGCCCGGAAGCGTTCAAGGATTTCGGCAAACATCACCTCGGGGCTGGACTCGATGACGTCCTTCCAAAGCCCGTAGGCCTCGGTCGTGTAGAGGATGGCGCTGAGATCCATAGCCTCTTGCAGCTGCGGCACCTCAAGTGGCACGATTTCGGCGCCAGCCGCCTTCAGCTTGCCCAGAGTTTCGACATGGGCCGCTGCAACCCCCGGTTCCAAATCATCACGTGCGATTGTGCGCAGATCGGCAAAGCGGCGGCCTTTCAGCGTTGGCGGGTTGCGCAGATCCGGGCCGTTGGTGCCCTCCATGAGACCCAACATCAGACCGGCATCTTCGACCGAGCGGGCCAATGGGCCGACGGTATCGAACTTGAGGCACAGAGGCACGACTCCTTCAAGGCTGATACGGCCCGAGGTGGTCTTGAGCCCGACAAGGTTATTCCAAGCCGAGGGAATCCGCACCGATCCGCCCGTATCAGAGCCGATCCCGCAAGCGGCCAGACCAAAGGCAACCGAAGCCGCGGCACCGGAAGACGACCCGCCGGGAACAGCACCTTCATTACTCACACAAGGTGGGGTTGCTTTTACGGGGTTGAGGCCAAGACCGGAGAAGGCCAGCTCGCTCATATGCGTCTTGCCCAGACATACCGTTCCCATGGAGGTGGCACTTTCCAGAACACGCGCATCGCGCTCAGGCACGCGACCTTTCAGAAGGTCTGATCCCGCTTCAGTCCTGGTTCCGGCGCTGTCGAACAGATCTTTCCAGCTGATCGGCACCCCATCTAGAGCCGATCGCCGCAGATCCAGCTTGGCCCGCTTGGAGGCGGCCTCGGCCTCGGCAAGAGCGCGGTCATGAGTGACCTCGGCATAAATCCTATCGCGCAGAGGATGAGCATCGATGGCATCCAGATAACAGCCGGTCAGGTCAATCGGATCGATCTCTCCCGCACCGATTCCGCGTCCCAGCTCTGCCGCAGTCATCTTCAGCCACTCATGCATCCGTCGTTTCTCCCGTTTTGCACCCTGCACGCCCTGTGTCTTTGGGCGCGACGGTAACGATAGGTTGTCGGTGGGACAATCCCGCACAGGACGCAAGCGGGACATTCGGTTGGACAATCTCCGTACAAAGCGCATATTGCACCCAATGATGAACAGCTCTGATATCCTGATTGTTGGCGGCGGGCTGAACGGCCCTGCGCTGGCGCTGGCGCTGGCCCAGACTGGCCACAGCGTGACCGTGATCGACGCCCTGCCCGAACTGGCCCTGCAAGACGACGGCTTCGACGGGCGCGGCTATGCGCTGGCGCTGGCCTCCAAACGCCTGCTCGACCGGATCGGCGTCTGGCCGCATGTGGCGGACAAGGCGCAGCCCATGCTCGAGATCAAAGCATCGGACGGTCACGCGGGCGAAGGACCCGCCCCTTTTTTCATTCACTTTGACCATACCGAGATCGAAGAAGGTCCCATGGGCTATATGGTCGAAGACCGCTTCCTGCGCCGTGCCTTCCTTGAGGCAATGAAGGACGAGCCCTTGATCACCACGGTGAATGGGCGCCGCGTGGTGGCCCAGTCGCCGGACGCAACCGGGGTTATCGTGACCCTGGATGACGGGTCCGAATTGCGTGGCAGGCTGCTGGTCGGCTCGGACGGGCGCAAAAGCGGCACTGCACAGCGCGCCGGGATCAAGCGCAGCGGCTGGGACTACGGGCAGACCGCACTGGTCTGCGCCATCGAACATGATAAGCCCCATGGCGGCATTGCTCATCAGTTCTTCATGCCCGCAGGGCCGCTGGCTATCCTGCCCCTTCCCGGCAATCGCTCCTCCATCGTCTGGAGCGAAAGGACCGAGACTGCCGCAGCCATACACGCGCTAGATGATGCCGGTTACATCGCAGCTCTGAAGCCTCGGTTCGGGGATTTCCTGGGCGAGATTTCACTGGCAGGCAAACGCTTCACCTATCCGCTGAACCTGACCGTCGCAAACAGCTTCATCGCGGATCGTCTGGCGCTGATCGGCGATGCCGCCCACGGGATGCACCCGATTGCCGGACAGGGCCTGAACGCGGGCCTGCGCGATGTGGGCGCGCTGGCCGAGGTGCTGACCGAGGCGACACGGCGGGGCGAGGATATTGGATCTTCACTTGTTCTGGAACGCTACCAGCAGTGGCGCCGGTTTGACACCGCGACACTGGCCATGGCCACGGATGTGTTCAACAAGCTCTTTTCCAACGACAACCCGCTTCTGCGGCTGGGCCGCGACATCGCTATGGGACTGGCAGGTGCCCTGCCCGGCCTGCGCCGAGGCTTCATGCGCGAGGCTGCCGGTCTTACCGGGGATCTACCCCGCTTGCTGCAAGGCAAGCCCATCTGATTGAGGCACAACCGCGCCGTGCGACAGCGCGGCGCCAGGCCCAAGTCCGCGCCTTTGCTTTGGCGCAGCCAATGGACAGGCCGGACGCAGGAGCGCTCGCCTCCCCCGTCAGAGCTCGGACCAAAATTCCAACGACGGCTCACAGACATTATGCAAAGGCGCGATAAACCGCCCGGGGTGTTCGATCCTGTCATACTGCATACGTCTTGGCGACCAGTTGAAGTACTGACGCCCATCGTCATTTTCTACGATCATGACCCCATGAAAGTACCAGCCAGAGTTTGATTTGTACCCTGAATCGGTTGTGTACAAAGAAAACCCCCGCAGATCCCAGATCGACCGGATCTTCACCCAAGGACCGTGATGCGCAATGCAGAGTGGCGCTCCCCCGGCAAGTCTGTTTGCGTGACCAAGCACGATGACAGCCGACAGGATCGACCAGAGTGCTGCCACTGTGGCGACGACAATTCCCGACAAAGCAGCGCGTGCTGCAAACGGCCCCAGCCGCTTACCCCCCAAGAACAGCAGGCTTGCTGCCACCCCTAGTGACAGCGCACCACCATGGTACATCACCATAAGGCCCGATTTTGGCGTAGCGAATGCCGAGAAGATCAGCGTCAACAGAAATCCAGACAGATGAACAGCGATTGAAGCTGACTTTGCCAGCACCGGCGATACAGGGGTTTTTCGCAAACGCTCTGTCAGTATCGCAATCAAGGGAACCAAAGGAGCAGCCCACACCATCAGGGCGAGAAGTGAAAACACCCCTATCGATGAAAGCGATACCCTGGCATCCATCATCTGAAGAAAGCCGACAGCTATAAGAGCAGCACATGCAGCGCGTATGGAAACAGAGGTCCTTGGCGCCCAACCTCGCCAGGTCAAACCACCCTCACTCCAGCGGGCGCGCCTCGTCCACCAGCATCACCGGGATGCCACCCCGGATCGGGAAGGCCAGGTTGGCGGGCTTGGAGATCAGCTCCTGCGCCTCAGCGTCGTATTCGAGCACCGCATTGGTCACAGGGCAGACGAGCGCCTCCAACATGCGTCGGTCAAAGGCGGGCGACTGGTTCTGCTCTTCGCTCATTGCAGGGGATCCTCATTCGAACCGCTACGCAAAGCGAATTCGATCAACGTGACAAGGGTTTCCCGCCTTGTTGCAAGAGAAGGCGCCTCAAGCAAGGCCTGTTTGTCCTCAGGTTCGAAATCGAGCAACATCGACAGAGAATTGATCAGAAGCTCATCATCCGCCCCCTCAAGCGCCTCCCAGTCCGTAGAGAGGTTTCGCGCAGCGAAATACCGAGACAACAGCTCCAGCAGTGCCGCGCGCTCAAATCCGCAGTCGGGTTCAGCCCGGCCCAGATCAGCCTCGAACCCTGACCAATCAACCTCGCATTTGCGATAGGGCGTAAAACCGGTGATTTCGCTGCTGACCCGAAACCTGGATACGCCCGAGAGCGTGATCAGGTATCGGCCGTCCTCAGTTTCGGAAAACTGGGTGACACGCCCGGCACAGCCAATGGCATGCAAAGCGTTCCCCTGTCCATCTCGGGTCGGACACGGTTGCACCATACCAATAAGCCGCTCCCGTGTCTTCAGAGCATCCTCAAGCATCTGCAGGTAACGCGGCTCAAATATATGCAGCGGCAGTTTAGACCGGGGCAGCAAAAGTGCCCCGGGCAGTGGAAAAACGGGCAAAGAGCCCGGCAGGTCCGCGTGTTTCAACATGGCCTGAAGTGTAGCGCACCAGCCGTCTCAGGCAAATATCATTGAACTCAATTTGCGACGTCCTTCGAGGACCACCGGATCGCTCGGCTGGAGCGCATCGAAGATCGTGAAAAGCTGCGCCTTGGCAGCGCCATCGTTCCACTCACGATCGCGGCGGAAGAGTTCCAGCAACTCGGCAACGGCACCAGCTGCATCACCTGAAGCATGCAAGGCCTGTGCCAGATCGAACCGGGCTGCGTGATCGGCCGGATCGGCCTCCACCTTGGTGCGCAGTTCGGCAACCGGCCCCGCATTCGCTGCCTGTCGGGCGAGTTCGATCTGGGCGCGCGCCGCTTCGATCTCAGGCGCGTCAGAAATCTCAGCCGGAGCGCCATTCAGGATCGCTTCAGCCTGATCCAGGTCCTCCAGCGCAATATGCGCCCGCGCCAGCCCCCCATACGCGGCCGCGTTCTTGTCATCCTCACCCAGAACAGCAGCAAAGGTCTGGGCCGCATCGGCCACGGCGCCTTCGGCCAGCATCTCTTCGGCGGCTTCAAGAGCAGCGCCAAGGCCTCCGTCCGCTTCACCGCCCGCAGCCTCAATCACCTTTTTCAGGAAGGCATCGATTTCACTGGGAGGCAACGCGCCTTGGAACATATCGATGGGACGCCCCTGCACAAAGGCGACAACCGTCGGAATCGACTGCAGCGGCAGACCCTGCTGCGCCAGCGCCTGGGCGAGGCGCTGGTTCTGATCCACATCGATCTTGGCCATGGTCACAGCGCCCTTGGCACGCGTCACCGCAGCCTCCAGCGCCGGGCCAAGCGTCTTGCAGGGACCACACCAGGGTGCCCAGAAATCGACAATCACCGGTGCTTGCATCGAGGCTTCGACCACATCCTGCATAAAGGTCGCTTCCGTGACGTCCTTGATCAGATCACCTGCGGACGCAGCCGTGCCCGCACTACCGAGAATATCCATCATGCTCTTGTTCTCCGTTTGGAACTTGCCCCCTATATGGATTGCTGAGGCTCAGAAACCAAGAGAGGAGTTCTCAGGCGCCCAGCGTAAGGCAACCCCTCCCGCGCCCACAGCCGCCCTGAGGGGCGCCTTATGCGGCCTTGGGCCGCGCAGCGCGCACGCGCGCTGCGGTTACGCGTCTATTATCCATTACTGCGGCCAACAGAGACCCGCCGTGCGCCAGCACGGCGCCCGGCCCAACTGTGGCGGCGCAATCTTTGATTGCTCCAGAACAGGCGGGAGCGCCCAGCCCTGCCACCAAGTGCTAGAGATCGAAAGTCGCAAAGACCGGCGCGTGGTCGCTGGGCTTTTCCCAGCCGCGGGCATCGCGCAGGATCCGGCTGGAATGACCCGCGTTCGAAATGTCGCCGGTGGCCCAGACGTGGTCCAGCCGCCGCCCCTTGTCCGCCGCATCCCAGTCTTTCGCCCGATAGGACCACCAGCTGTAAAGCCGCCCGTCCGGGATGTCCTGCCGAGTGATATCGACCCAGCCGCCTGCATCCTGTGTCTGTGCCAGATGCTCGACCTCGATGGGCGTATGGCTCACGATCTTCAGCAGTTTCTTGTGGTCCCAGACATCATCCTCGCGCGGGGCGATGTTGAGATCCCCGACCAGGATGGATTTCTGCGGTTTCTCCCCATGGAACCAGTCCCGCATGCCGGTGAGGTAATCGAGCTTCTGGCCGAATTTCTCGTTGATCTCGCGGTCGGGTTTGTCGCCCCCCGCAGGCACATAGAAATTGTGGATAGTGACGCCGTTCTCCAGCCGCCCCGCAACATGACGCGCGTGGCCAAGATCCGCGAAATCCTCGCTGCCGACCTCGGTGATGGGCATCCGCGACAGGATCGCCACACCGTTGTACCCCTTCTGCCCGCGCGCCACCATATGGGTGTAGCCAAGCGCGGCAAAGCCCTCCATCGGGATCTTCTCCACCGGGCTTTTGCATTCCTGTAGACACAGCACATCCGGCGCCTCTTCCTGCAACAGCTTTTGCACGATCGGCTCGCGCAGGCGGACGGAGTTGATGTTCCAGGTGCAAAGTGTGAAGGGCATTACGCATCTCTTTCATAGCGGCGGGTCGGCGCCATTCTTGCCCTCAGGCTGCGCAGGATACCAGAGGCGAATTCGCTGACCCGCCATAGAACGACGGGCCATAGGCCAAAAAAGACCGGGCGCCAGGCCCGGTCCAGTCCAACAGGGAGGTGCATATCGTAACCCGGATATGCGTGGGATTTGGTGAAGATCCATTGCAGGATAAAGGTGACTGCTAGATCTCTCTTTGATCTGCGTCAACGGCCTTCCCCTGCGTGAGGATGACTTCCTTTCGCCCTCAGGTCGCCAGCCGATACCCACCCGATTCCGTCACCAGAATCCGGGCGTTCGAAGGATCCGGCTCGATCTTTTGGCGCAGGCGGTAGATATGGGTTTCAAGCGTATGGGTGGTGACGCCCGCATTATAGCCCCAGACCTCGTGCAGCAGCACATCACGCGCCACGACCCCATCGTTGGAGCGATAGAGGAACTTCAGGATGTTGGTTTCCTTCTCGGTCAAGCGGATCTTGCGGTTGTCCTCGGTTTCAAGGAGTTTCATCGCTGGCTTGAAGATATAGGGGCCAAGGCCGAACACCGCGTCCTCGGACTGTTCGTGAGTGCGCAATTGGGCACGAATGCGGGCCAGCAGAACCGGAAACTTGAAGGGTTTTGTCACATAGTCGTTGGCACCCGCATCAAGACCCAAAATGGTGTCCGCATCGCTGTCGTGACCGGTCAGCATCAGGATCGGTGCCTTGACGCCCTGCTTACGCATCAGGCGGCACAATTCCCGGCCGTCTGTGTCAGGCAGTCCTACATCGAGGATAACAAGATCGTACAACGCCTCTTTGGCGCGTTCCATAGCGGCCTGCCCGTTCTCGGCTTCAAAGACGTCGAAATCTTCGGTCATGATCAGCTGCTCGCTCAGCGCCTCGCGCAGATCGTCGTCGTCGTCCACCAGCAGTATCTTTTTCAATTGCGCCACGGCACTGTCCTCCTTTGCGTTGGCAAACAGATGCGGTCAGCATCGCACAACCACAAGATATGCTTCAAAAGTTTCACGCCCTCGTGTCCATGACGCAGGATTTGTTTCACTTCCGTTGCATTTGGGCCTAGGTAGGGAGCGTTATAATGTCACGAACATCCGGATGGTTGCATGAGCCTGCTGCCCACCACACTCGAACTGCTGGCCCGCGCGCGGGTTGATCTTCGCATGGGGCTGCCCGTGGTGCTAGAGGGGGGCGGCACGACAACACTGGCGCTTGCAGCCGAAAGCCTTACGGCCGAGCGCTTGGCGGACCTGCGCGCTCTTGGTCCGGTATCACTGGCGCTGACCGCACGGCGCGCCGAAACGCTCAAAGCACGCGCCTATGATGGCGATCTTGCTCGGATCGAAGTTCCGGCGGACGCCACCATGGGCTGGATACAGGCGCTCGCCGACCCCGCGGATGACCTGAACACTCCGATGAAAGGCCCGCTTATCAGCCTGCGCGACGGGCCTGCAGACCTGCACCGCCTTTCCATCGCGCTGGTGAAATCGGCGCGCCTGCTGCCCGCTGCGCTTGTGGTGCCTATCGACTCGAGTGCGCCCTACGTTGGCGATTATGGGCTGACGCGCATTGCCGAGGCCGCCGCCGAACCGCTCCTGAGCCAAAGCTCTCCGCTCCACCCGGTCGCAGCAGCCCGCCTGCCCATGGATGCCGCTGAGGCTGGGCGCCTGCACATCTTCCGGCCCGAAGACGGCGGCGAAGAACATTACGCCGTTGAAATCGGCCGCCCCGACCGCAGCAAGCCGGTACTGGCGCGGCTGCATTCGGCCTGTTTCACCGGAGACGTCCTCGGATCGCTAAAATGCGATTGCGGCCCGCAATTGCGCGGCGCGCTGGCGCAGATGGGCGAAGAAGGCGCGGGCGTTCTCTTGTACCTCAACCAGGAAGGGCGCGGCATCGGCCTTGCCAACAAGATGCGCGCCTACAGCCTGCAGGATCAGGGGTTCGACACGGTCGAGGCCAACCACCGTCTTGGGTTCGAGGATGATGAGCGCGATTTCCGCCTCGGCGCGGCGATCCTAAAAGAAATGGGTTTCAATGCCGTCCGCCTGATGACCAACAATCCCGGCAAGATCGCGATGATGGAGAAAGCCGGAGTTGCCGTCACTGAGCGCGTTGCATTGAAGGTCGGCGAAAACGCCCACAACCGCGCCTACCTTGCAACCAAGGCTGCCAAATCGGGGCACATGCTATGATGATGACGCGTGCCGCCTCTGCCTCTGACTTGGTCCTGACGCCGCGCGGTGTCCGCTTCATGGGGCGCACCCTGCCCTGTTCAATCGGAAAAGGCGGGCTGACTGCAAACAAGCGCGAAGGCGATGGCGCGACGCCGACAGGCATACATGGCATTGTCGGGATGCTTTATCGGCCCGATCGCATCGCAAGACCTGCGAATTGGGCGGTTCCCATCGGGCCAAATGATCTGTGGTCAGACGATGTGAAAGATCCTGACTACAACCTGATGGTCCGCACGCCGCATAGCTACAGTCACGAGCGCCTGCGCCGCGCCGATCCGCTTTATGATCTGGTGCTGATCACCGACTGGAACTGGCCGGGTGCGGTCAAGGGGCGCGGCTCGGCGATCTTCCTGCATCAATGGCGTAGGCCGGGCTACCCGACCGAAGGCTGCATCGCCTTCAGTCGCAGCGACCTGCACTGGATTGCGCCACGCCTTCGGCACGGCTGCCGGGTTATCATTCCGCCGGTTTGACCCGCTCGCCAAAGATGGCCGAGCCGACCCTCACGTGGGTTGCGCCAAGCGCGATGGCGCTCTCAAAATCGCCGCTCATCCCCATCGAGAGGCCGGTCAGCTCGTTGCGTTTGGCGATCTTGGCCAATAGCGCGAAATGCAGCGCCGGCTCTTCGTCCACCGGGGGGATGCACATCAACCCCTTGATGGGCAGATCCAGCGCGCGACACTCCGCGATGAAGGAATCTGCATCGGCAGGCAGCACGCCCGCCTTCTGCTCTTCCTCGCCGGTGTTGACCTGAATGAAGAGATCCGGGCAATGGCCGATCTCCTGCGCGAGGCGTGCAAGGGTCTTGGCCAGTTTGAGGCGGTCGACCGAGTGGATGCTGTCGAACAGCTCCATCGCCTGACGGGCCTTGTTGGTCTGCAAAGGGCCGATCAAATGCAGATCAATCCCGTCGAATCGCGTTGCAAAATCGGGCCACTTGCCTGCGGCCTCCTGCACACGGTTTTCCCCGAAACAGCGGTGGCCCTGCTCCAGCACGGCTTCTACCCGCTCGTTAGGCTGGACCTTGGACACGGCGATCAGATGCACCGATCCCGACGCGCGGCCTGCGGCCTGTTCGGCCTTTGCGATGCGGGTCTTGATCTCTTCCAGGGACATGGGTGGCCTCCGAGCAATGAAAATGCGGTTGGATCTCGGCGCAGAGAAACACTGTTTGGGGCAAAATGTTAAGAGGCAAAAGAAAAGGGCGAGCCTGCAAGCAGGCCCGCCCCCAATTTCACGCTAAGCGTGGTTCAGCTTAGAAGCTGAAGTACACACCAGCCTGGAACTGGTTGTCGTCGTCGGCTTCGTCAACGTAACCGGCAACGATGGTTGCGCCGCCACCCAGGTCGTACTGGTAGTTGATGCCGAAGGAGGTGCCGTCAACGCCGCCGTCACCTTTAACGGTGGACACGGAACCAGGTGCGTCAGCGGAGTTCACCCAAACCAGGATGTTGGACGCTGCGCCGATGTCCATGTTGCCTTCCAGAGTGAACGAGTCAACCTGGTCGGTCGAACCGTATGCCAGTTTCGCGCCGAATGCACCGAAGTTACCGCCGATGGCAGCAAAGGTGATGTCGTTGGCTGCAACGGAGGAGGACTGCATCGCTGCGGTGACATAGTAGTCGCCGAAGGAGTAGGTGACCATTGCGCCGGTGCGGTCTTCGCCGCCTGCGGTACCGGCAACGGTGCCGCCGTTACGCTGCGAGTAGGACAGGTGACCGGTGAAGCCGCCAGCGGAGTACAGAGCTTCGATGCCGTTCACGCCAGTGCCAGCGGAGGAGTAAGCATCCCAGTTAAAGGTGGTGCCGCCGTTGGTTTTGATCGCTATCTGGTGGAAGCCCATGCCGTCGATGCCGGTGCCGGCGGAACGGGTGCCGGATGCATACAGGCCGGGTGCGTTTTCAACAGCACCGATGATGTTGCCAACGTTCACGGTGATACCGTTGTAGGTCACACCAAAACGAGCGCCGTTGAATACTGCGGTGCCGGCGGTGCCGTCACGGCTTTCAGCCTGTGCGCGGAAACGAGCGTTGAAGCCAACACCCGCGTCGGTTTCGGTGGACATGTCCACCTGCAGACGCAGACGGCTGGTGATGTTGGTTTTGGAGCGGCCGACGACGCGCTCGTTAGCGGAGTTGTAGTCCAGACCAAAACGGCCGTAACCGCCGAATTTGACGTCTGCAGCAGCCATGCCCGCGGTCGCGATCAGCGCGGTGGTTGCGAAGAGAACCTTTTTCATAGTTTTTCCCTCGGTTTTCAATTCACATGCCCAAACCGGGGAATCCGGCGTGGGTATGACAAGGGGTTTCGCTTTTTAGCCCCCGGTTTGGCAAGAGGTGCCCATTGACCGCAGATCATTGCCCCCCATGATGGTGCAGTTTTGCCACAGTTCTGTTTACCATGTGGTTTGAACGCCCAGTCAGCAGCGGTGATTGGACTGCAGCAGGATCGCCTTCGAAGCCCCGTACATGTACATATATACCTCTACCGGGATCATGTCCGCCTGTGTCACCGCTCTCGGATTCGTTTCGACCCTGACGTTTTCCACCTTCGCCCAAACCGTTTTGAAAATGCGCTCCCTCGAAGCTGTCCGCTGGACTGACGTTATACATGCCAGGATCGGAATTCTGTTCAGCCTGTGAATCGTGCTTGTAGGACACCGCGCTAAAGCGCTTGCCCCGCTTGTAGCGCATGCGATAGGACTGCCTCAGGTCAAAGGCTCCGGGAGCGGCTATGAAACTGCAGACTATTTCCAAGGTAACACTCATTGGCGCACTCTGCCTGGGCGTCGCCGCCTGCGGCGGGCGCGGCAACAACCGCCCGGCCAACACCAGTGTACCACAAGAATTCAATAACGATGTGGACGCGGCTCAAAGCAGTAGCTCTTCGATCTGGGATGTCTTTGGCGGCAAACCGGACCAGAAAGTGCAGGTCAACCGCTACCTCTGGAATGCCAGCATGGATGTATTGAGCTTTCTGCCCGTTCAAAGCGTCGACCCCTTCACCGGTGTGATCGTTACCGGATATGGCACCCCGCCCGGCGGTGGACGGGCTTATCGCGCGACGGTCCATATCAAGGATCCCGCGCTGGATGCGCGTTCGCTGAATGTATCACTCCACTCCAAGGGCGGACCGGTGAGCGCCTCCACCACGCGGGCGGTCGAAGATGCGATTCTGTCGCGCGCACGGCAGCTGCGCATTGCGGACAAAAACTTCTAAGGTCTCTACCCTCTGGAAAGCCGCGAAAAACATCATTATCACCAGCGCCGGGCCCCATCGCCCGGCGTTTTCACTCTCAAAGGACCGCATCCATGTCGCGTTACTCTGCCTCCGAGATCGAAGCAAAATGGCAGGAAGCCTGGGATAAAGCCGGGATTTTCCAGGCCAAACGGACGGCAGACAAGCCAAAGTACTATGTCCTGGAGATGTTCCCCTACCCATCGGGCCGCATCCACATGGGGCATGTGCGCAACTACACCATGGGCGACGTGGTGGCGCGCTACAAGATGTCCACCGGCCACAACGTGCTGCACCCGATGGGCTGGGACGCTTTCGGGATGCCCGCGGAAAACGCCGCAATGGCCATCGGCGGCCACCCCAAGGACTGGACCTATAACAACATCGCCGACATGCGCGGCCAGATGAAACCGCTGGGCCTGTCGATCGACTGGTCCCGCGAATTCGCCACCTGCGATCCCGAATACTATGGCCAGCAGCAGTCCCTGTTCCTTGATTTCCTTGAAAAAGGTCTCGTCTACCGCAAGAACGCCGTGGTCAACTGGGACCCGGTCGACATGACCGTTCTGGCCAACGAACAGGTCGAAAACGGGCGTGGCTGGCGTTCCGGCGCGCTGGTGGAGCGGCGCGAGCTAACCCAGTGGTTTTTCAAGATCTCCGACTACTCCGAGGAACTGCTAGAGGCGCTGGACGGATTGGAGAACTGGCCCGCCAAGGTGCGGCTGATGCAGGAAAACTGGATCGGCAAATCCCGCGGTCTGCAGTTCTCGTTCGAGCGCACCGATGGCGGCAAAGCGATCGAGGTCTACACCACCCGCCCCGACACGCTGATGGGCGCATCCTTTGTGGGTATCTCGCCCGATCACCCGATTGCTAAGCAGCTTGAGGCAGAAAGCCCCGAGATGGCCGAATTTCTGGCCGAATGCCGCAAGGGCGGCACCACAGCCGAAGCCATCGAGACCGCTCCGAAACTCGGCCGCGACACCGGCATCCGTGTAAAACACCCGCTGGACCCAAACTGGGAGCTGCCGGTCTGGATCGCGAACTTTATCCTGATGGACTATGGCACCGGCGCGATCTTTGCCTGCCCTGCGCACGACCAGCGCGACCTTGATTTCTGCCGCAAATACGATCTGCCGGTCACCGATACCTTTGTCGCGCTGGACGATCCCAAGCCGGTCGAGAACGATGCCTTCGTGCCGCCAAAGACCGAAAAGGTGAAATGGATCAACCATTTCGCAGGTCTCGACGAGGCCACCGGCGAAGAGGCGATCAACATCACCATCGACAAGGCCGAGGCCGAAGGCTGGGGCCAGGGCGTCACCAAGTTCCGCCTGCGTGACTGGGGACTTTCCCGTCAGCGCTACTGGGGCTGCCCGATTCCGGTCGTCCATTGCGACAGCTGCGGCGTAGTGCCCGAGAAAAAGGAAAACCTGCCCGTCCGCCTGCCGGATGATGTAAGTTTCGACAAGCCCGGCAATCCGCTGGACCGCCACCCGACCTGGCGCGATTGTGCCTGCCCCAAGTGTGGCAAGCCCGCCCAACGCGAAACCGACACGATGGATACCTTCGTCGATTCGTCCTGGTACTTCGCCCGCTTCACCGCCCCGCGCGCCGAAACGCCCACGGTGATGGAAGAAGCAGAATACTGGATGAACGTCGATCAATACATCGGCGGCATCGAACACGCGATTCTGCACCTCTTGTACTCGCGCTTCTTTGCCCGCGCGATGCACATCTGCGGCCACCTGCCCGAAAAGTCGAAAGAGCCCTTCGATGCGCTCTTCACCCAAGGGATGGTGACCCATGCGATCTACCAGACCATGGGCGACAATGGCCGCCCGGTTTATCACTACCCCGAACAAGTAGAGCTGCAGGGCGACAAGGCCTTCCTCAAGGAAACCGGCGCCGAGGTTGAGGTGATTCCCTCGGCCAAGATGTCGAAATCCAAGAACAACGTGGTGGATCCGCTCAGCATCATCTCGTCCTTCGGCGCCGATACCGCGCGCTGGTTCGTGCTGTCCGACAGCCCGCCGGAGCGGGACGTGGAATGGACCGCCGCCGGGGCCGAAGCCGCCTTCAAGCACCTGAACCGGGTCTGGAACCTTTCGGTGAAGATCGCCGAGATGGACGCAGGCCAGACCGGTTCGGGCGATGAGGATCTTCTGCGCGAGATGCACAAGGCGATCCGTGACGTGACGCTGGGCGTGGAATCCTTCGGCTTCAACGCCGCGATTGCCAAGCTTTACGCCTTCACCAACACGCTGGCGAAATCCAAGGCGGGCGCCGCCGCGCAGAAACAGGCGATCCGCACCCTGGCGCAGCTGATGTCGCCGATGACCCCACACCTAGCAGAAGCCATCTGGGAAGCACAGGGCGGCGAAGGTTTGGTGGCTATCGCACCCTGGCCTGTTGCCGACGAATCGATGCTGGTCGAAGACAGCGTGACCCTGCCGATCCAGATCAACGGCAAGCGGCGCGGTGAAATCACCGTGGCCAAGGATCTGCCCAAGGACGAGGTTGAAAAACTCGCGCTGGCGCACGAAGCTGTGCAAAAGGCGCTGGATGGCGGCGCCCCCAAAAAGGTGATCGTGGTGCCGGGCCGTATCGTCAATGTTGTTGCCTAATCTGAGGCATATACTCCTTTTGCCGCTGGCCGTGGTCCTTGGACTGTCGGCCTGCGGTTTCACTCCGGTTCATGCACCGGGGGGCACGGGGGCTGGCCTATTCGGAAAAGTACGTGTGCAATCCCCCGAAGAAATACGTGCCGACAGTGATGTGGATGCCTATCACCTGGTGCGTAGCCTTGAGGAGAACCTGGGACGCGGCGACGGCGGCGCCGTGGGCGGCGATTACCGGCTTGATCTGACCCTCAGCACCCGAAGCGAGGGGCAGGCGATCACCGCCGACAATGCGACCACCCGCTATTCCATTGTGGGCACTGCAGGTTTTGTGCTGACCCGCCTCTCGGACGGCGTGATTGTTGCCAGCGGCAGCGAAGACGCCTTCACCGGATATTCCGCAACGGGGTCGACCGTGGAAACCCTGGCCGGTGAACGCGACGCGCACGAGAGACTGATGCAGATCCTCGCCGATCAGATCACAGCGCGGCTCTTGACCACGGCGGATCTGTCACCTGCATCCACCGATCCGGTAGAGGGATGAAACTCTCCCCACGTGAGGCAGAGGGCTATTTCGCCAAGCCCGCCCCGGACAAGACCGGCCTTCTGATCTATGGCGCCGATTCCATGCGGGTGGCACTGAAACGGCAGCAGGTTTTGGCCGCACTGCTAGGCCCCGGCGCCGAAGAAGAAATGCGCCTGTCGCGCATGCCCGGCTCTGATCTGCGCAAGGATCCCGCGCAGCTTTTGGATGCGGTCAAGGCGGTGGGCTTCTTTCCCGGCGCCCGCGCCGTCTTTGTCGAGGACGCTACAGATGCGGCGGCCCCCGCGATTCTGACCACGCTGGAGGACTGGCAGCCGGGCGATGCCCAGATCATCGTCACCGCCGGTCAGCTCAAGGCCACATCCAAACTGCGCAAAGGGTTCGAAGGCCACCGCAACGCCTATGCCGCCGGCATTTACGACGATCCGCCCTCGCGCGCCGAAATCGAACGAATCCTGTCCGAGGCGCAGATCCGAGATGTGCCCGGCGACAGCATGTCGGCCCTCACGGACATCGCCAATGACATCGGGCCAGGTGATTTCTCCCGCATGATCGAAAAGCTCGCGCTTTATAAATATGACGACACCAGCCCCCTCACGCTGGAAGATATCGATGCCGTTGCCCCGCAATCCACCGAGGCCGCGCTGGACGATGTCCTGAACGTGGTGGCCGAGGGCCGTAGCGCCGAGATCGGCCCGCTATTGCGGAGGCTGCAGGCGCAAGGCACCAATGCGGTGACGCTCTGTATCGGGGCAACCCGCCATTTCCGCACGCTTTACACCGTGGCCGCCGATCCGGGCGGTCCTGCGCAGGGCATCGGCCGGTTGCGCCCGCCGCTTTATGGCAAACGCCGAGACCGGGTGCTGCGGCAGGCACAGGGCTGGGGCGCGGCAAAACTCCAGACCGCGCTGACCATTCTGACCGATACAGACCTGCAGCTGCGCTCTGCCGGGCAGACCGCACCCGCGCTGGCCCTGATGGAGCGCGCCCTGATCCGCCTCGCCATGCTGGGCCGGTCACGCTAGGCCGTAACGTCCCAATTCTTATGCCTTGACGCTACGACATCCGCGCGCATCTGATGCGACCAACACATTTGGGAGAGAGACACATGTACACCGTGATCGGCAAACCGATGACCCGCGCCTTCCGCGTGATCTGGACGCTTGAGGAACTGGGTCAGCCTTACGAGCTGAACACCGCCGCCCCGCACAGCCCGGATATCGTCGCCGTGAACCCCTCGGGCAAGGTTCCGGCCCTGGTCGAAGATGGCGAGGTGATCACCGATTCCACCGCCATCATCACCTATCTGGCCGACAAGCACGGCGCGCTCACCGCCCCCGCAGGGACCATGGCCCGCGCCAAACAGGACGCCGTGATGCACCAGATCCTGGATGAGATCGACGCGGTCTTGTGGACCGCCGCCCGCCACAGCTTTGCCCTGCCCGAAGAGCAGCGTGTGCCCGAAATCAAGGACAGCCTGCGCTGGGAGTTCGAGCGCAACATCGCCCGGCTGGAGAAGCGCCTGACCGGCCCCTACCTGATGGGCGAAGACTTCACCGTTGCCGATATCATCTGCGTGCACTGCCTGAACTGGGCCTATGGCGCCAAGTTCCCAGTCGAAAGCCGCATCCTGCTGGACTATTCCAAGACGGTGCGCAGCCGCGAGGCCTTTCAGCGCACCGCGGCGTTGGCCAAGTAATCGACCGCGCCCCGCCCGGCCCAGCGCCCGGTGGCAAGGCAGGCAGTCAGCAGGTAGCCCCCGGTAGGCGCCTCCCAATCCAGCATCTCCCCGGCGCAAAACGTGCCGGGGACAGCTTTCAGCATCAACGCCTCATCCAAGGCCTCGTGGCAGACGCCGCCAGCGGTCGAGATTGCCTCGTCCATCGGTCGCAGCCCCTGGTGGCGTACAGGCAGCGCTTTGATCAGCGCCGCAAGTTCTTCCGGGTCCCGCGGCAGGGGCCGGGCGAATTCCTGCAAAATGGCGATCTGCACGGGCGGCAGTTTCAGCACCTTGCGTAGATGGTTCGACAGGCTCGCCTTGCCGCGTGGACGCTGCAACCGGCGCGTGACCTCTTCAACTGTCAGATCCGGCAGCAGGTCCAGGGTCAGATCCACCCCCTCCCGCACCTCTGCACAAATGGCGTAGATTCCGCCCCCTTCAAGACCGCGAGCAGAGATCACCGCCTCCCCGCGCGAAGACAGCGCCCCGGCCCGCAGCGCGATGCCTTTCAGGGGCGCGCCGAAATGCGTTTCAATGTGATCCGACCACGCCACCACCAGCCCGGCATTGGCCGGTTTGAAGGCCGCCAGTTGCACGCCCCGCTCCGCCAGCAACGGCGCCCAGGCCCCATCCGAGCCGAGCCGCGCCCAGCTTGCACCGCCCAGCGCCAGGACGGTCACCTTGGCGCGGATCGCCGCCGGTCCCTCAGGGGTGTCAAAGGTCAGGTCTTCACCCTCCCAGCCGGTCCAGCGCCAACGCGTCCGCCGCATAACGCCCAGTTCCTCAAGCCGCGCAAGCCAGGCCCGCAACAAGGGGGAGGCCTTCATTTCCTTCGGGAACACCCGCCCGCTGGAGCCAGTGAACAGATCGCGCCCCAGCCCGCGCGCCCAGTCCTGCACGGCACCCGCATCAAACGCCCGCACCATCGGCGCCAGCCAGCCCCGCGCAGCGCCGTAGTGACCGATCAGATCCTCGAAAGGCTCATCCTTGGTCAGGTTCAGGCCCGACTTTCCCGCCATCAGGAATTTGCGCGCAACAGAAGGCTTTGCCTCCGCCACCAGCACGGCATACCCGGCGCGCGCCAGCTCCTCGGCCGCCATCAAGCCCGCTGGTCCGGCGCCGATCACCACCGCATCCCACTGTTCCACCTGATCGCCCATGTCACCCCTTGCCTACGCCTGTTTCCGCCGCATCTATTGCACCCAAGCCGCAAAGACGAGAGGCCAAGATGTTAGATCCGATCTGCCCCCTCTGCCAACGCCCCATACCTGCGGATGTCCCGCAAAGCCTGCACCACCTCGTCCCGAAACTCAAAGGCGGCAAGGGCGGGCCGACCGTATTGCTCCACCACATCTGCCACCGCGAAATCCACGCAGCCCTGACCGAGGCCGAACTCGCCCGCGACTATTCCACCGTCGAAGCGCTGCACAGCCATCCCCGTCTTGCCCGTTTCATCACCTGGATCCAGAAACGCCCGCCCGGCTTTTCCTCCCGCGTCCCCGGCAAGCGGCGCAAACGCTAAGGCGCGCCGTGGCACCGGCAGCGGGTCAAGGCTGGCCAAAGGCCACCCTGCGCAGCAGGGCCAAAGGGCCTTGAAGCGATGGCGGAGCCAATACGCTTGATATGGCCCTCAGAGGCAGATCCTGCCTTCAGAGGGCCTCTCAGCAAAAGGAAACGCCGCGCATCAGCGCGGCGCTACGCCCAACGGGACGCGGGGCATGCAAATGCCCCAAGGACGGGCGGGAGCCGCCTTCCTCCTAGCGGCACATCTGCAGAATGCCCTGGGCTGTTTCGGGCTGGGCGGCCAGCGCATCACTCAGCAAAGCTCGGGCACTCTCCATCAGATCATCAGCCTCAACGATCCGGTCCACCAGCCCCCAGGCGCAGGCCTCTTCGGCCTCGATCTTTTGCCCACCGGCCAGGATCATCTTGGTGCGGGCAGGACCGATCAGCGCCACCATGCGCGCCGGGTCCGAAGGCTGCGGCAGGTAGCCCAGCTTCATTACCGGGTAAAAGAACTTCGCCGAAGGCACCGCAACACGGATGTCACAGGCAAGAACCATGCCGTTGGCACCCCCTGCCAACGTGCCGTTCAGGGCAGCGATCTTCAGGCAGGGCAGCGCGGCGATGGCAGCCGACAGCCGCTCCCACAGCGGCGAGGTTGCAAGACCGGCCCGTGCTTCATCCAGGTCAGCACCAGCGCTGAAGACCTTTCCAGTGCCTGTCAGAATAAACCCACGGGCGTCGCCCGCACGCTCGGCAATCTCGGCTAGCTCCGTCAGCATCTCCCCCGTCAGGGAGTTGGCCTTCTCCGGGCGGTTGATCGTGACCGTCCAAAGGCCGTCGTCTGAAATAGCCAGATCAATCATATCAGCCCAACCCGGCGGCGAATTGACTCATCGCGCAGGGCGATCTCCTGTCCAACATATTCATCTGCGTCGCCGCTGCACATCCAAAGCAGCGTCCGCGCCGGCCATTCGGCGGGAATGTGGTCTTTCCAGTTGAGCTCGCTCACCGGGTTTATTCCGCTGGCCTTGATCTCACGCTGCATCTGGGTGGCGACGGTTCCGGGAGACAGACCCATGGCACGGATGCCATTCTCGCCTTCCTCAAGGTGAAGCGCACGGGTCAGCATCGCCGCGCCTGCCTTGGAGGTGCAATAGGCGCTCCAGGCCTCTAGCGGATTATGCGCGGCACCGGAACTCACGGTGATGATTGTGCCGCCACCGGCCGGTTTCATCAGCGGCAGGGCCGCGCGGATGCCATAGAAGACACCCTTGATGTTGATGTCGATCAGCTTGCCCCAGGCCGCCGGATCCGCTTCCTCCAAGCGAACGATTGGGTCGATCACGCCTGCATTGTTGATAAGCACATCAAGGCTGCCAAATTGATCATGCGCCTTCTTCAGTGCCGCTGAAACAGCTTCGGGATCAGCCACGTCGCAGGCACAGGCCAGCGCCTTGTCGCCGATCTCTGCTACCAAATCCTCCAACGCCGCAGCGCTGCGCGCCAAGAGGACAACGCTTGCCCCCGCCGCCGCGAAAACCCGCGCCGCATCTGCCCCGATGCCACGGCTGGCCCCGGTGATGACAACGGTCTTGCCCTTCATATCCATGATTTCGCTCCCAAATCCTTCGGCCACCCCTGCGGCGGTTCCAATCCTGTGTATGTGGTAAACCGCCTAGGGGGAACGGTCCAGCCCCAGGCCCCCTTGACGGCAGGGACGCACCATCGGACGATGGTTGAAAATGCCGGCTATGAGAGGTTTCATCCAATGTCCATTTTCTTTGTGCGCAGCTTTGGCGCCACTGCCATGCTTGCTTTCTCGGCGCAGGGAGCGCTGGCCGATTTGAGCGCCCAGGACGTCTGGTCGGACTGGAAGTCCTACATGACAGGCACGGGCTATGAAATCACCGCCACCGAAAGCCAGTCCGGCGGCACCCTCACCGTTTCGGACCTGTCCATGATGATGCCGATCCCCGATGAGGAAGACGTGACGGCGGCGATCAGCATGCCGGAGATAAAGTTCACCGAGAACGGCGACGGAACCGTAAGCATTCTGCTGCCAGCAGAATTCCCGATGACCGTCCGCGCGAGCGAGGATGACGAGAAATTCACGGTTTCCGTGACCGTCGCCCACGATGGCACGCCGATGACAGTTTCCGGCGATCCAACGGCCATGACCTATGACTATGCCACCAGCCAGATGACTGTGACGCTGGACAGCATCGAGGCAACCGGCGAGGACATTCCGGCCGGGGCCGTCAAAGCCAGCGCAAGTCTTTCTGATTTTGTCGCAAAGACAACCTTGTCTGTGACCGATGCACGCAGTTACATGCAGAGCTGGACCGCGTCCTCTTTCACCTACAACATCGACGTCCGGGAGCCGGGTGGTGATGATCACGTTTCAGCGGTTGGAACGATGCTTGGGGTGGAAACCCTCGGCAACAGCACCGTGCCCACCGAGCTTGACAAGGCAAGTGACATGGCCGCGCTTCTGGCCTCTGGTTTTGGTGTTGACGCCTCCTTCTCTTATGCAAGCGGCAACTCCGCGATTTCGATCCAGGATGGCAGCGATAACTTTGCCTTCAACAGCACCTCTGGCGGTGGCGACATCGGCATGGTGATGGATGCAAGCAAGCTTTCCTATGACGTCAGCCAGAAGGATATGGACTTTAACGTCACCGGCTCTGATATCCCTTTCCCGATCGCACTGAGCATGGCCGAGGCGGGCTTCAACATCACCATGCCACTGGCCCAGTCCGAGGAAGAGCAGGACTTTGCCCTCGGCATTTCCCTGCGTGACTTTGCCGTGCCGGAAATGCTGTGGGGCATGATCGACCCAGCAGGCACACTGCCACATGATCCGGCAAGCGTGGTGTTGAGCCTCACAGGCAAGGGCAAGGTCCTGTTTGACATCTTCGATCCCGAAGCCATGGAGCAGGTCGAGGACGGCGACATCGCACCGGGTGAGCTGAACGCGGTCACAATCGAGCAACTGCTGGTCTCCGCCGCAGGCGCCAAGCTGACCGGCACCGGCGATTTCACCTTCAACAACGAAGATCTGGTCAGCTTTGACGGCATGCCTGCACCATCAGGTGAAGCAAACCTGTCCCTTAGCGGCGCAAATACGCTGATCGACAAGCTGATCGAGATGGGCCTGATGAGCGATGAAGATGCAATGGGCGCGCGCATGATGATGGGCATGCTGGCGGTTCCGGGTGAAGGCGAGGATACGCTGAACTCCAAGATCGAGATCACTGAGGATGGCAAGATCCTGGCCAACGGTCAGCGCCTGAAGTAACCAATCTCTCGCGAGGATGCATGTTTGGGACCGCCCCTGAGCGGTCCCTTTTTATTGGCATTTGTGGATCATTCTGCCCTCTGCCCTTGCGGCAGGGGGTCACTCTGGCTAGCTCTATGGCAACTCAGAATAACAAGATGGCCCTTTGCGCATGACCCAATCTCCCGAAACCCTCTGCCATGCCCTGATCGATGCCGCGCGCAAGGCTGGCGCCGATGCCGCCGATGCAATGGCCGCAGATGGCTCCTCGCTCAGCATTGAGGTGCGCGAGGGTAAGCTGGAACATGCCGAACGCTCGGAAGGCACGGATCTGGGCTTGCGGGTTTTCATTGGACAACGGCAGGCGCAGGTCTCCTCCTCGGACAGCCGCCCCGAAACCATCGCGGCCATGGCCGAACGCGCTGTCGCGATGGCTCGTGAAGCACCGGAAGACCCCTACGCAGGCCTCGCCAATCCCGAGCAACTGGCCAAGGGCTGGGATCTGGCGGCACTGGATCTCGTTGACCCTGCTGACGAACCCGCCCCCGCCGCCCTGCAGGACGACGCGCTAGCCGCTGAGGCTGCCTGCCAGGCCATCAAGGGCGTAACTCAGGTACAGTCGGCGGCAGCGGGTTATGGCCGCCACACGGTGTACCTTGCGACCTCAACAGGATTTGCAGGCGGCTACACACGCACCGGGCGCTCGACCTCATGCACAGGTATATCCGGCACCGGCACCGGGATGGAGCGCGACTATGATGGCGATTCCCGCACCTATCAAACCGATCTGCGCAGCCCCGAAGACATAGGTCGCACCGCGGGCGAACGCGCCGTGGCCCGGCTTGGCGCGCGCAAGCCCAAGACCGGCAGCTATCCGGTCCTGTTCGACGAGCGGATTTCCTCTTCTTTGATCGGGCACCTGTTGTCGGCAGCCAATGGCGCGGCCATTGCGCGTGGCTCTTCCTGGCTAAAGGACTCTCTCGGCCAGCAGGTTCTGCCCGCGCATCTGTCGGTGATCGAAGATCCACACCGCCCCCGGATCGCCGGCTCCCGCCCCTTTGATGGCGAAGGACTGCCCACCCGGCGCCGTTCCATTATCGAGAACGGCGTGCTGACCGGCTGGACGCTGGATCTGGCCTCGGCCCGCAAGCTGGGCATGCAAAGCACCGGCAACGCCGCGCGCGGCATCGGCTCGGTGCCATCACCGTCGAACTGGAATATTGCGCTGACCGAGGGCGATCAAAGCCGCGCCGATCTGATCGCGGGCATGGGCACTGGCCTTCTGGTGACCTCGCTGATCGGATCGACCATCAACCCCAACACCGGGGACTATTCGCGCGGCGCCTCGGGCTTCTGGGTGGAAAACGGCGAAATCGCCTACCCGGTCAACGAATGCACCATCGCGGGTAATCTGATTGAGATGCTGATGCGGATCGTGCCTGCCAATGATGCGCGCAGCTATCTGTCGCGCGTGGTGCCATCGCTGCTGGTCGAGGGGATGACGCTTGCCGGCAACTGAGGATCTGCAGATAGGCGACATGTCGGATCTGGATCTGCTGACCCGCGCCGCAGAGGCTGCGGGTGAGATCGCCCTGCGCTTTAGCGGGCCAGAGGCGCGGCGCTGGGACAAGCCGGATGGCCAAGGCCCCGTGACCGAGGCTGATCTGGCGGTCAATGCTCTTCTGGAGGAGATGCTGCCCGCCGCCCGACCCGATTATGGCTGGCTGTCCGAGGAAACCGAGGACAGCGCAGACCGGCTAACACGAGACAGCGTTTTTATCATTGATCCCATCGACGGCACCCGCGCCTTTGCCGAAGGGTCCCGCACCTGGGCGCACTCGCTTGCCGTGGCTAGGGGTGGGCGGATCACCGCCGCCGTCATCTATTTGCCCCAACGCGAACGGATGTATTCGGCGGCTTTGGGGCAAGGCGCTGCTCTGAACGGCATCGCGATCGAAACCAGCGCCCTCACCGACCTTGCGCAGGCCGATGTGCTGACAGCACGGCCCAATCTTGCCCCGGAACACTGGAAAGGCCGCCAGCCGCCCGGTTTCAACCGCAGCTATCGCCCCTCGCTCGCCTATCGCATGGCCAAGGTGGCCGATGGCCGTGCAGGCGCCATGCTGACCCTGCGACGCAGCTGGGAATGGGATATCGCCGCCGGTGATCTGATCCTGCGCGAAGCCGGCGGGCGGGCCAGTGACCGATTTGGAAGCGATCTGCGCTTCAACAACCCTGTGCCACTGCTTGATGGGGTGGTGGCCGGGCCCAAGGCCCTGCATAAGGAGTTGATCGCGGCGCTGGATCCGAACGGACCCGGCATAGGCGGCTGACCCGCTTTTGCGCGCCACCTGATGACTGGAATTGACGGACTGACACCATGGCCCTCAGCGAAGCCTCCATGCCAGACCAGACCGGCCGCCCGGACGGCGAAGTGTTGTGGGTCCATGCCACCAGCACCGAACGCTTTCTGGCGCTCTGTGATCTTGGCGCCCGGCTGAAGACGGCCCGACCAGATCTTGTGATCCTGGGCACCTGGGAGCCAGACATGGTTGTGCCCGAGGATACCGAAGGCTGCGATATTGCTGCAGGTCTCCTGCCTCCGGATACCGTAGTGGATGTGCGTGCCTTTCTGGACCGCTGGCGTCCTGACTTCTGCATCTGGTCCGGTGGCAGACTGCGCCGCACCCTGTTGCGCCGTATGCGCGAGCAGGAACTTGATGCGCTTTTAGTAGATGTTACGGAGGACGAACTGCCCAGCCGCACCAGCCGCTGGCTTCCTGATCAGCGCAAACGCATGTTTGATGGGTTTTCCGCGATCCTAACAGCCGATCCCGTCGTGCGCGCCCAGCTTTTGCGCATCGGTTTGTCACCGCAGAAAGTACAGGTTTCCGGGCGTCTGCGGATATCGACCACCCCACCGGGCTGCAATGACGACGACCTTGAAGACATGCAGAGCACGCTGGGAAGTCGGCCCGTCTGGCTAGCTGCCCATGTGCGCCCCGATGAATTGCCAATGGTCCTGGAGTCACAGCGGATCGCGCTTCGGCTGCTCCATCGGCTGATACTGGTCCTTTCCCCGGACGGTGCCGCCAACCTTGAAATCTTTCGCTCGGCCCTGCGCGACAGTGGATTGCAATTTGCCGATTGGGAGGCCGGAGACGTGCCGGATGACTACACCCAGATCCTATTGACCGATGGAGAGGAACTGGGTCTTTGGTACCGTCTTTCACCGGTCTGCCTGATGGGTGGTAGCCTCTTGCGCGGGCGCGAGGGGCATTCTCCCCTCGATGCGGCCGCGCTTGGCTCGGCCATCCTGCATGGGCCCGGAACGGTGCGCCACCAAGAAATCTATGCCCAACTGGCCGAGGTGGGCGCCGCCGAATGTATCTACACGGCACAGGAACTGGCTGAAATGGTGCTGCATCTCTCCGCCCCGGATATGGCCGCCGAAATGGCCCTTGCCGGCTGGGAGGCCGTGACTGAAGGCGCGGCAGTGACGGATGAGTTGATCGACCGGGTGCAGGACCTTCTGGATGAGCGGGAGGCCCATCATGCGACCTCCTGAGTTCTGGACCAAACCGGTCGGCGCCTTTGATCTACGCTCAACGCTCCTTGCGCCGCTCGGCTGGGTCTACGCGGCTGCAACCCGCTCTCGCCTTTCAAAAGCGACGCCGGAACGCATTGGGGTTCCGGTCATTTGCGTTGGCAACCTGAACGCAGGTGGCACTGGCAAAACCCCCACCGTGATCTGGCTGATCGAAGCCTTGCGCGCCATGGGGCACACACCCCATGTGGTCAGCCGCGGCTATGGCGGCAGCATCACTGGCCCCGAAGAGGTGGACCCGGCGCGGCACAAGGCGTCACACACCGGGGACGAACCGCTGTTGCTGGCCGCCTTTGCCGATGTCTGGGTCGCCCGCGATCGCGCCGCCGGAGCGTGCGCGGCCGCGGATGCGGGTGCAACGGTGATCCTTCTGGACGACGGTTTTCAGAACCCCGCATTGGCAAAGGATCTGTCCCTGGTGGTGGTGGATGCGGCGCGGGGCTTTGGCAACGGCCGCTGCTTGCCCGCAGGCCCCCTGCGCGAACCGGTGGCCGAGGGGCTGAAGCGCGCCGATGCCGTACTCTCCATCGGTGATCCTGCAGCGCAAGAGAAGTTCGCCCGCCTGTGGGGCCAAGCCATCGGGGATCTGCCTCACGTCACAGGGCACCTCGCCCCCCTGCCAACTGGAATGCCCTGGCAGGGAACGCGGGTTCTCGCCTTTGCCGGGATCGGCTATCCGCAAAAGTTCTTTGACACGCTCAAAGCCCTCGGCGCCGATCTGGTCCGGGCCGAGGCGCTGGATGATCACCAGACCCTTCCAGCAGCGCTGCTGACACGGCTGGAAGCGGAGGCAAAAGCGCTGAACGCCCAGCTTGTCACCACCGAAAAAGACGCCGTACGCCTGCCTGCGAGTTTCCGCTACAAGGTGATCACACTACCCGTGCGCCTTGAGATCGAAGATGCAGATACTTTGACGGATCTTGTGAAACGGAAGGCACCACGGCCAGCTTAGCCGGAATAAGCGAAAACACTGTAAGGTCTGCTTTGCGGTTTTTTCCGCCGTTGGGCCACAGGCAAGGATTCTACACGACGAAAGAATCGATTTGTGAATCCTTTGGTGGCTGATCAGGGCAGCGCCACGGCCTCGAGAAACGCAACAGTTTTTCCCTCCGCACTACGCAACTCCATCGTGGGACCTGTCACGATGACCTCGCTAACCGAGGCTATGCCCTCGGTCCATGCCCGTTCGACCTCATCGAGCGGCGGTGGGCAAGCCATCATGGTCATGGGGCCTGCAGCCAGCTTGAGTGATGGGACATCGAATGAATAGCTTCCATTGACGGTGTTGCAGCCAATGGTTGAGGTAAATGCCCCTTCATCTGGACGCAGGATGATGTGCGGCTCTCGCCGATCCTCGGCGGCCTCAATCGTTGCGCCGCCAATCGACAGGATGCGCCAATAGGTGTTTTCGACATCCGCGTCGGCCATTGCACGCTCACAGGTCATCCCGGGCACGAACCCGGCAAGCCGGTCAATCACCAGCATATCGCGCCGACCGCCTTCCATGCCGTCGCGTTCGACAATCTCTCCGTCCAAGACGGCAACGACCGAAGCCATCGGCTTAGGCTGCGCGTCGAGGTAACCGCGTTCCGCAATGGGATACGCACCTTCCACAGCAACTGGATAGGTTTCCTCTCCTCCGCATGTGGTAAACGTCGCAGCATCCGCGAAATACACGAACTCTCCGATCATTCGGCGGGGCGGTTCAGCCAGAACCTGTACCTGCACCATGGTTATCGACACGTCGGTGCCCGCGCCATCCGATAGGACAGGGGTATGAGTGTCAGTCGTGAACAACAACCGCTCGCCCATCCGCAGACTGGCGCGCACGGTATAGCGCCGTCCATCCTGTATTGCGTCTGGGTTATAGGGGATGATGATGTCGTATGGCGGGTTGCCCGCCTCGTTCATGGTTACCTCACTGATGATTTTTGCCGGGGCGTCCATCCGTGATACGTCTTCAAGTTGCACCTCAAGGGTCACACCGGGCGGCATGGCAATCCGTTCGCGGTATGTGACTGATCCGCTGATCGTCTCCGCGGCATTCGCTCCACCTACCGCTATGACAAACGCCGCCGCGAGAGTAGATACAAGTATCCGCATCGAGATGGTCCTTTCGTTGATCTCTTGCTAGCATCCTAAAGCAAGCGACGATTACACGTCCACAACTCAAGCCCTAGGTGTCTGTTCGCACAGTTCCATCCAAAGGGTGACAGCTCCGGGGCTCAAAGCGGACCAAAACGCCTTGTCGATTTCATCATTGAAAAACCCGGCCACTGGGACCGGGTTTTGCCTTCTCGCATTTCTGAAGCGGATTAGCCTTCCAGTTCAGCGTCTATAAGTGCCTTGAAGGACTCGTAGGACTGGTTCTCGATCTTCCTGCCGTTCAGAACGAAAGACGGCGTCGATGTCACATCATCCTTTTCGGCGTTTTCCTGATACCAGGTCACCAAGGTCTGCAGTTTGGTGCCGTCCTGCAGGCAGGCCTCCAGCTGGTCCTTTTCGAGGCCAGCCAAAAGGCCGATCTTGCGCAGCGCATCAACGATCTCGGTGGCGCCGCCAGCACGGGCCCACTCGGATTGCTGCTGGAAGATCAGATCGGTGATGCCAAAGAACTTATCCGGGCCAGCGCAGCGCGCGATGGCCGATGCCCAGAGGCCGTAGCGGTCAAAATAGACCTCACGGTAGATAAACTTGACCTTGCCGGTGTCGATGTAATCCGCCTTCAGCTGCTTATAAGGGCCGGTATGGAAGTTGGCGCAGTGCGGACAGGTGTAGGAGGCGTATTCGATCAGTGTCACCGGCGCGTCCTCGGCGCCCTGCACCATCTCGATGATGGTCGAGGTGTCGACCTCGGCTTCCTGCGCGACAGCAGCGCCGATCAGCGGGTTTTCAGGCAACCGGTTTTGGCCACCCAGTCCAGAGATGGCATAGGCCCCGGCAACAAGCGCCACCACGGCAAAGACACCAGACATAAGACGGGTCATTCATACCCCTTTCGCATTGTTTTCTGTTTTGTAAGAACGTTGCGCCCCAGCCGTTCCAGCGCGGCGCGCAGCCCCTCATCACCGACACCTTCGGCCACTTGGGCGGCCTCAGTAACCGCCTGTGGATCGGGCTGGATCGGAGCGGCCTGTTTGGGCGCATATTTGAACGAGACCTGACCTTCGGAAAACCCGATCGGAGCGGTCTGGGTGATCAGAACTTTGGAGATCGCATTGTAGCCGTAGACCGCGTTGACCTTTTCCCGCAGCTTTTCCTTTTGCATTTCCAGCATCGGCGCATTGGCGCCCGTGGTCAGCACCGTTAGCGTCGCCCCGAAGGAGCTGCGCCCGTAGCCGACCTTTACGGGCCGCGCCATAGCCGCCAGATCGGTGCCGACGATCTCTTCCCAATGGGTGAGCAGACGGGACACCGCAAAGCCCCGGCTTTCGCCCGCCTTGCGAATCTGATCGTTCAAAAGCTTGGAGGTCCGTGCGAACCCGCGTGTGCTGCTGCGTCTGACTGACATGACTGTGGTTTTGCGTGACTGTGCGCCCTATTGTAAAGGGTCCGTTTGCAAGCGCCAGCGAAACAAGATCAGGCAGGGGGTAAACTATGCGTGACCTGAAAGAGGATGCCGAAGGGCTAGGGCGCGATCTGTTGGCTTGGTACGATACCCACGCCCGCAGCCTGCCCTGGCGTGTCAGCCCTGCGGATCGCGCGGCAGGTGTACTGCCCGATCCCTATCGCGTCTGGCTGAGCGAGGTGATGCTGCAGCAAACCACCGTTGCCGCCGTGAAGGATTATTTTCACCGTTTCACAAGCCGCTGGCCGACGGTCATGGATCTTGCTGCTGCAGCTGACGCTGATGTCATGGGCGAATGGGCCGGTCTTGGCTACTACGCCCGCGCCCGCAATCTCCTCAAATGCGCACGTGTCGTGGCGCGTGATCTGGATGGCACCTTTCCCGACACCTACGAGGGCCTGCTGAAACTCCCCGGCATCGGCCCCTACACTGCCGCCGCCATCGCCTCGATCGCATTTGACCACTCTGAAGTGGTTCTGGATGGCAATGTAGAGCGGGTGATGGCCCGCCTACATGACATTCACGAGCCGCTCCCCGGCTCGAAGCCGCTCTTGAAAGAGCGTGCAGCAGAGCTGACACCGCAAGAGCGCCCCGGCTGCCATGCTCAGGCGGTGATGGATCTGGGCGCCACCATCTGCACGCCGAAATCGCCTGCCTGCGGCATCTGCCCCTGGCGGGATCCTTGCGCAGCGCGCATTGCAGGCACGGCGGCAGAGCTGCCCAAGAAGACACCGAAAAAACCGAAGCCCACCCGCCATGGTATCGTCTACCTTGCGCGGAGCGCTGCAGGCGACTGGTTGCTTGAGCGACGTCCGGACAAGGGGTTGTTGGGCGGCATGCTTGGCTGGCCCGGTTCGGACTGGAATGACGCGCCCGAGCCTGCACCGCCGTTCAAGGCCGATTGGCAGGATCTGGGTGCCGAAGTGCGCCATACCTTCACCCATTTCCACCTGATCCTGCGGGTGATGGTGGCTGAACTGCCGGGCAGTTTCTCCCCTGGCCCAGCGCAAGAGGTGATCACCAAGCATGATTTCCGCCCATCCGACCTGCCCACGGTGATGCGCAAGGCCTTTGACCTGTGGCGCGGGGACAAAAACGCGAAAAACTGAGGCCATTCGCCCCCTTGGGTTTCCAACCCTCCCGGCATAGGGTTTCACCAGACGCGCCATGAGTTCATCGGAGAGCCGAGGATGAAACCTTCTGCAACTGCCGACCGTATCGCACACAGGATCACGCCGGACACCCTGCGGCGCTGGCAATCTGCCCTGCCCTTCTGGCTGTCTTTCCTCCTGGTGCCGCTGTTATGGTTCTCCGCAATTATGGGCGGCTGGTGGATTCTGCTGACGCCGCTGGTGACATGGTACCTTTTTGCCGCACTTGATGGCGTTTTTGGCCTCCACCTCGACAATGCCGATCCCCAGACTCCCGAGGATGACCTGCGCTGGTACAGCCTTCTGACCATCGCCTGGGTCCCGATCCAATTCCTGACGCTGTTCGGGTTGATCGCCTATGTGGCCGGAAACGAGAGCCTCAGCGGTTTGGAGAAATTCGGCCTATTCTTCGGCATGGGCGTGATCAGCGGCACCGTGGGCATCAACTACAGTCACGAGCTGATGCACCAGCGCAGCCGCCTTGAGCGCTGGCTGGCCGATATCCTTCTGGCGATGGTGCTCTACTCGCATTTCCGATCAGAGCATCTCCTGGTGCATCACCGCTATGTCGGCACCCCGCGCGATCCGGTCACCGCACGCTACAACGAGGGTTTTCACCGGTTCTATCCGCGCGTGCTGCGCGAATGCTGGCAATCCGCCTTTCGCGCCGAGAAGGAGAAGCTCGCCAAGAAAGATCGTCCCTGGACGGATCTTTCCAATCCCTTCTTCCGCTACTGGGCCTTGCAGGGCGCGATGCTGCTGCTTGCGGTCATTCTGGGTGGCTTCGGCGGGCTGGTGCTGTTCCTGGTGCAGGCGGGTGTCGCCATCTGGCAGCTAGAGCTGGTGAACTATGTGGAGCACTACGGTCTAACTCGCAAGCACCTCGGCGATGGCAAGTACGAACATGTGCGCCCCTGCCATTCCTGGAATGCGGCACACAAGGCGTCGAACTGGCTCTTGATAAATCTACAGCGTCATTCGGACCACCACTACAAACCCGATCGACGCTTTCCCCTTTTGCAGAACTACACCGAAGCCGATGCGCCTCAGTTGCCCTACGGCTATCCGGTGATGACCATTGCCGCGATGATGCCGCCGGTCTGGCGCCGTATGATGAACCCGCGCGTGCGCCGCTGGCGTCAGATGTATTACCCCGAAATCACCAATTGGACGCCCTACAACCGCGCCAGTAATCCGATGCCGCGCTAATGCTAATAGAGCCGCCCGCACCGCGCGCAGCGCGGTGCCACGCCCAACCGAAGAAGGGCATGGCAATGCTCGCCGACGGGCGGGAGCCCTGCCGATTGGATCGGCTCAGGAGGCGCGACTGTAACGCACTCCTTCCGGCTTATGGGCATCGAATTGGCTGGCAATGATCCGCGTCAGGGCGCGGCCCTCGGGCAAGATCGAAAGCCCCTGCTCGTCCAGTGCCACCAGATCGCCGAACCGCGCCCGAATGGCAGCCATCTCGATATCAAGGCTGCGCGCCATATCGCCGTACTCCCGGATCAGGGCCCTGCGGTCAAGGTAGAAGTCACACATCACCATCTCGATGGCGCGGGCGCGCAAGTGGTCATCCTCGTTCATCTCGTGACCCCGCGCTCCCGCCAGATCTCCGGCCTCGATCCGCTCCACATAGGCAGGCGTCGCTGCTGCGTTCTGGACGTATCCCCCGGCGTAACGAGAAATCGAGGACGCACCGAGGCCAATCAACGTCGGGCAGCGGTCGTCGGTATAGCCCTGGAAATTGCGACGCAGATGGCCGCTCTTGGCTGCTTTTGCCAAACCGTCGCCCGGCAAGGCGAAATGGTCGATACCAATCGTTTCGAACCCGGCGGCCCGGAATTGATCGCCTGCAAGACAGGCCAGCTCATAACGCTCGGCGTCCCCCGGCAAGGCCAGCTCATCAATCAGCTGCTGACGCTTGGCCACCCATGGTACGTGAGCATAGCCAAAAAGCGCGATCCGGTCCGGCGCAAGACTCAGCACCTTTTCCACCGTGTCCGAGAGCCTCACAGCGTCCTGATGGGGCAGCCCGTAAATCAGATCTGCGTTGAGGGACATGATCCCGGCCTCGCGAAGATCCTCTACGCAGTCACGCGTCACCTCATAGGATTGATCCCGCCCAATCGCCGCCTGAACCTCTGGATTGAAGTCCTGAATGCCGATGCTGGCGCGGTTCATTCCCACATCCGCCAGGGCAGCGATTTTCTCTCGGTCCACGAGGGTCGGGTCGATCTCCACCGAGAATTCCCAGTCGGTTGTCTTTGGAAAGACGGACCTTACAGCGGCAGCCAGCCGGTAAATCAGATGCGGCGGCAGAATCGTCGGAGTCCCACCGCCCCAATGAAGGCGCCCCATCTGCACCCCTTTTGGGAGATGCTGCGCCACCAGTTTCAGCTCTGCCTCCAGCGTCCCGATATAAGCCTCCACAGGATCAAGGCGCCGGGTGCCTTGGGTTCGGCAAGCACAGAACCAGCACAGTCGTTCGCAAAACGGTATGTGGACATAAACGGACACCGGGACGGCAGGATCCAGCGTCTGCAAATGCACAGCCTGCTCCGTTGCGCCCACAGTCGGCGAAAAGACCGGGGCTGTAGGATATGAGGTGTAGCGGGGCACCCGGCTGTCGAACAGCCCGAGAGTAGCGAGGCGATCTATCTGTGTCATACCAACCTTTTTGGCAAGGTCGGGACACCTCGACTTTGCGCAGGATCAAACTTGACGGTCAAATCGGCGCAAATCCATGGGCAAAAACCTCCGTCCTGGCACCGTATCTGCAAAAACAATCCACTGAAATTTCTTGTGAAGTCCGTGGCATGAACCCCGGTGCAAAGAAATTGTCACACCAGCTTCATTTTGGGTTTGACGCTTCTTGCGACTCCGCTTATACGCCCTGTCCACGACACCTGCCCAGGTGGCGGAATTGGTAGACGCGCTAGCTTCAGGTGCTAGTGTCCGTATGGACGTGGAGGTTCGAGTCCTCTCCTGGGCACCATTCCCGACAAGCAGTCAGATCAACTGAGACGACCCGATGATCGTCCCATGGCTGTATAGAGCCGCGAAAACGTCTGATCCTTAGAAATCCTGCCACTTGTCGAGAGCAGCGTTGCCGTCGGTGCCGGTTGCGGCCGGGGCGGCTTCGTTGAAATCGCTGAAGTCCCAGTCGTCATCCCCATGCGCCGTCGGCGTGCTGGCGGCTGGTTTCGGTGCGCTCATCTGTGTGATGCCGCTGCTGCCTGAGACTTTGAAATGCGCCACCAGCTCGGCCAGTTTGGTTGCATCGCTGTTCAGCATATGGCCCGCAGCCGTCGCCTCTTCGACCATGGCCGCGTTCTGCTGCGTCACCTGATCAAGCTGCACCACCCCGGTGTTGATTTCCCCGAGACCCGTGGATTGCTCCACAGCACCTTCGGCAATATCCGTTACCAGCTTCGAGATATGGTTCACCCGCTCGACGATATTGGTGAGCGCATCGCCCGCCTTGCCGACCAGATCCACGCCGCGCTCCACCTGGCGCGAGCTGTCGCTGATCAGCGTCTTGATCTCCATCGCCGCATCCGAAGAACGCTGCGCCAGCGCCCGCACTTCGGAGGCCACCACCGCAAAGCCGCGGCCCGCTTCGCCCGCGCGGGCGGCTTCGACGCCTGCGTTTAGGGCCAGAAGGTTGGTCTGGAAGGCAATGTCGTCGATCACGCTGATGATCTGCGCGATATGGGTCGAGGACTGCTCGATCTCGGTCATCGCCGACACCGCGCTTTGCACAACGACGCCGCTGTTTTCAGCCTCCTGCTTGGCCTCTTCCATGATGTTTTCGACGCTGCGCGCGCCCTCGGCGGCGGATTTCACCGATGCGGTGAGTTCATCGAGGGCCGCGGCGGTCTCTTCAAGGGTGGCCGCCTGGCTTTCGGTGCGGTGCGACAGATCATCCGAAGACTGGCTGATCTCGGCCGCGCCGTTGCGGATGCTCTGCGCAGAATCGACGACCTGGGCCACCGTGGCATTCAGGTTTTCGACCGTTTTGTTGAAATCGGAACGCAGCTGCTCGTAATCCTCGGGGAAGGCGCTTTCGATGCGTACAGTCAGATCGCCACCTGCGAGAACCGACAGGTTGCTGCCGAGCGATGCAACGACCTCGGCCTGATGTTTGGCATTGGCTTTTTGAGCCTCTTCCAGTTCCTTTTGCTTCATCAGTGCATCCCGGAAAACACCAAGGCTGCTTACCATATCGCCGATCTCACCCTTTGTGGGCAGTCCAGAGGTTTCAATGGAAAGATCACCCTCTGACAAGGAGATCATGCGGCGGCTGATACGATTGAGCAAACCACAAAGCCATTTTCCCAAGACAAGCGCCATGGCACCTGCCAAAAGCATGGCAACCAGAGCTGCGCCGAAACCCGTGGTCCGGATCGTGTTCGTGATCGCATTTACTGATTCCAGAGGCACAAGGGCGTTGCCAACAGCAACCAGATTGCCCGAAAAATCGCGGATTTCAAACGGCCGTCCTGCGTAGGCAGCATTGTCGATTTCAAAGTTTTCACGCTCAATGACCTCTCCACCAACAAACGACGCCAGGGTTTCTGCATTGATCAGTGACGGTCCATCATAATTGCCGGTCAGGCGCTGAATTTCCGAACCGTTGGCCGAGAAAGAACTGATATCGCTGTCGGGCAGCAGGTAAACTTCGATACGGCTGTCGCTACCTTCGGTCAGGCTTTCGATGAGCGCACTGTCGAATTTCAGACCGATCTCAACTGTGCCCACATGACGCCCCTCAAAGAAGATCGGGCTGATCCCGCGAATGCCGATCCCTGCCCTGCCACGCTCCAGACCGGACACCGGGGCCTTCTCCGCGTTGGCAGCGACAACGGAATGCCGGAAGCCAGAAAGATCATCGCCAAATTTTTCGGGCTTGTGGACCCGGAAAACCGACACCGCTGTGGGCGTATGAAACTGGAACTGGGCGATTCCGGCCTCTGCTGCCAGACCTTTGAAGTTCTGCGCGAAAAGGCGATCAAGCGTTTCGCGGTCCTGCTCGGCGACGGCGCGCTGAACATCCGGCATGGAGGCTACAGTCTGGGCCGTGGTAAGCGCCAAACGCTGCTGACCTTCAATTTGTGAATAGACGCGTGCCTCAAACTGCTGGAGTTCGCGTTTAATCCCCTCGTCAGATACCGTTCCAAGACCCATGAACAGGGGAACGGTAACGATGGCAATCGCGACCAGTGAACTGACCAAAAGCGAAACGACAATACGCATGCGAAGGGACATACTAGAACTCCATAATGACAGCCCTCTGCATACTTCGGAATGTTTTACCAAAACGTCTACTTTATGGAAATAAGTCCCCGCTTAATCGCAGCTCTTAAGGATTAGAGACGCGCCAATAGGTTAGGCCATCAAGCACGCATGGTGGATCAACGCCGATCAGAGCCGTGCGTCCTGAACCTCTTTCAGGTCGGGAATGACATCGGCAGTACCGTGCCGGGTCACCATCAAGGCCGCCGCGCGAGAAGCCTGCGACATGGCCTGCGCCATTGGCATGCCGCGATCAAGGCCGGCCAGAACGTAGCCGGTGAAAGTATCCCCTGCCCCGGTGGTATCAACCGGAGTGACTGGCAGCGCAGGGACTTCGCGCACCTCACCGCTGGGGCTATGGATATGGCGTGCGCCTCTTGCACCAAGCGTCACGATCACATCCGCAACGCCCAGCGCATCAGGGGCATGTCCAGTGGCTTCTTGCAACTGGTCCGCCTCCACCTCGTTCATGAATAGGAGGTCGAGATGGGGCAAAACTGCCTGCACGGCCTCGGCCTCGAAAGGGGCTGCCGCATAGGCGACGCGCAGGCCCAGCTGGCGCCCCATCTTCGCGGTCTCGGCCTGAAGATTGGTTTCGTTCTGCATCACTAGGATGTCCCCGGCGGAGGCCGCCGACAACGCCTGTCCCACCTGATCCGGGTGGATGGCCCGGTTGGCGCCGGGAAACAGGATGATCTGGTTTTCCCCCGCCTGGTCCACCGCGACGATGGCATGGCCGGTGGGGGTGTCGATCTGGGCAATGTGGCGGGTATCGACGCCGTACTCCAAGAGCCGATCCCGCGCCCAGAGCCCTTCGGGCCCCACCGCACCGATATGGCAGACATGAGCGCCTGCGCGGGCGGCGGCAACGGACATGTTCGCCCCCTTGCCGCCCAGGAACTGGGCAAACTCGGTGGCCGCCAAAGTCTCCCCTGCCTGCGGAAGATGCGGCAGGGTGTAGACCATGTCGGCATTGATCGAGCCCAGGTTCCAGATCGCCATGATGCGCCCCTAGCCGATGTTGCAGGCCGCCAGAACCGCCATGTTCAGCACATCATTTGCGGTGGAGGTGGTGGAGCAGATCTGGATCGGCTTGTCGACGCCAGACAGAATCGGGCCGATCACCGTGGCGCCGCCCATTTCCTGCATCAGCTTGACCGAGATCGAGGCCGAGTGCCGCGCCGGCACCACCAGGATATTGGCCGGGCCAGAGAGGCGCTGGAACGGGTAATTCTCCTGCGCTTTGGCATTCAGCGCCACATCCACGGTCATCTCGCCTTCGTATTCGAAATCAACACCGCGCTGATCCAGAACGCTGGGGGCGATGTGCATCTTTTCTGCGCGTTCCGATACCGGGTAGCCGAAAGTAGAGAAGCTGACAAAGGCCACGCGGGGATCCAGCCCCATGTGACGGGCAACGCCAGCGGCGCGCTCGGCGATGGTGGCAAGATCGTTCTCATCGGGCCATTCATGCACCAGCGTATCGCCAATCAGCACGATACGCCCCTTGTGCAAGAGCGCCGTCACACCTGCGGCACCATGATTGGCGTCCGCATCGAAAACGTGGTTGATCTGATCCATGATATGGGCGGACTTGCGGGTCGCCCCGGTCACCAGACCATCGCCATGGCCATGGGCCAGCATCAGGGCCGAGAATACGTGCCGGTCACGACCCACAAGCCGGTGGATATCCTTGCGATCAAAGCCCTTGCGCTGAAGGCGGTTGAATAGGAAATCCTTGTAGGTCTCGAAATGCTGAGTGTTGGCGGCATTGACCACTTCAAGCTCCCGCACCGCATCACCAAGGCCCGCCGTTTCCAGCTTGGCCTTCACATCGTCGGGGCGACCCACCACCAGCGCCTTCCCAAAGCCAGAGCGCTGATAGGTGACAGCGGCACGCAAAACGCGGGGATCGTCGCCTTCGGCAAAGATCATCCGCGACTGGGCCGAACGCGCGCGGGCATTTAGGCCGCGCAGGATCGAGGCGGTGGGGTCCATGCGGCTTTTGAGGCTGACCTCATAGGCCTCCATGTCGATGATCGGGCGGCGCGCGGCGCCGGTGTCCATTCCCGCTTTTGCAACCGCTGGCGGGATGCGGTGGATCAGGCGCGGATCAAAGGGCGTCGGTATGATGTAATCGCGTCCAAAGCTCAGCGATTTGCCATAGGCCAGCGCTACCTCGTCCGGTACATCCTCGCGCGCGAGCGCCGCCAAAGCATGAGCGCAGGCGATTTTCATCTCGTCGTTGATGGCGCGGGCATTGATGTCGAGCGCGCCGCGGAAGAGGTACGGAAAGCCCAGAACATTGTTCACCTGGTTGGGATAGTCCGAGCGACCCGTGGCGACGATGGCATCGACGCGTACCTCATGCGCCTCTTCGGGGGTGATTTCGGGGTCCGGGTTTGCCATGGCAAAGATAACCGGATTGTCGGCCATGGATTTGACCATCTCCTGCGTCACCGCGCCCTTGACCGACACGCCCAGGAAGACGTCAGCGCCCTCCATCGCCTCTTCGAGGGTGCGCAGCTCAGTCTTGATGGCATGGGCCGATTTCCACTGGTTCATGCCTTCGGTACGACCCTGATAGATCACGCCCTTGGTGTCGCAAACGATGCAGTTTTCGTGGCGCGCGCCCATGGATTTCAGCAGTTCGATACAGGCGATACCCGCCGCCCCTGCCCCGTTGAGGACAATCTTCACGTCCTCGATTTTTTTGCCCGAGATATGCAGCGCATTGATAAGGCCCGCCGCGCAGATCACCGCGGTGCCATGCTGATCATCATGGAAGACAGGAATATCCATCTCTTCCTTCAGGCGCTGTTCGATGATGAAGCATTCAGGCGCCTTGATGTCCTCCAGGTTGATGCCGCCAAAGGTCGGACCCATGAGACGCACCGCTTTGCAGAACTCATCCGGATCTTCGGTGTCGAGTTCGATGTCGATCGAGTTCACATCGGCAAAGCGTTTGAACAGAACCGACTTCCCTTCCATCACCGGCTTGGATCCAAGTGCGCCAAGGTTCCCAAGACCCAAAACCGCTGTCCCGTTCGAGATCACCGCCACAAGGTTGCCCTTGTTGGTGTAATCATAGGCGGTTTCAGGGTTCTCTGCGATCGCCTCGCAGGGCACCGCAACACCGGGGGAATAGGCCAGCGACAGGTCCCGTTGCGTGGTCATCGGGACGGTTGCATTGATCTCCCACTTGCCGGGGGTTGGCTCCAGGTGAAAGGCGAGCGCCTCTTCGTTGGTGATCTTCGCTTTGGGCATGGGCTGTGGGTGTCCTCTCCTAATCGGGCACAGTCATATCCCAGCCCCGCGCCCCCCTCAATCCGATCTGAAAAGAATTTGGCCTCTAAAAAGCAATATTATTTCAAATAAAACTTGATAGATTCAGTCAGATTTTTGCCACATTCCAGCCGCGCCAAAGTTGTATTCTGTTAATAAATCCTAACAGCCACCCGGTCGTCTGGTGGTGCTCAGGCGGAACTCAAAGGCCTGCGAAGCCTATGTCAGAACGGCATGTCATCTTTTCGGAGAGCCACACCCGCCGTCCTTGAACGGGATGCTGGGGTTAACTTGGGATGCAAGTAAATGACGAGTATAAACACGAACAGCGGCGCCATGACGGCGCTGCAGATGCTGGGCGGAACCGTCCAGAGCCGGGCGGAGGTTCAGGACGCCGTTGCCACAGGTCGCGAAATCAACAGCGCCAAGGACAACGCTGCGCTGTGGGCGATCTCTCAGATCATGGAAACCGATGCCGCCGCGTTCAAGGCAACTTCAAAGACACTGTCTTTGGGTGAAGCAACCGTAGCGGTATCCGCAGTTGGTGCAGAACAGATCGCGGAAACCGTAATGGAGATGAAAGAGCTGGCGATCACCGCTGCCAGCGGGTTGGTCGACTACTCCAAGATTGAAGCTCAAATGCAGCAGAAGACCGATCAGATCAATTCGATCATCTCCTCGACCCAGTTCAACGGGGTCAGTCTCCTCAAGAGCGACGTCAACGGCAGTGGCGCCACCAGCCTTTCGGTAGCCGCGTCGCTGGATCGGGACGGATCAGGTGGGGTTTCTCTGTCGATGATCGACGTGGGCACTGTCGATTTCGAAGGTGATCCCGCTTTTGATATCAACGGGCGCAGTGCCATCACAGACCAGGCCAGTGCAATGGCTGCCCTGGGCGAGATCGAAGGCTTTTTGCAATTCGCAGTGAACGGCGCTGCAGCGCTTGGGTCTTCGGCCAACCGGATCGCCGGACAGAACGAAACCGTCAGCAAACTGGCCGATGCAACACGCATGGGCATCAGTTCGATGGTGGACACAAATATGGAAGAAGCTTCGGTCCGGCTTGCAGCCCTCAGTGTCCAGCAGCAGCTCGGGACCATGTCCCTGTCCATTGCGAACTACAGTCCGCAGTCCCTTGGGGTGCTGTTCTAGGCGTGTTGCCCAAAGACTCATAGTCGCTCAGGCCTAACCGGGTTTTCCTTGGACCGTCCGCATTGTAAATGTCGGGCGAACACTTCCGGGGGACCTTTCATGACCGTTACGCCCATGATGGCGCAATATCTCGAGATAAAAGCAGCGCATCCCGATGCGTTGCTTTTTTATCGGATGGGCGATTTCTACGAGATGTTCTTTGAAGACGCGGTCAATGCCGCCGAGGCGCTGGACATTGCCCTGACGAAACGCGGCAAACATGACGGTGAAGACATCCCGATGTGCGGCGTTCCAGTCCACGCCGCCGAAGGGTATCTGCTGACCCTGATCCGCAAGGGCTTCCGCGTTGCCGTGGGCGAACAACTCGAAAGCCCGGCTGAGGCCAAGAAACGTGGCTCCAAATCGGTGGTCAAACGGGATGTAGTGCGGCTGGTGACACCTGGAACGCTGACCGAGGATTCGCTTTTGGAGGCGCGCAGCCACAACTTCCTCGTCTCCTACTCCGAACTCAGGGACGAGGCAGCGCTGGCCTGGGCGGATATCTCAACCGGTGCGTTTCACGTGATGCCAATCGCGCGCGTGCGCCTGTCGCCGGAACTGGCGCGACTGGCCCCGTCGGAACTGATCGTCGCGGACGGTGCAATCCATGACGCCACCCGCCCCCTGGCCGATGAATACAAGATCCCGCTGACCCCGATCGGCAAGGCGAGTTTCGACAGTGCGGCAGCCGAAAAACGCATCTGCGCCCTGTTCAACGTCGGCGCGCTGGATGGCTTTGGCACCTTTTCGCGTGCCGAGGTTTCAGCGATGGGCGCGCTGATTGACTATCTGGAGATCACGCAAAAGGGCAAACTGCCGCTCCTCCAGCCCCCGGTTCAGGAAGCGCAGGACCGGGTGGTACAAATCGATGCCTCCACCCGCGCCAGTCTGGAACTCACACGCTCCCTGTCGGGGGGACGTGCCGGATCGCTCCTGTCGGTCGTAGACCGCACCGTCACCCCCGGTGGGGCGCGACTGCTGGAACAGCGCATGGCAAGCCCGTCACGCAATCTGGATGTGATCAACGCGCGATTAGCTGCACTGGATTTCGCGGTCGAGGCGACGCAGCTTGCCCAAGACATCCGCGCGGCCCTGCGCAAGACGCCGGATCTGGACCGGGCCCTATCGCGCCTTGCGCTAGAGCGGGGCGGCCCCCGCGACCTGGCCGCCATTCGCAACGGGCTGATGCAGGCCGAGAGCATCGCCCAGATGTGCGAGGGGCAGGACCTTCCCGATCTGATCGCAGGCGCGGTGCGCGATCTTTTGGGCTTCGATGAGTTGCTCTCCCTGCTCGATGCGGCGCTGGTAACCGATCCGCCGCTGATGGCGCGCGACGGCGGTTTTATCGCGGCGGGCTATGATCCCGAGCTGGACGAGGCGCGTACCCTGCGCGACGAAGGGCGCTCGATCATCGCCGGGATGCAGCAGAAATACGCCGAGCACACCGGCATCACCTCGCTGAAGATCAAGCACAATAATGTGCTGGGCTATTTCATCGAAACCACCGCGACCCATGCCGACAAGATGCTGTCGGCGCCCTTGTCGGAAACCTATATCCATCGTCAAACTACCGCAAACCAAGTGCGCTTCACCACGGTGGAGCTGAGCGAGATCGAGACCCGTATCCTCAATGCCGGAAACCGCGCCCTTGAGATTGAAAAGCGGCTCTATGAAAGGCTTTCCCGCGCTATTCTCGAGACGGCGGCGCAGCTCAATACCGCGGCGAAAGGGTTGGCAGAACTGGATCTGGTCACCGCTCTGGCCGATCTTGCCCGCGGTGAAAACTGGACGCGGCCCAAGGTGGACACCTCCCGTGCGTTTCACGTGGAGGGCGGGCGCCACCCGGTCGTGGAGCAGGCGCTTCGGCAGCAGGGAGGTGACAGTTTCGTGGCCAACGACTGTGACCTCTCTGCCAGTGATGGCGCGGCCATCTGGTTGCTGACCGGGCCCAACATGGCCGGTAAATCGACTTTCCTCCGCCAAAACGCTCTGATCGCGCTGCTGGCTCAGATGGGCAGCTATGTGCCCGCCGAGACCGCGCATATCGGCCTCGTCAGCCAGTTATTCAGCCGCGTTGGCGCGTCGGACGATCTGGCGCGCGGGCGCTCGACTTTCATGGTGGAGATGGTGGAAACCGCCGCGATCCTGAACCAGGCCGATGATCGCGCGCTGGTGATCCTTGATGAAATCGGGCGCGGCACGGCGACCTATGATGGTCTGTCGATCGCTTGGGCGACGCTGGAACACCTCCATGAGGTGAACCGATCCCGTGCGCTGTTTGCGACGCACTATCACGAGCTGACCCAACTGGCGAACAAGCTTGAGGGCGTCGACAACGCCACCGTCACCGTGAAGGAATGGGAAGGCGAAGTGATCTTCCTGCATGAGGTCAAGAAGGGTGCTGCGGATCGTTCCTATGGTGTACAGGTGGCGCAGCTCGCCGGCCTGCCGCCTTCGGTGGTGGCACGGGCGCGGGATGTGCTCGACATGCTGGAAAAAGGCAGCCGTGAAGGCGCGGGCGCCAAGATCCAGATCGACGATCTGCCGCTCTTTGCCGCCGCGCCGCCGCCACAGCCAAAACCTACCGCAGGCCCTTCACCGTTGGATGAACTACTCAGCGAGATCCACCCGGATGATCTCACGCCACGTGAAGCACTTGAGGCGCTGTATCGCCTGAAAGAGGCCGCAAAATAAGAAAGGCGACCCGCAAGAGCCGCCTTTTCCAATTCTAGCCAATGTATGCCATTTACGCAGGCGTTGAGGAAACCCCGACCTGCGCCGGCCGCAGAAGACGATCGTGCAACATGAAGCCCTCGGCAGAGACCTGAATGATGTCTCCCGCCTTGGTGCCGGGAACCGGGGCTTCGAACATGGCTTCGTGGACCTGCGGGTCGAACTTGTCACCCACCTGCGGTGAGACGATGCGAATGCCGTGCTTTTCAAAGACACCCAGCAGTGCGCGCATGGTCAGCTCCACCCCTTCGATCAAGGCAGCAGAGACTTCCTTTTGCTCGTCCGTGGCAGATTCCACCGCGCGTTTCATGTTATCAAAGACCGGCAGCATGTCGCGCGCCAGTTTGGAGCCACCATATTGCTCAGCCTCGCGGCGCGCCTTGTCGCCGCGCTTGCGGGCGTTTTCGGCATCGGCCAGCGCGCGCATGAAACGGTCCTTGAATTCGTCCCGCTCGGCGCGCAAGGCATCCAGTTCCAGCGCCGCGTCGTCAAACTCTTCGGTCTGTGCCGCCAGCTCTTCCGCTTCGGCATTTGCGATATCGTCCAGAAAATCGTCGTTCTTGGGCTCTGCCATTTTTCACCTCTAACTCCGGTCTGACAGCAATTTGCCGACCAGTTGCGCCGTGTAGTCCACGATGGGCACAATCCGTCCGTAGTTCAGGCGGGTCGGGCCAATCACCCCAACCGCACCAATCACCTTTCGATCCGCGTTCATATATGGAGACACCACCAAAGAGGAACCCGAAAGTGAGAAAAGTTTGTTTTCCGAGCCAATAAAAATGCGCACGCCTTCGCCTTCCTCGGTGAGTTCGAGGAATTCGGCGATATCCTGCTTGCGCTCCAGATCGTCAAACAGGCTACGGATCAGATCCAACTCCTTGGTGACGCCATCCTCGGCCAAAAGATTCGCGCGGCCCCTCACGATCAGCCGGGCCTGATCGCTGCCATTGTCTTCCCAAGCGGCAAGACCGCTTTCGATCAGATCATGCGCCAGGTTATCAATCTCTTGCCGACGGGCGGTGATCTCTTCCTGCATATCCCGGCGCACATCACTAAGCGTGCGCCCCTCGACCAAGGCATTGAGAAAATTCGCCGCCTCGCGCATCGAACTGGGGGTCTGACCCGGCGGCGGCGTGAACAGGCGGTTTTCGACGTGGCCATCGGAAAAGACCAGCACCACCATTGCCCGGTCATGACCCAGAGAGACGAATTCGATATGACGGATCTCTGCCTCATGTTTCGGAGTCAGCACCAGCGATGCACCCTGCGTCACACCAGACAATGCCGCGCCGACGCGATCCAACATACCGCTGACATCGCCAGAGTTGCGACCCAAAGTGGCGTCGATCTTTTCACGGTCCTGGGCTTTCAGATCTTCGACTTCCAGCAGGCTGTCCACGAACATCCGCAGACCCAGCTGCGTCGGCACCCGCCCGGCGCTGATATGCGGGCTGTCGAGAAGACCGAGAAACTCCAGATCCTGCATCACATTGCGCACGGTCGCCGCGCTGACCTTTTCGCTCAGCGACCGGGTCAATGTCCGGCTGCCAACGGGATCGCCGCTTTCCAGATAGGATTCAACCACCGCCCGGAACACATCCCGCGAGCGGTCATTCATGTCTTTCAGGATATCATTTGCATCTGTCATGAGCATTTCAGCAGTTGAACGCTATATAGATAGGAACTCATTTCCGGATTGCCATTAAAGAGCCCTGCGCGCAAAGGTCAATCATGCTTGCATCCATCGCACCCGCAGGGCTATCCGAAGGCCAGCAACAAAAGGATATTCCATGCGACCCTCTGGACGACAACTGAACGAGATGCGCCCCATTTCCATCGAAACCGGATTTACCAAACATGCCGAAGGGTCCTGCCTGATCAAGGTTGGCGACACTCACGTTCTGTGCACCGCCACAATCGAGGACCGTGTACCGCCATTCATCAAGGGGTCGGGCCTTGGTTGGGTGACTGCAGAATACGGTATGCTGCCCCGCGCCACCAACACCCGGATGCGCCGTGAGGCTGCGGCTGGTAAACAAGGCGGACGTACAGTGGAAATCCAACGCCTGATCGGCCGTGCCCTGCGCGCTGGTGTTGACCGCGTCGCGCTGGGTGAACGTCAGATCAGCATCGACTGCGACGTACTGCAAGCCGATGGCGGTACGCGCTGCGCATCGATCACCGGCGGCTGGGTCGCTTTGCGGCTGGCGGTGAACAAACTGATGAAGGCTGGCGATGTGTCGGTCGATCCATTGATCGATCCCGTCGCCGCCGTGTCCTGTGGGATCTATGCCGGGCAGCCCGTGCTTGATCTGGACTACCCCGAAGATTCTGAAGCCGGCGTAGATGGCAACTTTATCATGACCGGATCGGGCAAGCTGATCGAAGTGCAGATGTCTGCGGAAGGGTCAATGTTCTCGCGCGATCAGATGAACAACCTGATGGATCTGGCAGCGCAAGGCACCGCCGAGCTCGCCGAAATGCAAAAGGCAGCCTGCGCATGACCCGCAAGTTCGAAGGCGACCGGTTGCTGGTCGCCACCCATAACAAAGGCAAGCTCGAGGAGATGGCGCATCTCCTCGAACCCTTTGGCGTCTCGGTCGTGGGCGCGGCCGAGATGAACCTCCCCGAACCGGAAGAGACCGAAGATACATTCGTCGGCAACGCCCGGATCAAGGCCCATGCAGCGGCCAAGGCAACCAGCCTCCCTGCCCTGTCAGACGATTCTGGCATCACCATCGACGCGCTGGATGGCGCGCCCGGTGTCTATACCGCGGACTGGGCTGAGACCGGGAATGGCCGCGATTTCATGGTGGCGATGACTCGCGCCCATGAGGAACTGGAAGCCAAGAACGCGCTGCATCCCCGCACAGCGCAATTTCGATGCACCTTGGTCCTTGCATGGCCTGATGGACATGACGAAGTCTTTGAAGGCGTGGCGCCCGGTCACCTGGTCTGGCCGATCCGCGGCGCCGAGGGCTTTGGCTATGATCCAATGTTCGTGCCTGATGGGCATGACGTGACCTTTGCGGAAATGGACCGCTGGGAGAAAAACAAGATCAGCCACCGCGCCGATGCGGTGTCAAAGTTCATCAAGGGTTGTTTCGGTGAATGACCGATCTGGTAGATGACTGGCGCAACGGGGGCTTTGGCCTTTACGTGCATTGGCCCTTTTGCCAGGCTAAATGCCCCTATTGCGATTTCAACAGCCATGTCACCGCTAATATTGATCAAAAACAATGGGTTGAAGCATATCTTCAGGAGTTGGCACGCACGCCTGAAGCCCTGCGCGGCCGAGTGCTGAACACAATCTTCTTTGGTGGTGGCACGCCATCCCTCATGCATCCAGATACCGTCGCCGCCGTGATTGATGCGGCACGTGACATCTGGCCCTTTGCCAACGATATCGAAATCTCTCTTGAGGCCAATCCTGGATCCGTCGAGGCAGGTCGTTTTGCCGGGTATCGTGATGCCGGGGTCAATCGCATCTCAATGGGTATACAGGCGCTCAATGATGAAGACCTGCGCCGCCTGGGCCGTATCCATTCGGTTGCCGAGGCACGGTCGGCCTTCGACATTGCCCGCGACTGTTTCGATCGTGTCAGCTTTGATCTGATCTACGCCCGCCAGGGTCAAACACCCCAAGCCTGGGAGGCAGAGCTGCAAGAGGCCCTGTCGATGGCCGTGGACCACCTGTCGCTTTATCAGCTGACCATCGAGGACGGCACCGCCTTCGGGGACCGCTATGCTCGTGGTAAGCTGCGCGATCTGCCCAGCGACGACAGTGCCGCCGACATGTACCAGCTGACGCAGGACATCTGCACGGCCCACGGCATGCCGGCCTATGAAGTCTCCAACCACGCCCGCCCCGGTGCGGAGAGTCGCCATAACAAGATCTACTGGCAATATGGAGACTATCTGGGCATCGGACCCGGCGCCCATGGTCGCATTACGATTGATGGCACACGCTATGCCACGGAAACCTATCGTGCGCCCGGCGCCTGGCTGGATGCCGTGGCCAGGGGCAGCGGTGAAACGATGCGTGATCCCCTTAAGCGAGAAGAGGCCGCCGTGGAGCTTCTGATGATGGGTCTGCGTCTGACCGAAGGTGTCGACATTTCTCGCTATGAAAGCCTGGCCGGGATCACGCTCGAAAAAGAGCGTCTTGATCACCTTGCCAACATGGGAATGGTGGCTATTTCAGGTCAAAGGCTGCGCGCAACGGATCAGGGGCGTGCCGTGCTGAATGCAATCCTGCGGGAATTATTGGTGGACTGAACGGATGCGCTACATCTACGCCAGCTTGGGGATGCTGTGCCTGGGCATTGGTCTGGTCGGTATTCCTGTCCCTTTGCTCCCAACTGTACCCTTCCTATTGCTTGCAACATTCTTCTTCGCAAACTCCTCAGAACGGCTTCACAACTGGATGATTACCCATCAGACATTCGGACCAATGATTCAGGATTGGCACGAAAACGGCGCCATCCGTCCAACCGCAAAAAAGGCGGCAACCGGTTCAATTGCCGCCGTCTTTTTACTGTCTCTGGCTCTGGGTCTTTCGTTCCGTGTGTTGGCTATTCAAGCCGTCGTGCTATCATGCGTCCTGATCTTTATCTGGACCCGTCCTAACGGCTAAGCAGATTGCACAACTCATCCAGCTGATCCAGCGTATCGTAGCTGATGGTGACCGATCCGGATTCGCCGCCCGGCTTGTGATCGATGGAGACCTTCATCCGCAGCACGGCAGACAGATCGCCTTCAAGCGCGCGCGTGTCAGCATCTTTCTCCATCTCTTTACGCGGTTTCTTGGCACCTGATGACGGCGTGTCCCCTGCCGCATCTTTTTTGACCAGGTTCTCGGTCGCACGAACCGACAGGCCGCCCTTCACAATTTTTTTCGCCAGATCCGACGCATTATCGGATGTGATCAGGGCACGAGCATGGCCAGCCGACAGCTTCCGATCCTGTACGAGCTGCTGAACGTCCGGCGGCAGATGCAAAAGTCGCACTAAATTGGCAATGTGACTGCGGCTTTTACCCAGCGCTTCAGCCATCCGCTCCTGAGTGTGGCCGAATTTCTCCATCAATTGCTTGTAGCTTTGGGCCTCTTCCATTGCATTCAGATCAGACCGCTGAATGTTTTCGATGATCGCAACTTCGAGCATTTCAAGGTCATCATAGTCCCGGATCAGGACCGGAACCTCATGCAGCTGTGCCGCCTGGGCCGCACGCCAGCGCCGTTCACCCGCAACGATTTCGTATATACCACCATCGCGAGGCCGCACGATCAGCGGCTGCAGAACACCCTTTTCCTTGATCGAAGCAGTCAGATCATCCAGATCTTCCTGCAAAAACTGGCGTCGTGGCTGATCCGGGTTGGCTGTTACCTTCTCGATTGGAACCAGAACTTCTGCATTACGTGGTGCCTCAGTCCGTGTGCTTACGGGATCAGGATTTACATCTGCCATCAGTGCGGACAATCCGCGACCCAAGCCGCGTGGTTTGTTCTTTTTTTCTGTCATAGTGCCCTCCCCGGTTTACGCTGCAAGCTTTTGCTGGTTGGCGATCACTTCCTCAGCCAATGCTCGGTACGCCCGAGCGCCAAGAGAATTCGTATCGTAGTTCAAGACCGGCAAGGCATACGACGGTGCCTCACTGACCCTCACGTTTCTGGGGATAACGGTCCGAAACACCAACTCACCAAGATTGTCCCGCGCATCCTGTTCTACCTGCTGTGACAGATTGTTTCGCCGGTCGTACATGGTCAGAACGACACCTTCGATCCGCAGATCTGGGTTGGCAGCCTGGCGGACTTCGCGAATTGTAAGCATGAGTTGGGAAACGCCTTCGAGGGCAAAAAATTCACTCTGTAACGGGATCAGAACAGAATGCGCTGCAACCATTGCATTCACAGTCAACAGGTTCAAAGACGGCGGGCAGTCGATCAGGATGTAATCCCAATCGTAGTCATCCATGGCCGTCTGCCGTAGCGCATCATGCAGAAGAAAGCTGCGCTTTTCGTTTGCAAACAACTCAATATCCGCCGAGCTGAGATCAACAGTCGCTGGTATCACACAAAGATCTTCAATTTCGGTCGCACGAATGACCTCTGTCAGGGGCGCATCATCCACCAGCAGATCATAGGTGGTATAATCTCGATCTTCGGGATCAATCCCGAGACCAGTAGAGGCGTTACCCTGGGGATCCAGATCCACCACAAGCACGCGCATTCCGGTCTCGACAAGAGCGGCTGCAAGGTTAATTGCCGTTGTTGTCTTTCCCACTCCACCCTTTTGATTAGCAACCGCTATGATACGGGGCCCATCCGGGCGGGATAAGTCAGACACGAGCAACTCCCTCTATTCTTAGTAAGACCGCGTCGGGTTCAGTTAAACTTGTAATCGCTTCGAGATCGAAGCGCCATCGCTGCTGCGCGTTATCCACTTCTTTTTTCCAGTTTGCACCCTTTGGAAACACAGCGATACCATTGGGATCAAGGTGTTGTTCGGAAAACTCTAAAAGTTTCGATAAATCGGCAAGAGCCCGTGCAGACAAGACACCAGCTTGCTGCGGCGAGCACGATTCGATTCTCTTGGAGATCACTTCTATGTTGGCACCGCATTCCCTCGCAGCCGTGCGGAGAAAGGCAGCCTTACGCTGGTCAGATTCGATCAGGGTAACGCGTGTGTCTGGATTTTCTACCGAGGCCATGATGCCAACGATCAGCCCAGGCAAGCCCCCACCACTACCGAGATCTACCCAATGGTCTGGCGTCGGGACGCATCGGAAGACCTGAACAGAATCAATAATGTGGCGGTTCCAAATATCTGGCACGCTATGGCGAGAGATGAGATTGATTTTTGAGTTCCACTTCTTGAGGACGGACTCATATATTTTGAGACGCTCAATTGTTTCACGTGAAACACTCAGTTGATCAAGAAGTCCTCCAGCCATTATGCAAATTTGCTCCGCGACGAACCATCCTTACGAATCCTCGCCAGCAGAAGCGCCAGCGCCGCTGGGGTCATACCATCTACACGCGCGGCCTGAGCGAGGCTCTGCGGGCGCGCCAACTTGAGCTTCTGCTGCAGCTCATTGGACAGGCCTTCTATTCCTTCAAACACAAAACTATCCGGTATCAGCATCTCCTCATCTCGCTGAAGAGCCTCGATCTCACGATTTTGCCGCTCTATATAGTTTGCGTAAAGCGCATCCCTCTCGATTTGCTTCCGGATTTCCAGATCGACACCCGAAAGTTCTGGCACAAGTGGCACAATATCTTCGAAATTAACATTTGGGAAAGCCAACACATCCATACCAGTCCTTTTCTTTCCGTCCTGGTTAATCGATATTCCGGCTTCCGCTATGGTCTTGGGAGAGTAAGACTTCGAGACCAACTTTTCACGCGTCGAAATGAGCTTTTCCTGTTTGGATCGAAACAAAGCCTGGCGATCAGCGCCCACGCAGCCGATCTCCATTCCAAGAGGTGTTAACCTTTGATCTGCGTTGTCCGCCCGCAAAGACAACCTAAATTCTGCACGCGATGTGAACATCCGATATGGCTCAGTCACACCATTGGTGGTCAGGTCGTCAATCATCACACCGATATAGCTACCCGACCGGCCAAAGATGACCGCATCCTTACCCTGACTGTGCCGAGCGGCGTTTAGTCCTGCCACAAGCCCCTGGGCGGCGGCCTCTTCATAACCGGTCGTCCCGTTTATTTGTCCGGCAAGATATAGCCCCGAAACATTCTTCAACTCCAACGCCAAAGTCAAAGCCCGTGGATCTACATAATCATATTCGATGGCATACCCGGGTTGGAGGATTTTGGCATTCTCCAAACCGAAAATCGAGCGGACATAGTCCTCCTGGACCTCAACAGGCAAACTCGTCGAAATCCCGTTTGGATAGACCGTATCATCAGACGCGCCTTCTGGCTCCAGAAAGATCTGATGAGAAGTTTTGTCCGCGAACCGCACAATCTTGTCTTCAATCGATGGGCAGTAACGCGGCCCGATACCTTCAATGTGGCCCCCATACATCGCTGAACGCTTGAGGTTCGATCGGATAATGTCGTGAGTCCTCTCATTTGTATGAGTAATCCCACAGGACACCTGAGGTGCTGATGTTTCTTTGGACATGAAGGAAAAAAAGACGGGATCTTCATCGCCCGGCTGCATCTCCAGAGCGTCCCACCGAATCGTTTTTCCATCCAGCCTGGGTGGTGTCCCTGTCTTCAGTCTGCCAAGCGGTAGGTCAAAGCTATCCAAGCGATCCGCCAGTTGAACCGATGGCTTGTCGCCCATGCGTCCACCGGGCCGGGATTCGTCACCAATGTGGATCACACCTCGCAGAAATGTGCCCGATGTTAGAACGACTGCATGCGACACAACTTCGCTGCCGTCTGCAAGAACGACACCCGTTACCGTGTCTCCTTTCATTAGGAAGTCGACGACTTCGGCCTCGATGATGTCAAGGTTAGCCTGCTGCTCTGTAATCCTGAGCATCTCTGTCCGGTAAATGGCGCGGTCGGATTGGGCCCTCGGTCCCTGAACAGCAGGACCCTTTCGTCGATTCAGCAACCTGAACTGAATACCTGCGACATCGGCGACTTTTCCCATCACACCATCAAGTGCATCAATCTCCCGAACCAGATGACCTTTTCCGAGGCCTCCAATGGCTGGATTACAGGACATTACACCAATACCGGCCCTCTTCAGGGTAACCAAAGCCGTACGCGCACCCAGTCGTGCGGCTGCATGGGCTGCCTCGGTCCCGGCGTGACCTCCGCCAATAACGATTACATCATAATCCGAATGTTTCACGTGAAACACTCCCTACTTCCCAAGACAGAAACTGGAGAAGATCTCATCCAGCAAGTTTTCAACACCAATCCGACCAACAAGACGCTCAAGAGCGCGGATAGCTGCTCGCAGATCTTCAGCAACCAATTCATAACAGTGAGGACCAAGCTCAAGCGTTTTCGCAGCACTATTTAGGTGATTCAAAGCGGCAGACAACGCATCCTGGTGCCGTTTCCTCGTCGCCACCCCTGCTTGGAAGGAACGCTGTTTAAGAACAGACGACACATGGTCGACAAGTTCATCAACGCCCTGTCCCGTTTTTCCGGATATCCCTGGCCCGTCAAAGGACTTCTTGTCAATCTTCGGAATCAACCGAATATCATCAGGTCGCATATCAATATCCAGGGTTTCGTGGGGATCAGCAAGAAAAACACGAAGATCCGCCCGTTCTGCCCGTTCCTTCGCACGGGCGATACCGATGCTTTCGACGTGATCATCTGTTTCCCTCAAACCCGCCGTATCCAAAAGCGTAATCGGCAAACCTGCGAGATCCATCCTGACTTCGATAATATCGCGGGTCGTCCCCGCGTATTCAGAAGTAATTGCGGCGTCTCGACCCGCCAGCGCATTCAAAAGCGTCGACTTTCCAACGTTCGGAGCACCGACAATAGCAACCTCAAAGCCCGTTCTGATCCTCTCGGCAATTTGAACACCAGCGACTTCGGCTTCAAGATCCTTTCTAACCCCCGACAAAAGCGCCGCCACTTCGGGCGTCACATCCACTGGCACCTCTTCGTCCGCAAAATCAATTGTGACTTCAATCAACGATGCCGCCCTGATCAAATCACTTCGCCAACGGTCGGCCAAATCACCCAACGCCCCAGACAGGACAAGTTGAGCCTGCACTCTTTGCGCTTCGGTTTCTGCGTCGATTAGGTCGGCAAGGCCTTCCACTTGCGCCAGATCCAGATTTCCATTTTCAAGCGCCCGCCGGGTAAATTCACCCGGCTCTGCCAAACGAAGCTGATCCAGTTGTCCAAGGCGATCAAGCACAGCAGAAACCACAGCAGTACTGCCATGTGTTTGAAATTCAACAACATCTTCGCCCGTAAAGCTGTTTGGAGCCTTAAAGGTGAGAACGAGCGCTTCATCCAAAATTCCGCCAGATGCATCCCTCAAACGCCGCAATCCACGGCCAGGGGCAGGCATCGACGAGCCGCAGATTTCCTCGATTGTGGCCAGCGAATCTGGACCGGACACCCGGACCACGGCAACCCCGGCCTTCCCCTGGGCAGAGGCCAACGCAAAGATCGTATCCATGGGAGGCCTTCCTTTCTTTGAAACCTAAGGCCTAGGTGTTCATAGAGTCGAAAAACTCTGAGTTCGTCTTGGTTTGCTTAAGCTTTGACAACAGGAACTCGATAGCATCAGTCGTCCCCATCGGATTCAAGATTCGACGCAAAACAAAGGTCTTAGCCAAGTCGGCCTTATCAACGAGCAGGTCTTCTTTCCGCGTACCCGACTTGAGAATGTCAATGGCCGGGAAGACGCGTTTATCGGCAATTTTGCGATCCAGAACCAGTTCAGAGTTACCTGTACCTTTGAATTCTTCAAAGATGACTTCATCCATACGGCTACCGGTATCGATCAGAGCGGTGGCGATGATGGTTAGAGACCCACCTTCCTCGATGTTGCGTGCAGCGCCAAAGAAACGTTTCGGCCGCTGCAGGGCGTTCGCATCCACACCACCGGTCAGAACCTTGCCCGACGAGGGAACAACGGTATTGAACGCGCGTCCAAGTCTTGTGATCGAATCCAGAAGGATCACAACATCTCGTTTATGTTCTACAAGACGCTTGGCCTTTTCGATGACCATTTCCGACACCGCCACGTGACGGGTTGCGGGCTCGTCAAAGGTGGAGGAGACAACCTCGCCCTTCACAGACCGCTGCATGTCGGTGACTTCTTCGGGCCGTTCATCGATCAAGAGAACAATCAGGTAGCACTCCGGGTGATTTTTCTCGATCGAATGCGCGATATTTTGCAGGATAACGGTCTTACCGGTCCGCGGCGGCGCGACGATCAGCGAACGCTGGCCCTTCCCGATGGGCGCGACCAGGTCGATCACGCGGGCCGATTTGTCTTTGATGGTGGGATCTTCGATCTCCATCTTCAGACGCTCATCAGGGTAAAGCGGCGTGAGGTTGTCGAACGCAATCTTGTGACGCGCCTTCTCAGGCTCTTCGAAATTGATCTTTGTCACGTTTGTCAGGGCGAAATAACGCTCGTTTTCCAGCGGTGCCTTGATCTGACCTTCAACCGTATCCCCTGTACGCAATGAATACTGGCGGATCATTTCCGGGGAAACATAGATGTCATCCGGACCCGGCAGATAGTTCGCCTCGGGTGAGCGCAGGAAACCGAAACCGTCTTGTAGAACTTCCAACACACCGTCGCCGCCGATATCCCAGCCTTCATCCGCGCGTTCGCGCAGGATCTGGAACATCATCTCGCCCTTGCGCATGGTCGAGGCGTTCTCGATCTCCAGCTCCTCGGCCATAGACAACAGGTCCTTTGGGCTTTTTGCTTTGAGATCGGACAGATTGAGGGATTGAGCGGTCATACACATACAGCCTTTGCAGCCCTGATGTTCAGGGAGAGGTGTCATTTTGAATTCGGAAGACACGAGTGCCCGGACGGGCCCGTTAGTCGCCATTCATAGGGATATGTCGCTACTGAGTCAAACCCCGACTGTATGGCGCTCTTTTGGGTCTCTTAACGCCGATTCAACATCTCCGCGAGGGACGTCAGAACTTGAAGATCACCGAAACCACGATGATCACCATGAACAGAGTTGGAACTTCATTCATCATTCGGAATTGGCGCCCCGTCAGCGTGTTGCGGTCTTTCTCAAAGTCATTGATGCGCCGCTTCAGCCAGATGTGAAACCAGGTCATTCCAATCACACTGGCTGCTTTTGTCCATGGCCAGATCGACGACCAGTCTACAAAACCCGGAGTGAAAGCAATGAACAGGCCAGCCACCCAGGCGGTGTGCATGGCTGGGCTCATGATCACTTTCATCAGTTTGCGCTCCATCGTCAGAAAGATCGGAATGGCATCCTGCACCTTCTCAGCCTGCTCCACATGATACACAAACAGACGTGGGAGATAAAAAAGACCGGCCATCCAGCTGAGCACCGCCATGATGTGAAGGGACTTTGCGTATGGGTAAAGGACATACATCCAATCAGTCAGGTTCATGGTCGATCTCTTTTCTGCGTTCTCGTGAGGCACCCTAAAATAATAAAGAAAGATTTAAAGGATGATGTTTTTGTAGGGCGCAAGGATTTCCGTGGATTATCGAGTCCTTCCCCCGCATATCCCCAGCATGGAAAAACCTCCATGTGTCACATTGGGTCAAAGGTGAATAATCTCCTAACAGCCTTGTTTTTATGACCTATTAAGCTTTGATTAACCAGGGTAAACATGGGGATAACCCCGGGATGATTTCTGAAGACCAGAGATATCCACGATCCAAGAGTTATCCCAATCCACGCGGGACGACTCAGGGCACAGTCGGGATGAAATCGAGGTTCTGGCTGTGGGCTTGCCAAATGGCCTGAAAACCATACAAAACATTCCAATACTGTGAACCGATTTCCCACGGGGTTTTCCACATGACTGCCCACATAGTGTTGGCCTCCGGCTCCGAGATCAGGGCTCATCTTCTGCGTCAGGCGGGTATTGAATTTGCCCAGGATATACCGCGGCTGGATGAGGATAGCATAAAAGCTGCCCTTTTGGCTGAAGAGGCCCCGCCGCGCGACATCGCTGATGCCCTGGCCGAGGCAAAGGCGCGCAAGATCAGCGCGAAACACCCTGGATCCATAGTCATCGGATGCGATCAGGTGCTTGATTTCAAGGGACGATTGCTGTCGAAGCCTAAGACACCAGAAGAAGCGCTGTCTCAACTCAGCGAAATGCGCGGCCATCGGCACATGCTTCTGTCTGCGGCAGTGATCTACCGCGATGGTGAGCCCTTGTGGCGCCACGTGGGACAGGTGCGACTTCTGATGCGCAAGGCTTCGGACGAATACCTACAGGGGTATGTCACCCGCAACTGGGATAGCATCCGCAATGCGGTTGGCGCCTATAAACTGGAAGAGGAAGGCGTGAGGCTCTTTGCCAGCATCGAGGGAAGCTATTTTAACGTTTTGGGATTACCGCTGACTGAACTTATAAACTACCTGGGACTGCAGGGAGTTATCGATCAATGAGTCTTGCCAAGATACCTCTGGCCGGGGTCATCGGATGCCCGGTGGCCCATTCGCGGTCTCCGCAGATCCAGAACCACTGGCTGCGAACCTATGGGATCGATGGGTATTACATGCCCATGCACGTTGAACCGCAGGATCTGGAAACAGTAATTCGCAGTCTGCCAAAGGCGGGGTTTGTCGGGGCCAACATTACCCTGCCCCATAAAGAAGCCGTGATGCAGATTGCTGACAAGGTCACGGATCGCGCCACACTCATGGGGGCTGCCAATACGCTGATCTTCCGTCAGGATGGATCTATTCTTGCTGATAATACAGATGGTTACGGATTCATAACCAACCTTCATCAGGGTGCCCCCGATTGGAAACCGAATGCCGGCCCGGCCTTGGTTCTGGGGGCCGGTGGGGCTTGTCGCGCGGTGATCGCCTCCTTGGTTGAGGCCGGCGTGCCCGAAATCATGCTGTCCAATCGAACTCGCGAACGCGCAGACCAGTTGCGCAGTGAGTTCGGCAAACGGATCCGCGTGGTCGACTGGATTCAAGCTGGCAATGCGGTCGAGGAAGCCTCCCTTGTGGTCAACGCCACCTCGCTCGGGATGGAGGGAAAGCGCCCGTTGCGGGTGCCGATGGATGGGTTGCAGTCATCCTGTGTTGTCACCGACCTTGTCTATACCCCGCTCGAGACCGATCTGATCAAGGCGGGCAAAGAGGCCGGCTGTACCGTTGTCGATGGTCTCGGGATGCTGCTTCACCAGGCTGTTCCGGGGTTTGAACGTTGGTTCGGTCAACGGCCCAAGGTGGATGAGGACACCCGTGCGGCGGCGTTGGCATGACGTTTTCTCTGGGTCTGACCGGCTCGATCGGCATGGGCAAAAGCACCACGGCCAAAATCTTTGCCGAGCTTGGCTGCGCGGTTTGGGATGCGGATGCGGCGGTGCATCGTCTTTATGCCGTTGGCGGCGCTGCTGTCTCTCCGATGTCAGCAGCCTTTCCCGAGGCGATCAAGGATGGAATGGTGGATCGCAGCGCGCTGAAAAAGATCATCTCCCGCGACCCTTCTGCCCTGTCCGTGATCGAAAAGATTGTGCACCCTTTGGTGGCCGACGACCGCGCGGAATTCCGTCGCACCGCAGGCAGCGACGTCCTTATCTTTGATATTCCACTGCTTTTTGAAACTGGTGGCGACGCGGCAATGGATGCGGTCGCCTGCGTCTGGGTCGATGCAGAAACCCAGAAACAGCGGGTCTTGGATCGCGGCACCATGACGGTTGAGCAATTCACCCAGATCCTGCAAAAACAGATGCCAATCGAAGAGAAACGCGCCCGCGCCGATTATGTGATCGAGACTGACACTCTGGAACATGCGCGCGCGCAGGTGGAAGAAATCCTGAAAGACATCAGGGGAAAGATGGCAGATGCGTGAGATCGTTCTGGACACCGAGACGACCGGTTTTGATCCCTTCACCGGCGACCGCATTGTCGAAATCGGTGCGGTGGAACTTTATAACCACATGCCCACTGGCAAGACCTACCACGAGTACATCAACCCTGAACGGGACATGCCAGAGGAAGCTTTTGGCGTCCATGGGATCGGTCCCGACCTCCTTAGCCCGCCGCAGCCCCCTGCCCCCGGTGCGGTGACTCTTCGGGACAAGCCGGTCTTTGCCAAGATCGGTCAGAGTTTCCTCGATTTTGTCGGTGATGCGCGGCTGGTGATCCACAACGCCAGCTTTGACATGAAGTTCCTCAATGCGGAGCTTGGCTGGATGAACCTGCCTCAGCTCCCGATGGATCAGGCCATCGACACGCTGGCCATGGCACGCAAACGGTTTCCTGGTTCCCCTGCCACGCTGGATGCCCTGTGCCGACGGTTCAATATAGACAACTCCAACCGGACCTTGCATGGCGCGCTGCTGGACTCCGAAATCCTGGCCGAAGTTTATCTCGAACTGATAGGTGGTCGACAGCCGGATTTTGGCCTGTCTACGGCGGGCAGTGGTGGATCGCAGTCAGGATCGGCCGAGCAGGACTGGCGCCCTGCACCGCGTCCAACCCCCCTGCCCTCGCGCCTGACCGCCGAGGAAAAAGCCGCTCATGACGCCTTTGTCGAAAAGATGGGCGATGGCGCCCTCTGGGCGTCCGTTCAGTCCTGATACTCATCCACCAACCAAAGAAAAACGCTGCCGAATTGATCGGCAGCGCTCTGATTTTCTTCACAGTAAGAGGGTTTACTGCTGCGGTTGGGTTTCTGCCTGACGGCGGGCCAGCTCGTTGCGGTAGATCGCAACAAAATCGATATTGTCGAGGTTCAGCGGCGGGAAGCCACCGTCGCGGGTCACGTCCGAAACGATGCGGCGCAGGAACGGGAAAGTCATGCGCGGGCATTCGATCAGCAGAAACGGATGCAGCTGCTCATCCGGCACGCCCTGGATATTGAAAACGCCAACATATTCGATTTCCAGAACAAACAGGACTTCTCCGCCTTCCTTGTTCTTGGATTCGACGGTCAGCTTGGTCATCACTTCGAACTGGTTTTCAGCCGCGCGCTTCTTTGCGTCGAGGTTCACCTGAACGTTTACGTCGGGCTGCACTTCTCCGCCCGCGCCTTTTTGCGCCATCACGTTTTCGAATGACATGTCGCGGATGAACTGACCCAGAATGTTCATCTGGACTTGGGGCTGCTGCGGGGCTTCTGCTGCGCCCTCGGGGGTGCCGTTTTCGGCCATGGAGATACTCCTGAAATATGATTTTGCGCATTGCTTAGCAGCTTGTTGCGGGTACCTCAACGGTCACGCAGGCCGGGTTTGACGGTGCTTTGAAAGCGGGACAAAAAAGCCGTCAGTCCGGACCCTTGACCCAGCCGGATGGGCGGTCGGGCTCATCGCGCGGCGTAACGTCCTGAAAATCCCCGTCGATCACGTCACCTTGGCCCTGCGCACGGTGTGAATCTCGCGCAGAGCGCGGATCGCGGTGATAGGCCTGACCGTGCGTGGTGCCCATCTCAAAGTGAGATACGGTGATCCGAGAGCGAAGATGCCGTATGACGGCAAGACGCACTGGCGGCATCAACAATGCAAATCCAACAGCGTCGGTAAAGAAACCTGGTGTCAAAAGCAGCGCGCCGGCAAAGAGGATCATTGCTCCATGAGCAAGCGGCTCGGCCGGATCCGACAAAGTCTGGAATGAGGACCGAAGCTGACCCATCGCCAACCGCCCCTGTGAGCGCACCAAATATGTGCCGAAGATCGCGGTCAAAACCACGATTGCCAGGGTAGGCCACAGGCCAATCAAACCGCCAACTTGGATGAAAAGAGCGATTTCAATCAGAGGCACCATCAAAAAGGCCAGAAAAAGATACATCTTGGGGTCCTTTGAACTTGCGCTGGATGGTGGACTTGGCCCCACCCGTCACCTACATAAGAGCAGTCCGCTTTGGTTTCAAACAAGGCATGGTTGCCTAGCAAGAGGTTCACATGGAGTCGCCCTTGATTCAGATTTTGGTATTGGCCGGCATTGCCGTCTTCCTGATCCTGCGCCTGAAAAGCGTATTGGGCACCCGTGAGGGGTTCGAAAAGCCGACTCCTCCGCAGATGCCTGCTGCCGACAAGCGGCGCCCGGATTTCGAGGTGATCGAAGGTGGCCCGGATCGTGATATCACCGATTACGTAGCCGAGGGCTCTTCCCAGGCCGACGCGCTTGCCGCGATGAAAAAGGCAGAGCCGTCGTTCCAGGTTCAGGATTTCGTTCAGGGCGCCCGTGGCGCCTATGAGATGATCCTCATGGGATTTGAAAACGGTGAGCTGGACGAGATCCAGCCCTTATTGGCCGAAGACGTCTATGAGAGCTTTGTCGATGCCGTCGCGCAGCGTGAAGATCAGGGTCTGACAATCGAGGCCGAGTTCATCGGCGTGCGCGAAACTGCAATTGACGATGCCAGCTTTGATGAAAGCACGCAGACCGCCGAAATCACAATGCGGTTCGTGGCCGAGATCACATCGGTTGTGCGCAACAAGGATGGTGAGATTGTCGAAGGCGACCCCAAAGCCATCAAGCGTCTGAAGGACACATGGACCTTTGCTCGCGCAATGGGTGCAAGCGATCCGAACTGGCAGCTGGTGGCTACGGACGCATGATTGGTGCGCTCCGGGCGGCACTGCGGGCAGCGGCCTTTTGGGGCGCTGCCATGACCGCCACGGGCGCATCAGCCGAGACAGTTTACTCGCTTTTGGATTTTTCCGAGCTTGAAGGCTGGCACAAGGACGATCACGCTGCGGCGCTTGATGTCTTTCTGGAAACCTGTCCCGATCTTGATGATCCCGATTGGCAGAGCCTTTGCGCGCTGGCGCAGACCCAGGTTCAATCGGGCGCACCGGATGCGGCGCGAAAGTATTTCGAACTATTCTTTCGTCCGGTTCTGATTCAGGACGGAGCCGATACGGCGCTGTTCACCGGTTATTTCGAACCAGAGCTTGATGGTTCTCGCTATCGCACAGAGCGGTTTCGCTATCCGGTTTACCGGATGCCACGTGAAGCACGCCAGACCAATCTGTGGCTCCCGCGGCGCGATATCCTGACCAGCGGGGTGATGGATGGCCGCGGTCTTGAGATCGCTTGGGTGGATGATCCGGTTGAGCTGTTCTTTCTGCAAATCCAGGGGTCCGGCCGCATTAGAATGCAGGACGGATCCACCGTCCGTGTTGGCTATGGTGGGGCAAATGGACATCCCTACAGGTCCGTTGGGGCGGAAATGGTGCGCCGTGGCATCTATAAGGCCCACCAGGTCAGTGCTCAGGTGATCAAGGCGTGGGTGCGGCGTAACCCTGTCGCCGGGCACGAACTACTGATGCACAACCCGTCCTATGTCTTCTTTCGTGAAGTGCGACGCGTGCGTGCCTCCGATGGCCCCCTTGGGGCGATGAATCGGTCGGTAACGGCGATGCGCAGCATTGCGGTCGATCCGAAATATACGCCGCTGGGTGCTCCGGTCTGGGTGGAGAAAGACGGTGACAATCCATTGCGGCGCTTGATGATTGCTCAGGATACGGGATCTGCGATCAAGGGCGCGCAGCGCGCGGACATATTCTTTGGCACCGGGGATGCTGCTGGGCAGGCCGCCGGCCGTCTGCGCGATCCGGGGCGTATGGTGGTTCTCCTGCCGATCCAGCGCGCCTATGCCATGTTGCCGGAAGAATACTGATGACACGCCGCAAGCTGACCTCGGACGAAATCGATCTTTGGCACAAGGTCGTGAAACACGCAGAGCGGCTCCATCCCGGCAGTCATTCGACGCCACCGGATCTGCCGCTTCCCAAGCCCAAGCCGAAAAAGACTCCCCAACCCCACGCCGAGCCACAGATCGACGCCTTTCGCATCGGCAGCCGCGCCCGTAGCAAACCTGCAAAACATGATCTAAAGACGCCGGTTGCCAAATCCCTGGCAACCGCGCCCGTGCAAATGGATGAAAAGGCCTATCGGCGCATGAAACGCGGCAAACTGCGTCCTGAGGGCAAGCTTGATCTTCATGGAATGCGGGTGGATACGGCGCATCCGGCGCTGACCCGGTTCATCCTGTCAGCACAGGCGTCGGGCAAACGTCTGGTTCTTGTTGTGACCGGCAAGGGCAAGGACCGGGACGAGCCGGGCCCCATTCCCACACCGCGCGGTGTGCTGCGCCATCGTGTGCCGCAATGGCTGGCGCTGCCTCCCTTGCAGCAGGCTGTGCTGCAGGTCACACCTGCCCATCTCAGCCATGGCGGAGAGGGCGCCTATTACGTCTACCTGCGTCGCAGCCGTTAGACCCTCTATCGGGGGCTATCCAGAAGCCTCACAACAGACACATCCTCGATTTTCTCTTGTTGGATTTGGGGCGGCGGAAGCACGGTGTTGAACACCAATCCCGGATTCTCAAAGGATCGGGCTGCCTGCTGCGCCGCGCTCAGGATCGCCAGAAGTGCAGGGGAGGTGCCCACGACCAGATGCCCGGAATTTGCCGTATCGGCGTAGGCAGTCGTATCGATGATATTGATCGGCAGATCTTCGAGGTCTTCGACAGACTCCAGATTGCCCAGCCGTGACCGGCTGTGGGTCCCGCGCAGGCGCTGCGACAGGGTTAGGATCTTGTCCTTGCGAGAGACAAAGACAAGGAAGGGCTGCGGCACCGGGTCAAATCGGCTCATCTGGCTTTTGAATACGTCGAGATCCAGATCCGGTGACAGCAGCATCACTCCGTCCAGATGCTGATCCGCCCAGCCGGGTGCGCTGATTTCAATCTGGCGCAAGGTTTCCATGGCCAGAACAGATCCCATTGAATGCGCCACCAGAACAACGCGCCGCGCCTTGGTACGGCTGAGGCTTTTCAGAAGACGCTCCAGACCATCACGGGCAAACATCACGCTATCGGCGTCATAGGCATATCCCAATGGGCTGCCGAGACTGGGCCAGGAGTACACAACAGTTGCGCCGGGCACGTCGATATCATGGGTGAGCTGGGCCGCACGAAAGGCCGTCTCGGATTGTGTGGAATTAAATCCGTGCACAAAGACCGTAATGTCCCGTTCGTCCTGTGGTAACGAAAGAAGTTCCTGGTTGAGCCGTTCCGTGAATTCATCAGGTGTTTCAAATGTGCGCCGACCGGCCATGGTGAATTCATTTCTTGGGTCTGGGTTCTCGCCGGCAAAAACGAGATGACCCGGTTTGTGGTTTGGCGGGATGGAGACGGTCAGCTCCAACAGGTGATATCCGTCCGTTCGACCAGAGCCGAAGCCTCCGGCAGGCTTTGGATCGCGGATCGTTGCGGCAAAAATCGTCTTAGGCGTGCCGATTTCCAGCGCCTCGGGCATTGTGGGGGTATAGGGGCGCGACCCGCAGGCAGCGACCGTGGTCAGGGAAAGAAACAAAAAAAGCCGAAGGCGCCGCATCTCACCGGTCCCAAAACAAACAGTGCCATGGATAGGATGAATGCCGCTCGTTTCCAAGCGGCATTCCGTTCCTATCCAGGTGATCCAGTCAGAGCACGTAGCGGCTCAGATCGGTCGAGCGAGTCAGCTCGCCAAGGTTCGATGTCACGAATTTCGAATCCACGGTAATTGCGTCGCCGGCACGGTCGGGTGCGGTGAAGGACAACTCTTCAAACACCCGCTCCATCACCGTGTAAAGACGCCGAGCGCCTATGTTTTCGACCGATTGGTTCACCTCGGCCGCGATCTTGGCCATGGCGGCGATCCCGTCTTCCGTGAAGGTCACCTTCACATCTTCGGTGCCCATCAGCGCGGTGTACTGGCGGGTCAGGGCGTTGTCGGTTTCGGTCAGGATGCGGATGAAATCCTTTTCGCTGAGCGCGCGCAGGTTCACCCGGATCGGCAGGCGGCCCTGCAGCTCCGGCAGCAGATCCGACGGTTTGGCGATATGAAATGCGCCCGAGGCAATGAACAGGATATGGTCGGTCTTTACAGGTCCGTGTTTGGTGCTGACGGTGGTGCCCTCGATCAGCGGCAGCAGGTCGCGCTGCACGCCTTCACGGCTGACATCACCACCTCGCGCATCAGAGCGGGCGCAGACCTTGTCGATCTCGTCCAGAAAGACGATGCCATTCTGTTCCACGGCTTCCAGCGCCGTGCGTGTCACGGTTTCGTCATCAAGCAGTTTGTCGGCCTCTTCGCTGATCAGCACGTCATAGCTTTCGGCGACGGTGAGGCGCTTTTTGACCGTGCGCCCGCCAAGCGCTTTTCCAAACAGATCACCAAGGTTCATCATCCCGCCCATAGGGCTACCGGGCTGGCCGGGGATGTCGAACATGCCACCCATGGGGTTCGAGGTATCGGCGACCTCCAGTTCGATCATCGTGTTGTCCAGCTCACCGGATTTCAGCTTCTTGCGGAACACCTCGCGGGTGCTGTCGCGTGCCTCGGTCCCGGCAATTGCGGTGATCACGCGGTCCTCCGCGGCCTTGTGGGCCTTGGCCTTGACATCTTCGCGCATGAATTCGCGGGTCTGCAGGATCGCGGTGTCCACCAGATCACGGACAATCTGTTCCACGTCGCGGCCCACATAGCCGACTTCGGTGAACTTGGTCGCTTCGACCTTAATGAAAGGCGCGCGGGCGAGTTTCGCCAGGCGGCGACTGATCTCGGTTTTGCCGACACCGGTGGGGCCGATCATCAGGATGTTCTTCGGGTAGACCTCATCGCGCAGGTCATCGCCCAGTTGCTTGCGCCGCCAGCGGTTGCGCAGGGCGACGGCGACGGCACGTTTGGCCTCCTTCTGGCCGATGATGAACCGATCCAGTTCCGAGACAATTTCGCGGGGGGTGAGGTCAGACATGAGAGTTCCCGTATCAATGTGAGGGCGGTAACCGATCCAGCGGCACCAGCCCGGACAGGGGTGAAAGAAGCGCGGCGCGGATGCGGGTCCAGAAGGCTCCCAGCGCCACAAGGAAGACGCCAAGCACCAGGATGGTCGATGCGGCGCCCTCGCCATCGAAGACGGTTCCGGCCAGCGTCACGCTATAGCCAATGGCGGCAATGAGGAAGGACCGCCGGTCGATCACGATGGCCACGATGGCAAAGGCGAGGAGGACGCCAAGCAGCAAGAGATGCGCGCTGTCCGTGCCCTTTTCCAGAAGGCTGAGCGCAATGGTGTTCACAAGGGCAGGGGCCGCGACCACGTGAAGCCAGAATCCTTGGGCCGAGCGGCGTGTGACCCGGTGTGGATCGCTCATGTCGAAGATCATCGCGACAAAGAAGACGCCCAGCCCTACCAGAAGCGTAATCCAGGCAAAGGGCCCAGAAGCAGACAGCAGGAAGAACTCTCCGATATCCGCTGGCGTGCCCATGCGGATCGCCCCCATCAACAGCGCCAGCGCAAAAACGCCGAGGGCGATCAACGCCATGGCAAAGGGCACCTTGAAGCGCAGCCAGTAGATGGCAATGACCGCGGTACTGAGCGCAATGGGCAGCTGCATGCTGGAGTAATCGGACTGGGCAATCATGAAGGGCTGCGAGAACTGAGCCACGAGGCCCATCCCGGCATTCAGTGCCCAAAGAATCGACAGCGCGATTGCCGGTGCCACCATGCGGCGGCGGCGGATGAAGTATTCGGACAGTATCCAAAGGATCACGGCACCTACAATTGCAGCCGTGACCGTCTTGTCTTGGTATCCGCCAATGCTGCCCGCCAGGGAGGTCGCAGTCACCGCTGCCCAGCCCGAGGCCAGGATCAACAGGCCGATGACAATGAAAATCTCGTTGAAGCCCTTGAATAGCTCGAACGGTTCATCCCCTTCGGCCAGGTCTTCCCGCGCGCCCTTGCGGCTTTGGGCCAGCGCCAGAAGCGAGGCCGCCTGCGCTTCTGTCAAGAGCCCAGACCCTACAGCGGCGCGCAGGTCGTTGCGGTCGATGTCCGACACCTCAGTGGTCCGCCCCGATGGTTTCGACCGTCAGGTTGCCGTTGGTGTAAACGCAGATATCGGCCGCAATCGCCATGGATTCGCGAGCAACGGTTTCCGCAGATTTGTCGCTGTCCATCATGGCGCGGGCTGCGGCCAGAGCGAAGTTCCCGCCCGATCCGATGGCGGCCACATCATGCTCCGGTTCCAGAACATCGCCGGCGCCGGTGATCACCAGCAGGTCGCTGCCATCGGTCACGATCAGCATCGCTTCGAGCTTCTGCAGGTACTTGTCAGTCCGCCAGTCCTTAGCTAGCTCCACACTGGCGCGGGCCAGCTGGCCGGGGGTGGCCTCGAGCTTTGCCTCAAGCCGTTCAAGCAGTGTGAACGCGTCGGCAGTAGAGCCGGCAAAGCCTGCGACCACCTCATAACCACCGGGCGACAGGCGGCGTACCTTGCGGGCGCTGCCCTTGATAACGGTCTGACCAAGTGAGACCTGCCCATCGCCGGCAATCACCACCCGCCCGTCTTTCTTGACGCCGATGATGGTTGTCCCGTGCCATCCGGGGAATTGGTCGTCTGCCATCTGAGCCTCCAATCTCGTCGCAGCATATATGGGCGCTGGGGACGTCATGCTCAACCATGTATGTGGGGCAAGATTTCGCTGACGCGGACGGTTTGATGTTAGTAAACTGTTTATTTGTTATGCAGCGGACGCAGATCGGGCCTGTAAAACGGGCAATTGTGAGACTCAGGGCGGTCTCCTACATGACCCTCAGAACCGGCATGGGGCCGGTTGTCTTGTTTAGGATGCCCGACATGGCCACAACTGCAAACATCCATGCGCCGCTCGGAGCCGTTGCTGTTCTCCGCGTGGTTGACACTCTGCTCAACGCAAAAGCCGCATTCCTTGAAGCGCGCGAAGCCCGTATCACTCGCCGTGCGCTGTACCGTCTGACAGACGCTCAGCTGGCTGATATTGGCTTGACCCGCGACGACATTGCAAAGATCTGATCTGACAGGCAGACTTTCCAATGACAATATACCGCTAGCAAAGCCGTCCATCCCTGGGCGGCTTTTCGCTTTTCAGGTGGCCTATTCCGACCAGCGATAGCGCCCCGCCTGATCCGGCAGCCACGCCTCGATCGCTGCCGTGGCAATCACATGCAGCGCCTTGCCATCCACGCCCGCCACATCCAGACCGCCAAACACCGCTCGCACCTTTGCCCGCCCCCGGGGCAGATCGGAAGCGATCAGATCACAATCCACGGCTTCGGGATTTTGTACTGCAATCGTTACCTCGACCCGCATTTCGGTGTGATCGATCCCCAGCTCGGAAAACAGTGTGATCGAAGAATGATGCAGGGCATCCTGCACCGCGCGCCGGGCTGCCTTGGTGTAATCCTGCCCATAAAGGTCGTTGCCGGTCCCCATTTCGAGGATGATGCGTTTCTCTGCCATTAGACTCTTTCCATCTCGAAGGATACGATCACGGCAGCATTTGCGATCACCGTTTTGCCGCCGCCGGGCTTGTCGATATCGAGGCCACCTTTTCTGACGCGGATGTCGGGGCGGCCATAGGGAAAGATCGCTTTCAAAGCTTCAGCGTCCACCTGTTCGGGATCTTGCACGCCGATCTCGGCATCGATGATCATGGCTTCCTTGGGAAAATCGAACAGTTCGGCCACGTTGACCGAGTTATGCCAAAGCGCATCGGTGATCGCGCGTTTTGCCGCTTCGGTGTAATCGGCGCGTCGTAGGGATGTGCCCATGCCAAACTCCACCAGTACCCGCGTTTTTGCCATGAGGATCTCCTAACCAGCTGGCGGTACATTGACGATGAAAGCGCCGAGTTGAAAGGGGGCTTTGGGTACGTGTCGGGTAAAGTCTGCGCATTGCGACATCGTCGCGTCGCTGTGAGGATAGAGCCTCCCGACCTTGGTGACATGTTGGGCAAATGCCACAAGAAGGGCCTTGATATGACGGATCAGAAGCGACTGAAGGACTGTCCCGAATGGGACTACCTTTTGCGGGATTTCTATGAATTCTACCGCCGACTTTCTGCAGGCGGCAGCGTCAAGATCCGCGCCCATCAGCGCATGGTGCGCGAAAGAATCAGTCGTGTTTTGAAATCCAATGCCGAGGTGCGCGCGGGCGAGAGTGTTGACAAACCGGTGACCGCGCATCTGCAGCGGGCGCTCGACAATGGGCGGCAGGAACGTCACGGAGCCTTTATCCGCGCGATCGAGGCGGTCCGGCAGCATCTTGTCTGGCAGTACGGTTATGAAAAAGTGCCACGCGGTTTGGAGCGCAAATATGCCTATGCAGAACTTGCCGGACCCACTGGCCCGGTGATGACCGATGAGGTGATCCTGGGCTTGGTTCTATTTGCACCGGGCTGCACCTATCCCGCCCATGCCCATGACGGGATTTCGGAAAGCTATATCTGCCTCTCCGGGGCCGTGTCAGAGAATGACCAAGGAGTCTATGCACCGGGATCGTTGATCTTCAACCCGCCGGGGCAGCTTCATAGGATCACTGTCGCCGAACATAATCCATCGCTCCTGTGCTATGCGTGGGTGGGCGATCAGGAGAAGCTGGCGAACCAGAAAATGGTTTTCTCGCGCGCGCCGAAATAGCTGCCGACCAAATTTGTGAACCTCGTTGCAGGGCCGTGGCGTTTGCATCGTTCCGGGTCCCCGGTATCCGGGCGAGAGCCAACGAAAAAGGGCGCCACCCGGGCGCCCTTAAAATCTGTTATCCGAAGCAGCTTGGATTAGATGCTTTCGTCGATCCAGCTTTGCAGCGCGGCCTTGGGAGCGGCGCCGGCGCGGTTCGAGACAACCTGACCGTCCTTGAAGATGAACAGCGCCGGGATGCCGCGCACGCCCATGGCGGCGGCGGAGTTCGGGTTGCTGTCGACATCGACCTTGGCGATCTTGACCTTGTCACCATACTCGGCGGCCAGCTCTTCCAGAGCGGGGCCAATCTGCTTGCAGGGGCCGCACCATTCGGCCCAGAAGTCCACGACTACGGGGACGGAGGAGTTCTTGACTTCGGCGTCAAAGGTTTCGTCGGTGACGGCTACGGTGGACATATGCATGTCTCCTGAAATGAGTGGCAACTGGGTGCGGAACCTATGTAGGCCTTAAGGTCTCGTCAAGGTTCCCCGCGCCGCGCAAAGGCCGCAGTCACAAGATCGTGCGGGAGGGTCATGAGCGCCGCGTTACGGGTCCACAAAAGGGCGGTTTCCACGGTTTTCTCCGGGTAGATCTGCGCCAGCGCCAGGGCATAGGCGCCCATTTGCCGCAGCAATCCTTCGGGGCAGTTTTCCACGCTTTGCGGCACGGTCGCGTTGGATTTGAAATCCACCGCCAGAACACGGTCTGCTTCCACGATGAGGCGGTCAATTACCCCATGCAGGCGCTGACCGTCGATCTCGGCAGTAACCTGTACTTCGGCCAATGTATCTGGCGCAAACACATGAGACAGATCCGGGTTGCGCAGTACGGCGCCGACCTCATCAAGGAGCGTTTCGCTATCCTCGGCTCCGCCCAGCAACGCCTGCGCCAGAGCGGGCCAGTCTTCCTCGGGCTGACTAGGCAGGTGCTCAAGCAGCAGGTGCAGGGCGGTTCCGCGTGCCTTGGCGGCCTCTTCCCCCAGGCCCAGATCGCCGGGCAAGGCCTTGGCGCCGCCCAGATCCGAGGGGCTGAGCGTAGGGTCCGGCGCCACATAGGGCGCGGCAGGGCGCGTGAACAGATCAGGCAGTGTGATCTCTTTGGCGTCGGGAGCTTCGCTGTGCACAAATTCCAGCCCCTCCCAATTGCCATGCTGCATCCTGAGACCCGGCCCGCCGGGCATATCCACCTCGACCGCGCCGCCTTTGCGCAGGGCGCCTTCGACCATCTGGTACCAGCTGTCGCCGTCTTTCGACAGTTCCCCGGCACTGGCAACGATCAGCCACTTTTCCGCCCGTGTTAGAGCCACATACAAAAGCCGCAGTCGTTCATTTCGCTGCTTTTCCTGCGCGGCCTCGCGCGCGGTTCGCATGGCGGCGGGCATCTGGTCTTTTGGCACCCGCCACAGCGGCGCGCCCTCGGCCACCATGATTTCTGCGTCCGTGGGAGGCTTGCGCTTGGCGGTGTCAGGCAGGATCACGATCGGCGCTTCCAGCCCCTTGGAGCCATGCACCGACATGACCCGGATCATATCGCCAGCCGCGCCCATCTGGCGTTTGATCTCCAGATCGTCGGTCTGCATCCAAACCAGAAATCCGGTTAGGCTGGGGATATCCGTACGCTCATAGGCCAGCGCCTGTGACAACAGCGCGTTGACCCCGTCTTCCGCCTCGGGGCCCAGACGGCCCAGCAACCTTTGGCGCCCCTTGTGGCGGGTCAGCACCCGTTCGATCAGGTCATAGGGGCGCAGGAAGTCCGTCTGACTGCGCAGATCGTCGATGATTTCCATCGTGTCGGCAAACTCTGTCGCCCGCTCCCGCAGGGCCGTCCACAGATAGCTACCCGGTTTGCGCCGGTGCGCGAGGTCGAACAGCATCTGTTCGGACCAGCCAAACAGCGGCGATTTCAGCGCGGCGGCCAGCGACAGGCTATCCTCGGGCGTGGCGAGGAAGGACAGAAGTGCCGCGATGTCCTTCACCGCCAGTTCCGCGCCCACTTTCAGCCGGTCAGCCCCGGCAATGGGCAGGCGGGCGGCTTTGCAGGCGCGGATGATTTCAGAGAACAGCTCGGATCGGCGCTGCACCAGGATCAGGAAATCGCCGGCATGAACGGGGCGGCGCCGAAAAGTGCCACGCGTGGGGCCGTCTTCGGGGATGGTCACGCCGGTGTCGATCATCCGCTTGATCTCACGCGCGATGCGTTCGGCCAGGATCACCGTGTGATGGCGTGCACCGGGCCGGTCCACGGGATCGGTCCAGTCGCGATCCTCTTCGTCGTCCACCTTTTCGACCGCAGGCCAAAGATCCACCCGGCCTGGCAGGTCGGATTTGAAGGCACGGTGAAGCGATTCTTTATGAAACCCGGCGCGGGGATAATCCTGAAACACCAGATCCACCAGTTTCAGAATCGCCGCAGAAGACCGGAAGGAAAACTCCAGCGCCGCATTCTGAAGACCGACGCCTGTTTCGGCCAGACGCTGCCCGAACTCTTCCTGCATCCGGTCAAAGGCATCCGGGTCAGCACCCTGGAAGGAATAGATCGACTGTTTCTTGTCCCCGACGACAAAGATTGTGCGCTCCACCTCGGAGCGCGCCCCGGCGCCGGATGTGAATTCCTGCGCCAGTTTCTCGATCACGTCCCATTGCACCGGGCTGGTGTCCTGCGCCTCGTCCACCAGGATATGGTCGATGCCGCCATCGAGGCGATAGAGCACCCAGGCCGCCACCGCCGGATCGTTCAATAGGTTCCGCGCCTTCAGGATCAGGTCGTCAAAGTCGAGCCAGCCACGCAGCTGTTTACGCCGCTCGTATTCCGGCAGGAACACGGCGGCAAAGGCGTGCAGGTCTTCGGATTTCTCCGTTGCCATCAGGGCCAGACGCTTGGCGCGGGCATCCTCCACCCGCAGCATTAGCGGCTCAAGCTGGTTCATCAGATCGCCATGCGCCTCGCGCAGCTTCTTGGTCGGGAAGCTGCCGATCTTGGCCGTGAAGGGTTCCTTGGCGCTCGCACCCGTCAGAAAAACAGTCTCTAACAAAGGCAAGTCAGCCATTGTTGGCGTGGCTATCCCGGCCAGCTTTGCGGCAGCTTTCTGATCGTTTGTGCCGCCTTGCGCCAGCATTTCGCGGATGTGGTTGAGCAGATCAGCCTCACCACCAAGGAAAACCAGAGCCTCTAGCGCGGCGGCATCAAATCCTACCGGCAGATCGAACAGTTTCAGCAATTCTGCGCGATCCAGCGGCGCTGCGAACTCGGCACGGCGCTGGCAGATGGCGGCGGTCAGCTCGTCAAAATCGCTGCCTGCAACGTGGCGGGCGAGGGCATCGACCAGATGCGCTTCCGGCCCCTTGGCAATGTCCTCGACGATTTCGGCGCGCAAAAGCGTGGCAGCGCGGTCTTCCATCTCGGAAAACTGCGGGCTGACACCAGCCTCCAGCGGAAAGCGCCGCAACAGGGAGGAACAGAAGGAATGGATCGTCTGGATTTTGAGGCCACCGGGCGTTTCAATCGCGCGGGCAAACAGCGTGCGTGCCTGTGCCAGCCCCTCGCCATGGGCCACATCGCCCGCGCCCAGTTCTTCCAGCGCAGTGGCAAGATGCGCATCCCCCAGCATTGCCCACTCACCTAGACGCTGGAACAGACGGTTCTGCATCTCGCTGGCTGCGGCCTTGGTATAGGTGAGGCACAGGATGTGTTGTGGCTGTACGCCTTTCAACAAAAGCCGCGCCACCCGGTCGGTCAGCACCTTGGTCTTGCCCGACCCGGCATTGGCCGCCAGCCAGGTGGAGGCATCGGGCCGCGCGGCGCGGAACTGCGCCTCAGAGGCTGCATCGCGGGGCGCGTTCATTTCAGATCCTCCGGCTTGGGCGTGTCGCTGCGATCCCATTCTCCGTAACGGGCAAGGTGATCGAAATCCCCGGCGAAATCGTCCCGGTGCACCATGCGGCGGCTGCTATAGCCTTGTTCAGGGTCGAAATAGGCTTCGATCAGTTTCTTGAGTTCCGCCCAGACCTTGGCCGGGGGTTCATCGGCCAGCGGGGCGGGAACCTCCTTGATCGGGGATTTGAGGCCGATGAACACTGCGCGCTCCACCCGCGCCGCGCCATAGTCTTCAAAGGCGCCCTGTTCGGCCATGGCGGCCTCGATCAGAAGCTGCTTGTCAAAGGCGCGCTGCTGTTTCTCACTCGGGGGATCGCCGGTCTTGTAGTCGAACAGATGCAGGCCGCCGCGTTCATCCACATCGATCCGGTCGGCTTGTCCGATGATCTCGAAATCAAGGGGGTCAAGCCGGATCCCACCTTTCTTTTCGAACCCCGAGGGGCGCGCCACGGCGCGACGGGTCCGCTCCCCTGCGACAAAGCTTTCTGCGATGCGGGCGATGCGCGCCAGCCACAGGCTGCGGGCGACGGGCCAGGGCACTTTGGATTGAAGCTCAGACCGGGTGCGTTCGATGAGCGTTTCAGGTGTCAAAAGGTCGGGGTTCGCGCGGCTGTCGCGGATGAAGTGTTCAAAAACCTCGTGCACGACAATCCCCCGGAGCAGCGCATCAGGTTCGCGCATCAAAGGATCCAGCGGTCTGAGGCGCAGTACATGTTTGGCGTAGATCGCATATGGGTCGCGGATCAGGCGGGGGATTTCCGTGACCGACAGTCTTCGTGGGCGGGCGGAAACCGGCGGGCGCGGGGCAGGGCGCTGGGCGGGATTGCTCGGCAACGGAGCCTCCAGCGCGGTGGACCAGTCAAGCCAGATCTGACCACGGCTGCGCATCGTCTCCAAGGCGGCGCGCCCGCCTTGATCTGGCAGGCCGCGCAGCAGGTTCATCATCCGGTTGAGCCAGCGCGAGGGCACGGTGTCGGCTTCTTCGGAGCGCACGGCGCGGGTCAGCCAAACCTCGGGCGCGGCGACGGCCTGCTGGAAGTCATGCGCCGACAGACCGATGCGTCGTTCAGGTAGCAACAGCCCTGCCTTGTGGCGCATTTGGCGATTGAGCCAGGGATCGGGGCTGGCGGCCTCGGGCCAGCTGCCCTCGTTGAGGCCAGCCAGAATGACCAGATCGGCGCCTTGCACGCGGGCCTCAAGCGTGCCCCAGATCATGATCGATCCATAGGGCGCATCGCGGTCGCGCACCTCTCCCTGCGCCAGAAGCGCACCCAAGAGATCGGCAAAATCGCGCGCGTTCATTTCGCCGCCGTAGTGGGCGTTTTCTTCGAGATCGGTGATAACCTCGAGCGCCTTTTGACCGGCCTTCTTGTCCCACAGGGTGCCGCTGCCCATTTTCTGACTGCCAGAGGCGATGCCTTCAGCACGCCCACGCAGGTGTGCAATCCACTCGGACAGGGACAAATTGCCAGGGATGGTTTGGCTCGCAAAACTCTCACTCAGCCAGTCCGCCCAGCCCGGCATCAGATCATGCGCGGCGGCATAGGCGGCAAAGCTTTCTGCATCCGGGAAGGGTGGACCATGGCGGCGCAGGTGCAATTCATAATCGCGGGTGTGGCGCAGATGTTCCCCGCGCAGGGCCTCTGGCCCGTCGTGGGTCAGCGGGTGTTTAAGCAGAGTCAGCAACCTGTCCGGTGTCAGCTCGTGGCAGAACAGCTCGGCCACATGGCGCAGGAAGCGACCGGGAGGCGAGAGTTGCAGCGGTTGGCCGGCGGAATCATCGGGCAGGATGTCCCAGCGGTCCAGCGCGGCGGAGACCTGCCGCGTCAGCATCCGGTCCGGGGTGATCAGTGCGGCGGTCTGGCCATCTTCGGCGGCTTGGCGCAGACGCAGGGCGATGGCGAGTGCCTCGGCCCTTGGGTTCGGAGCTTCGACCAGCGTGATGGTGTCGGTCGCGTGGTCTAGATCAGTCAGCTGTGGTCCCTCGCTCATCCAGGCGTCGGTGACAGGCGCGGGGCGCAGCGCGAGCGACACCATCCGGTTGCGCGCAGGGTAGGGCGGGGCATCCGGGGTCCAGGGCTGCACATCACGCGGCGATAGCTCCAGATCCTTCATCAGCCTGTAGAACCGGTACTGCGGATGGTCTTCAGAGATCAGCGGATCGTCCAGCCCTTCCCACACGCGGTCCGGCTGGTCGAAGTCGAATCCCGGAAGGATTACGGCGCCCTGGGGCAGGCGGGCAATCGCCTCCATCAGCATCAAGGTGGTGCCACGCGAGCCGGTTGAGCCTGCAAGGATGACCGGATGCTGCGGCGGTGCGCTCTGCCATTGTTCGATCAGGGTCAAAACCACTTGCCGCTGGCGGGTTTCCTTGTCCATGGCGTCATCGGTGCGGTCCACGAATTCATCCGCGATGGCAATGAACTGCTGCGCGCGCGACCAGTGGTCCGATTGGTCCGATACATCGAGATTGCGGATGGTCTCAGGGCTGACGCCTTCGCTTTGCATCTCATCAAACAGCGTCGCAAGGCTGTCGGAGAGATCATAGAGCGAGGCCCGCGACGCCAGATCCGGTTGCGCATCCAGCAGCTTGGCAATCAGTTGTGACAGCTCAAGGCGGCGGCGCAGGGCGGGGAGGGCCGGTGGCAACCCGCTGAGCGCGGCGCGCTGGGCCAGATCGGTCAGCAGCATCAGGCGTGGCAACAGTAGGGTGGGGCCCGCGTCAAACAGGCTGCGCACCCGGCGCTGCATGCGGGCGGTGTTGACGATGACTTCGGTGCGGGCCAATGCTTCGGGCGGCTGTCCTGCACTGCGGGCGATCATGCCATCCACCAGCGCACGTGGGAAATCGACGCCGCAGGGAACGGCAAAGACGCGGGGTTTGCCTTGGATCTCAAACATGCGCACCTGTCAGCAATTGTTCCGCCAAGGTGATGCCCTCGGGGTGGCCCACATCGCACCAGTGGCCGGGGTATTCCAGCGCCACCAGGCGTCCGGCTTTGATCATCGGGTTCCACAGAAGGCGGGTGGAAAAGGTTTGCTCCTTGATCGCGCTCAAACCAGCCGTTTTGATGATCTGAACGCCGCCCCAGACTAGATCTCCGCCCCAGGAGATACGACCGGCCTCATCGGCCGAGAAATCACCGCCACCTTGCCTCCCGACTGCGCGCGCCAGCGGCACACAGATCATCAGACCGTCCATTCGTGCCGGATCCCAGGCCGCGCGCAGCATCTGAAACGGGTTGGGTCCGGCCCAGATGGCATCAGAATTCGAGGTATAGACCGGCCCACCGCCCAGCAGGGGCAGCGCATGGCGAAGCCCGCCGCCGGTATCGAGGATCTCCGGTTGTTCGTCGCTGATCAGAACGTCCTGCGGTGCCAGATGGTTTTGCAGGATATCGGCTTTGTAGTGGGTGTTGACGACGATGCGCTCGGGATCAACAGCGCGGGCGAGATCCAGCGTGTGGTCGATCAGCGGCCGCCCGGCGACCGGGATCATCGGTTTTGGCATGTCACGGGTCAGCGTTTTCATGCGGGTGCCAAACCCGGCCGCATAGACCATGATCGAACGGGGGAGATCTCTGGACATCTATCTGAGCCTATCAAGGTGTTCCGCGCTGGGCGCGGGCAGTTCGTGCCGCAGCCACTCTGACAGCGTTGCAAGGGCTGGGTGCTCCAACCCCCGCATGACGTGCTCCCAGACGCGTGGGATCAGATCAAGGTACTGCGGCTTGTTCATTTTCTGTGATAGCCGCGCAAAGATACCCAGGATACGCAGGTTCCGCTGCACGCCGATCACTGCATAGGCGGTGCGAAAACCCGAGGCATCCACGCCGCATGCCTCGATATAGTGGTCGATCATCTGCATCTCGACCCCTGCCGGGACATCCCGGCGGGCGTCCTGCAAAAGAGAGACCAGATCATAGGCGGGGTGTCCTGCGCGGGCGTCCTGAAAATCGATGACGCCGACGCGGGCAATGCCGTCACGCTCCGGTAGCCACAACAGGTTTTGCGCGTGGAAATCCCGATGCACAAAGACCGGATCGCCCTTCACGCTTTGGCGAAGAATGTCTTCGAACTGGTCCTCGAAACGGCGGGTTAGAACGTCGTCTTCTTCCCCAAGGATGCCAGCGCGGTAGGAGGTCATCACGAGGCTTGCCATCTCTGCCATCACACGCGGTCCAAGGGGCGCCAGATCGGGTACCGGAGCCTGATGCAGCGCGATCAAAAGATCTGTCGCCGCGCGGTAGAGCGGCATTTCCTGTTTCGGATCCTGTGCGATGACGGTGCTGAACAGCGCATCGCCCAGATCCTCGGTCAGGAGGAGACCGGTGTCGGCGTCCTGCGCCAGAATTACAGGAGCGCTTATGCCCTGTTCGCGCAGGTAGGAGTCCACCTCTACAAAGGGGCGGATATCCTCGCCCTTGTCCGGAGGGGCGTCCATCAGGACTGCGTTGTCGCCATTGTGGGAGGTGAGCCGTTCGTAGCGGCGCATGGAAGCATCGCCTGCCAGCGGGGCACGTGCCCAAGTGCCATAGCCTGCCTCATTCAGAAACGCAGAAATCAGGTTGGATCTGTCTGTCATGGAATTATGCGCTCCATCAATGGCTGCCATTTCTCATCACTCCACCGCAGGGTCAGTCGGCGGGCGTCCTCGTCTTCGGGATCAAGGTCAAAGGTCAGATGCAGCGCATGGGCGGGCGCTAGCTCTTCCAGTCGGTCCGGCCACTCGACCAGGGTGACGGCATCGTCAAAAGCTGCGATGAGGCCCAACTCTTCGACTTCATCCAGCACGCTGAGCCGGTAAAGGTCTGCGTGCCACAGCTCTCCGGCCTGAACGTCGTAAGTCTGCACCAGCGTGAAAGTGGGAGAGGGCACATCTTCGGGCTGATCCTGCAGGGACTGGATCAGATGGCGGGCAAAATGGGTCTTGCCGGCGCCGATGGGGCCTTCAAGAAGCAGACAATCGCCCGGACCCAAGGCCCCGGCGATGTCTCTGGCCAGTTCGGCGGTTTTTTCAGGCGTGCTGAGAGAGCAGTGCAGCGGGCTTTCGATCATGGCCCCACAATGGCCTTGTGCGCTACGCGCTGCAAGCGGGATTGCCCGGCGCGAGGGGCGCCGGATATCGTAACGTGCTAGCTATGGTCCGCGATGGTGAAACGTTCCTGATCAGCGCGTGGAAGGCTGAGATCAGGGTCGCGGAAGCTGACCATGGTCGCGCCGTTCTGAATACCGCTGACCTTGCACATCATAGGGGTGCCATCGCGCAGTTTCACCTTGGTCCACCAAGGCTCGCGGGTATCATTTGCAGCGACGAAATCGCGAATCTCTCCCCAGGCCGGGGTCGGATCACAGGTGTCCTGCCAGACGCGGCTGGCATCCATGATAGAAACTTTGGCAAAGCTGGCGTCAGGGTCCATCTTCCACAGCTTGTGGTAGGCGGTGTTCGAGAAGGTCATGGTGCCGTCATTGGCAAAGACTGCAATGGCTTCGTCCATCTGATCCATGATCGACTGACCCATTTCAAGTTCGGAGCGGAACTGACGCGTCAGGGACACTTCTGCGGTGATGTCTTCGAACAGGAACGCAATCGCACCATCGGGATGGGGGCGGCCAGAGACGGAATAGACAGAACCTGAGGGCAGCGACCAGGTTTCCTGGTAGTTCCCTTCGGCGGCGGCCTTCAGCAGATCTTCCATCTGCTGACGCCAGCTGGAATAGTTCTTCGGCTCGGGCATCATGCGTTGATCGCGAAGACGGTCGAAAAAACTCATCAGGTTGGGGCGCGAGCTTAGGAAATCGGGCGACAGTGCCGTCAGATCCACCAGAACCGGGTTGAACAAGACCAGCTGGCGGTTGCGGTCAAAGATCGCAAGGCCGATGGAAAGCTGGGCAAAGGTCTTTGCCAAGGTCTGCACAAAGTTGCGTTGGGCTACTTCGGCATCGACAACCGCGTTCACATCGACGGCATGGCACAGCCAGCCGGCTTCTGTTTCGGTTGTCGAGATGTTGTACCAAAGACGCTTGGTGCTTTCGGGTAGGGGGATGGAGATCCGCTCCGGTTTGCCGCTGGTCTTGGGCTGGTCCAGTTCGGAGAACAGAGGTTCTGCAACATCCGAGCCGCGGCCGCGAATTTTCTGGATCAGATCGTCGTAGGCCAGGTTCGACCAGGTAATTTCCCCTTCGTCCGATTGTAGCCAGACAGGGTAGGGCGCCTGGTGCACGGCCGCCCGCAGGGTGGTCAGCTCTTGGTCCAGCGACCGGTTCTGTTCATCCAGGGTCGAGCGGCGCAGTTGCACGCGTGTGATCCCGTCGATCCACTCGCAATGCGCTTCGCGGCTTTCGGCGGCTGCGGTTCCGGACAGGACCAGCGGACCTACATCTTTCAGGAAACCGGGAGATTGCGGCAGGCCGGGATAGTTTCGGGACAGCTGGTCCCGAAGCATGCTCCAGCTGAAGCTTTCGGCATGGTCACCGATGAATTTGCGTGCGCCCGAGGACCATCCGATCAGTGTGGTATCGTCGAAGAGAAACACGGCATCCGTCCGCCCGTCACTGGTCAACAGATCCTGTTCAAGCGAGTTGGACCGCGTGGCCGGAGATAGCCACCAGACCGCAGCGGCTGCCGTGGCTGCGCAGAGGGCTGCCAGGATGAACCATTCGATCGAAACGATGTTTTGCATTTTGTCCTGCCTAGGTCACCTATCGTCCGTCAATGGTTCACCAATAATGGTTAAGTGAAGTTTAATTAGTTGCCAAAAAATGAATAGCTAAAATTCTATTTTTCGATTTTCCCCCTTTGGAACGGCGTTTTCTCCGTGAAGCGCATCAATCTTGCCGCGGGGCCACGAGACTTCGACAATCGCGCCAAGACGATCCTTTGGCAGGATCAGGCCGGGCAGAGGGTTCGACCCGTTGGTGAATCGCAAGGAAGCGCTGCTGCGTTCCAGCAGGGTTTTGGCGATGAAAAGGCCAAGTCCCATTCCTTCGTATTCGGGGCGTTGTTTGCGTTCCGATGGCATCCGCCGCCGCCGCACGAACGGATCACCAATTCGGCCCAGCAGCTGTGAGGGATAGCCGCGCCCATCATCGCTGATCGTGATGCGGATGATCTCATGATCCCAGGCCGCATCGATCCAGACGGTACTGTCGGCAAAATCCACGGCATTCTGAACCAGGTTGCGCAGCCCGTGGATAATTTCCGGTTTGCGCAAGATCGTGGGCTGCTGAAGGCTGTCTGCCGCAAGTGGGGCTTCGTGCATGATGATCGTCTTGCCGCGATTCACATGGGGCTCGGCGGCCTCATGTATCACTGTCGACAAAGGGGCCTGGCGCAGATGCAGATCATCTTTGCCTGCCCGCCCCATGCTGCGCAGGATATCGCGGCAGCGGTCGGCCTGTTCCCGGATCAGAGACGCGTCCTCGCGCAGGTCTGGCCTGTCTTCCAGTTCATCAAGTAGTTCGGCGCTGGTCAGCTTTATCGTGGCCAATGGCGTTCCCAGCTCGTGTGCTGCGGCGGCCACAACGCCGCCAAGGTCGGTCAGCTTCTGTTCGCGCGACAAGGCCAGTTGTGTGGCCGCCAGCGCGTCGGACATGCTGCGGATTTCTGCGCTGATGCGAAAGGAATACGCGCCGATGAACAGGATCGCGATCACGATGGCTGTCCAGTTGCCAAAGACAAAGATATCGGGAACGCGCAGCAAGAACCCCTGTTCGGTGCGCAGCGAAAAGTGGAATTCAGCCATCAAAGTTACAAGGATGATGGCGGCGCCGCCGATGATCAGGGTTGGGCGCAGGCCCATCATGGCTGCAGAAATCGTCACAGGTGCCAGAACGAGCAGGGCAAAGGGATTGTGCAGACCGCCGGTCAGATACAGCAGAAATGCCAGCTGCAGGAGGTCAAAGAGCACCATCAGAAAGTTTTCAAATTCCGACAGGCGCTTGTTCTCCGGGTACATCAGGGTGACAACAAGATTACCCACAACCGCCACACCGACGGCCAAGACGCATAAACCGAGCTCCAGCTGCAGCTTGTAGACGTATTGAGCCACAATGATCGCCGTGATCTGTCCGGCAATGGCCACCCACCGCAGCAGAATCAGCGTGCGCAGACGAATCCAGTGGCTGCGCTCCTGGCCCTGCATGAGGCCGAACTGGGTGTCGCTCATCTGCATCTCCTGATCTCCAGCGCCTTAATCTGATATCATCACGATTTCGCGCCAAGCTGTGGTGTGACGCCTTGCGCCAGTTGCATCGGCTGAGTTTCTTGATAGGTCTGGCGCCGAAAACGATCAATAACCCTTCCCTTTTGCAAAGTGTGATCAAATGACCCGCCTTTATGCTCTGCTTGCCGTCTCGTTCATTGCCATCGTTGCCGGAGGAACCTGGTTTCTGACACGGCCTGGTGACAGCGATGACAAGTTTGCACAGTGCCGCAGCAGCAGTATTGCCGGTGGCGCAGGTGCTATTGGCGGTCCGTTCGAGCTGGTAAATGCCAAGGGCGAAACCGTTACCGACAAGGATGTGATTACCGAGCCTTCGCTGGTCTATTTTGGCTATACCTTTTGCCCAGATGTCTGCCCGCTGGATGTGGCGCGCAATGCCGAGGCCGTTGATGTGTTGGCCGAACGTGGCTATAGCGTGACGCCTGTTTTCATCTCCATCGACCCGGATCGGGACACACCCGAGGTGGTTGGTGACTTTGCCTATAACCTGCACGAAAAGATGATCGGCCTCACCGGATCACACGAGCAGGTCAAGGCGGCGAGCCTAGCCTACAAGACCTACTACAAAAAGCAGGACGGGGATGAGGACTACTATCTGGTGGATCACTCGACCTTCTCTTACCTGGTTCTGCCGCAAGATGGCTTCGTCGAGTTTTTCCGCCGCGATGACACACCTGAGCAAATGGCAGAGAAAATCGGCTGCTTTATCGATAACATGTAAGCTCAGCCTGCATTTGACCTTTCCCTTCCGGCACATAATATCAATAACAAAAGCATGATGAGGAACGCGGAAGGAGCGGTCATGGGCGAAGCGGCACAACAGGACATCGGACCCGACAAATCTCTTTTGCTGGTCGACGACGATGAACCGTTCCTGCGGCGTCTTGCCAAGGCCATGGAAAAACGCGGCTTTGAAGTAGAGACAGCTGGCTCTGTAGCGGGTGGCAGCGCCATCGCAACAGCGCGTCCTCCGGCCTATGCTGTCGTTGATCTGCGGCTTGAAGATGGCAACGGTCTCGATGTGGTCGAGGTGATCCGAGAGAAACGCCCGGAAAGCCGCGTTGTGGTTCTGACCGGTTATGGCGCGATCGCCACCGCTGTCGCCGCCGTCAAGATCGGCGCGACGGACTATCTGTCAAAGCCCGCAGATGCGACTGACATCACCAACGCGCTTTTGGCTTCTGATGATGAGTTGCCGCCACCGCCGGAAAACCCTATGAGCGCGGACCGCGTGCGCTGGGAACATATCCAGCGGATTTACGAGCTGTGCGACCGCAACGTTTCGGAAACTGCCCGCAGGCTTAATATGCACCGCCGTACCCTGCAGCGGATCCTTGCAAAGCGTAGCCCCAAATAAACGGCTCTTGCCACGACAGGATACCAGATGACAGAGCTCGGCAGCGGACCCGAAAATCAGCCGATGCCGGGGGGCGGGTGGTCCGAAGAGATTGTGACCGTCAGGAACGCGCGCGTCGTACCGCCTGTCGAAAGCGCCCTTGTCCAAAAGGCCGGAATTCTGAAGGCGGATGGGGCCTACTGCCCGCAAGGTGCGCTTTGGCGCAGGTTCCGCCCGATCACCGTTGCGCCAGACCAGCCAAAAGAGATCAAGGAGACGGTTTCGGGCCGCTGGCTTTGGGGTGGCGTTCTGTGGGTGCATTTTGGGCATTTCCTGGTGGAAAGCTCTTCCCGGTTGTGGGCGCTGGCGCATCTGGATCAGCCTGTCGATGGGGTGTTGTTCATTCCCAAACGCCCCAGCGTCGGGGATGAGACGCGTGGATTTCAACGCGAATTCATCGATCTCTTTGCGCCCGGCCTGCCGATCAGAGTGGCTGCGAAGCCTACAGAAGTTGAAGAGCTGGTGGTTCCGGGCCAGGGTTTTGGCCTCGGTCAGATCACGCAAGGGACGCGTAAGTTCCGTACCGCCATCCACAGCAGCTTTGCCCGCGATGTGAAACCGGAAGGACCGGAGAGGATTTATATCTCCCGCTCGAAACTGGGTCTCAGCAAGGGTGGCCTTTTGGGTGAAGAGCAGATGGAAGAGCGGCTGCGCGGCGAAGGCTACGAGATATTCCACCCGCAAGAGCACAGCCTGCGCGAACAACTGGCGCGCTACAAGGCAGCCAAATATGTAATTGCGGCAGATGGGTCGGCCATTCACCTTTATGCCATGGTGGGGCGTCCGGATCAGAAGGTGGCCATCGTTCTGCGGCGTCGTTCCGGGGCCAATAATCTGTTGGCTGCCAATGTCGCGCATTTCTGCCGCTGCAACCCTCTGGTGATCGGTGCTTTGCGCACCGAATGGGTGCCAAAGAACAAGCCGACATCGAACCGCAACAGTTTTGGTGAGATCGACCACGCGGTCATCGGTCGTGCCCTCGCGCAGCATGGCTTCATTGCTGCTGACGCCGAATGGCCGGTGCTGAGTGATGCAGAGCGCAGTCAGATCTTGGCCGACAAGGGCTTTGGCGGTGGAGACCGTTTCATCGAGTCGCCCGAGTTCAAACAGCAACGGGTGCGCGAAATGCGTCGCGCCCGCCGCGCTGCCAAAAGCGCCGCACCCTAAAGCAGGGCCAACAGCTCGGTGTGTCGCGCCACGAAATCATGGCGGACCTCGACTGGAGGGCGAAGCTGGATTGACAGATCTGAAATGTTTTGGGGGTCGGGGTGGCCAAAGAACTTGTTGGCTTCTGTTTCCGAAAACCCGGCGATCTGTACTGCTTCCATCCAGGCGCTGATCTTGTCAGCGCGCTTGATTTTGGACTTGATGGTTTTCGGCAGCGCGGCCGGTAGGCCAAACCGGACATGGATCGCTGTGGTCAGCCGCTCGTCGAGGCTTTCATATCCGGGACCAACAGCGGCTTTGACCGGAGAGATCATATCGCCGATTACATATTCCGGGGCATCATGCAGCAGGGCCGCAAGGCGCCATTTCACCGGGGCTTTGGGATAAAGCCGGGTGAACAGCGTTTCAACCAGCAGCGAATGCTCGGCCACCGAATAGGCGAAATCGCCTTTCGTCTGTCCGTTCCAACGCGCCACAAATGCCAGCCCATGGGCGATATCCTCGATCTCGATATCGACAGGGGTGGGATCCAGAAGGTCCAGACGACGCCCGGACAACATGCGTTGCCAGGCACGGGCAGGTTTCGAAGCCATGGGTCAGGTCAGTCTTTTGTCTCGATTGGGTCCGTGCCTACCCTGTCGGCCTGGCTTGCGCAAACCCTCAATCGGCCAGCGTCCCCCCTTTGGTCGCTGGCCTTGTTTGTTCCGGTATCCATCTTCGTTGCTTGTAAAGGATTGTGGTGTTAGCAGCTTTGGCAAGTTGTGTTTACCCAGAATGGAGTTTGCCAATGGGCGCGGACTATATCGTGAAAGACATCTCGCTGGCCGGGTTTGGTCGCAAGGAACTGGACATCGCCGAGACCGAGATGCCAGGGCTGATGGCTCTGCGCGAGGAATATGGGGACGCCAAACCCCTGAAGGGCGCGCGCATTGTCGGCTCGCTGCATATGACCATCCAGACCGCGGTTCTGATCGAGACGCTGGTGGCGCTGGGCGCCGATGTGCGCTGGGCTTCCTGCAACATCTTCTCGACCCAGGATCACGCGGCGGCGGCCATCGCCGAGGCGGGCATCCCGGTCTTTGCCATCAAGGGCCAGACCCTTGAGGAGCACTGGGATTACCTCGACAAGAGCTTCATGTTCCCCGAGGGCGCCAACATGATCCTCGACGATGGCGGCGATGCGACGCTCTATGTCCTCTTGGGCGCTCGCGCCGAGGCCGGGGAAGACATCCTCCCGGTGCCACAATCCGAGGAAGAAGAGGTCATCAAGGCGCAGATCAAAAAGCGGATGGCGGCCTCGCCCGGCTGGTTCACCAAGACCCGCGATGCGATCAAGGGCGTCTCCGAAGAGACCACGACGGGCGTCAACCGGCTCTATCAGCTGGTCAAGGACGGCCAGCTGCCCTTTCCGGCGATCAACGTCAACGACTCGGTGACCAAGTCGAAGTTCGACAACAAATACGGCTGCAAGGAATCGCTGGTCGACGGCATCCGCCGCGCCACCGACGTGATGATGGCGGGCAAGGTCGCGGTGGTCTGCGGCTATGGCGACGTGGGCAAGGGCTCGGCCGCCTCGCTGGCGGGTGCGGGCGCGCGGGTCAAGGTGACCGAAGCCGACCCGATCTGCGCTTTGCAGGCGGCGATGGACGGCTTTGAGGTTGTGCTGCTCGAGGATGTGGTGGGGCAAGCCGACATCTTTATCACCACCACCGGCAACAAGGACGTGATCCGCATCGAGCACATGCGCGAGATGAAGGACATGGCCATCGTCGGCAACATCGGCCATTTCGACAACGAGATCCAAGTGGCGAGCCTCAAGAACCACAAGTGGACCAATATCAAGGAACAGGTGGACATGATCGAGATGCCCTCGGGCAACCGTCTGATCCTTTTGTCCGAGGGGCGTCTTCTGAACCTCGGCAATGCGACGGGGCATCCGTCCTTCGTGATGTCGGCCTCCTTCACCAACCAGGTTCTGGCCCAGATCGAGCTGTGGACCCGCGGTGAAAACTACAAGAACGAGGTCTACATCCTGCCCAAGCATCTGGATGAAAAGGTCGCGCGCCTGCACCTGGGCCGGATCGGTGTGAAGCTGACCCAGCTCAGCGCGGAACAGGCCGCCTACATCGGCGTCAGCCCCGAGGGCCCCTTCAAGCCGGAACACTACAGATACTGAGCAACACATCGCCAAAATCCAAACGACAAAGCCCCCGCACAAATTCGCGGGGGCTTTTGCATGATATGATTTGCTACATAATTTGGAGCCGTCATGTTCTCTCTCAGATTTTCCCGTTTCGCCCTTTTGGTTTTCTCCATACTCGTCGGTGTATCCGGCAGCGTCCAAGCCTCTGACGAAGACACGCTTGCAAAGCAGCTGGCAAATCCAGTGGCTGACCTGATCAGCGTCCCGTTTCAGTTCAACTATGATCGCGGGATTGGTGCGGGGGGTGAAGGCTCTCGTGTGACCGTGAACGTTCAGCCTGTCATTCCATTTTCGCTGAATGACAACTGGAACCTGATTTCGCGCACGATCGTGCCCCTGACCACACAAAACGATGTGGTTCCGGGATCAAGGCAAACGGGCGTCGGTGACATAGTGCAGAGCATTTTCTTTTCGCCCAAGGCTCCGACGGCGGGTGGATTGATCTGGGGGGTAGGGCCCGTGTTTTTGCTGCCAACGGCAACTGACAACGCTCTGGGCGCGAATACTTTTGCTGCTGGTCCCACGGCTGTGGCTTTGTGGCAAAAAAACGGTTGGACCTATGGTGGCCTCATCAATCACCTGTGGGATGTGGATGGCCCAATGGATGTCAGCGCCACATTCTACCAGCCCTTCGTGGCGCGAGCGCTCGGCAACGGGCAGACCCTGACGCTGCAGGTTGAAGGCACCCATGACTGGGTGCGGGACACAGATTCGATTCCCGTTTCTCTGATCTACAGCAAGGTCACGACCTTTGGAAAACAGCCGGTAAGCTTGGCAGGAGGGATCCGCTACTACGTCGATTCCGCACCAGGGGGGCCATCCGGTTGGGCCGCGCGCATTGCTTTGATATACTTGTTCCCAAAATAGGTGTTTGTTTGGAACGGGCGGATTGCTGGGTGCGAGTTCTTTGACCAGGCCTTGCTTGATCGGGGATCCGGTGTTCAGTGATGCCTTAGAATAGGACGTCAAACATACTCAGAATGCATGTTGCATTTTAGGGGTATTGTCCGGGCTATTAGATTGCACGAACGGGTGCTTTAAGGCTATCAATAAGACAACCCGCCAGGAAGGCAGGAACCGAATTTCTCATACGCGTGTGGTGGATATGGAGCACGCGGGGTGAAGGGAAGGTCCTGCTTTCACAGGGCCTTCCCTTTTTCGGTTTTAAAGCATCCTATACGTGCAAAGCGATTTTTTGATTTGCGGCGTCTTGTATCCAGAACCAGCGATATCAGAGTTCGGCAACCCAGCGTTATGCTGTGAGGTCAATCCGGATCTGTGTCACCCAAAGCGCAGACGACCCGCCATTCATTCTCTGTCACAGGTTGCACCGAAAGGCGCGAACTTTTGACAAGTGCCATATCGGACAGTCGCGGGTCAGATTTGATTTGCGCCAGCGAAACGGGTTTTACGAAAGAGCGTACCGCGCGGATATCGACGCAGTCCCAGCGGTCATCATCGGTGGTGCTGTCAGGGTGAGCCTCTGCGCAGACTTCCACGATGCCGACCACCGATTTCTCCTTCTGAGAATGATAGAAGAAGCCGCGGTCACCGATCTGCATCTGCCGCATGAAATTGCGCGCCTGGTAATTGCGCACGCCGTCCCATTCCTCGCCCGCGTCACCCTTGGCTTGCTGATCCTGCCAGCTCCAGGTCGAGGGTTCGGATTTGAACAGCCAATAGCCCATCAGCCGATAACCTTTTTCCAGGTGATCAGCTCTACCGCCTCAAAGAGACCCGCCTTGTTGTATGGGTCGCCCGCTGCCCAGGCTTCGCCCGCCGCCATGTCCTCGACATCAAGGATGATAAGCGATCCGACCATTTCGCCGTTCTGATCCAGCAAAGGTCCGGCCTGAGCGACCGATCCGGTCTCTTCGATATAGGCCAGATGCGCGGCGCGATTCGCCATCCGGGTATCCAAATGGCCGGGTTTATCGCGTGCAATCAATGCTATAAGCATTTTATTCCTCTTTTAATGGTCGTGACAGCAGTTGAGCGGTTGCATCTTGAATCGTCAAGTCGCCATTGATCAAAGCCACAACTGTCCGCGTGATCGGCATATCCAGACCCATTCCTGAGGCCTTTTCTGCTGTCGCGCGAGCGGTGGCGGCACCTTCGACGGTGATACTGGGGTCAAAGGAATCGCCTCGGCCAATCGCCAGCCCAAGCTGGTAGTTGCGCGACAGATCGGAGCTACAGGTGAGGGTCAGATCGCCAAAGCCAGACAGTCCCGCAAGGGTTTCTGCGCGGGCACCGCAGGCCAACGCCATGCGCTGCATCTCGGCATACCCGCGGGTCATCAGCGCCGCGCGCGCGCTTTCGCCAAGACCGGCGCCAACCACCGCGCCGCAGGCAATGGCGATCACATTCTTCAAGGCCCCGCCCAGTTCTGCGCCGACGGTATCGGTGGTGCGGTAAAGCCTCAGGTTCGCGGTGGTCAGCTCTTTTTGCAAAGCCTCCCCCAAATCGGGGTCCTCGCAGGCCAGTGTCAGCGCTGTGGGAAGTCCGCGTGCGATATCAGCGGCAAAGCTGGGACCGGTTAGAAGCGCGGGATATGCATCGGGCAGGCACTCGCGAATGACTGCGACCGGGCCAAGGCCCGTACTCAGCTCGATTCCCTTGCAGCAGGCCACAAGGGTTTTTCCGCCAAGAAGATTGGTGTTCTCCAAAAGCAGCTCGCGCAGTTTCTGCATTGGCACGGCCAGCAGGATCGTTCCGCTTTGGCACGCTTCATTCAGATCGGAGGTTACGCTCAGGTTTTCTGGAAGATCGACACCGGGCAGACGGGCTTCGTTGCGGCCATTCTGTGCCATCTGATCCGCATGGGCCTTGCTGCGCGCCCATAGGTTGACTGGCCCGTTCCCGGCCAAAGAGATTGCAAGGGCAGTGCCAAACGCACCGGCGCCCAGGACGGAAACGCTCATGCCTTGGCCCCTTTCTTGCCCGAGCCGATCAGGGCGGGGCTCGTCTGGTCCAGAGGCCAGCGAGGACGTGCGGACAGATCCAGACCGTCGCGGGCGCCGGATCTGTAACGCTCAAGCCCGGCATAGGCGATCATCGCGGCGTTATCGGTGCACAGGCGCAGGGGCGGCGCGGTAAAGGCGGCGCCTGCCTCGGCGCAGACCTGCTGCAGGGCGGCGCGAATGGCGGTATTGGCGGCGACACCACCGGCAACGGCAACGGTCGGAGTCGCCGGGTTCTCTTGCATGTACAGTGCGAGGGCGCGGCGGGTTTTCTCGGCCAGGGTGTCAACCACGGCTGCCTGAAAACCGGCGCAAAGATCCGCGCGGTCCTGCCGGGTCAGCCCGCCTTTCTCCGCGACGATCTGGTCGCGCATCCGCATAAGTGCGGTTTTGAGGCCTGAAAAGGACAGGTTGCAGTCGGGGCGATCCAAAAGCGGGCGCGGAAAGCGGAAGCGTTTGGGATCACCTGTTTCCGCCTCGGCCTGAACCGAAGGGCCGCCGGGCTGCGGAAGACCCAAAAGGCGCGCAGTCTTGTCAAAGGCTTCGCCGGGGGCATCGTCGATGGTGCCGCCAAGGCGGGTGAATTCCTCAGGTCCACGCACGATCAGATACTGGCAGTGTCCGCCGGACACCAACAGCATCAGGTAGGGAAAGGGAATGTCATCGGTCAACCGTGGCGTCAGCGCATGGCCCGCAAGGTGGTTCACGCCAATGAGGGGCAGGCCGGTGGCGGCAGAAATCCCCTTTGCGCACATCACGCCGGACATCACGCCACCAATCAGACCGGGGCCAGCGGTGACCGCGATGGCGTCCATATCCTTGAGGGTCAGGCCAGCCTCCTTCAGCGCCTCGATTACACAGATATCCAGCTTTTCTGCGTGGGCGCGGGCGGCGATCTCGGGCACCACGCCACCATAGGCGCTGTGCAGCTCGGTCTGGCCGAATACGACGGATGACAGAACCTCGACCGGGGCACCATCAGTTTGGCGCACCACCGCGGCCGCGGTATCGTCGCAGCTGCTTTCTAGGCCAAGGATCGTCAGGCTGTCAGTCATCGCGCTATCATTGCATCAGGTCAGCGCCGCAGCTACCACCTATGACAGTGGCAAACAATCCCGGGAGCGTGATGTGAGCGATCCGACAAGCCAAAAGGCCGTGGGCCTGTTGATGACACGACCGTTGTCGTCGGCGCAGCGCTTTGTTGCGGATTTGCCGGAGCAGGCAAGGTCATCGGTCGATGTGATCTACGCACCACTGATGGAAATCCGCTCTGTTCCTGGCGAGGTTGACGCCGCAGATGTTAAGGCTCTGATATTTTCTTCAGCAAACGGAGTGGATGCTGCGATTGGCCGGGTCACGCTGCATCTGCCTGCCTATTGCGTTGGCGAACGCACGACCCAAAAAGCTCTTGAAGCTGGTTGGGAGGCCAGATGCATGGGCAAAACCGCCGATGACTTGGTGGAGGCGCTGAAGAATATGTCGCCGCCCGTCCCGATTTTGCATCTCCACGGGCGCAATACACGCGGAGAAGTGGCCGAGCGTCTATCGGCGGCGGGGCTGCCCTGCCGGGGGCAGACGATTTATGATCAACGTCTCTTGCCGCTTGGCAAAGCTGCAACGCGCGCAATAAGCTCGCATCACGCCGTGATTGTGCCGGTTTTTTCGCCCCGGACAGCGCAGCATTTCGCCGATATATGTCCGGATGCGTCGAATTTGCATTTGATTGCGTTAAGTCATGCTGTGGCGAAGCCCTTGAAAGCCTTGAATTGCAGGGACTTGCAGGTATGTAGCAAGCCGGATGCCATTGCCATGGCCGCGATGGTCCGTGATGCCGCAGCCTGTCTTGCGCGGGTTGAGGACTGGCCGCGTGGGCAGTAGTGTCGCCTAGGGTTAGACCATTTGCGCAGACAGAGTCGTGCGCGCTTTTGGATCGGTGGAATCGAGTGGGAGGCCGACGTGGCTGATAAGAAAACTCCGAATGATGTAACCGACGCAGAGATCGTCGACGCCACGCCTTCTGAGGATGCCAAATCAGACGCGCCTGAAACGGTTGACATAGCCGAGGAAACCCAGGTTCAGGCTTCCGAAGCCGAAGCCGAAGCCGAAGCCGAAGCCGAAGCCGAAAAATCTGAAGAGGCTACGTCAGAGGCTGACGCAGAGACCAAACCAGCCGAACAGCCAGAACCGGAGAAGGTGGTCGAGCGGGTCGTGGAAAAACGTGGCGGGTTCGGAGCGGCCCTGTTGGGTGGTGCTGTGGCAGCCGTGGTGGGTTTTGTGCTGGGGCAGGGTGGTCTGTTGCACTCTGTTCTGCCTTCCGGTCTGCAGTCTCCGACTGTTGACGTGGCCGCGATCGAGGCAGAGCAATCCGCCCTGCGCTCAGATCTGAACGCGTTGCAATCCGAAGTCTCGGATCTAACGTTGCCGGACCTGGCGCCTTTAAATGCGCGGCTAGACGCGCTTGATGGAACGCTGTCCGACCTGACCGCCGCATCTGCGCAGGGTGCTCCGCAAAGCGAAGCGCTTGAGGCGCAGCTTGCTGCGATCACCGAACGACTGACCGCGCTTGAACAGCGTCCGGTGGCGGATGCCGGATCCCCTGAAGCCATTGCTGCCGTCGATGCTCAGTTGAAGATGCTACAGGACAGCTTGGCCGCGCAGCGGGCCGAGGTCGAAGACATGATGGCCGAAGCGCGCCAGATGGATGCCGCCAGCGCCGAAGCCGCCCGTATCGCCAGCGCCCAGACCGTGCTGGCCCGCATGCGCTCGGCTCTGGACAGCGGCAGTGGGTATTCCGCGTTGATCGATGAACTTAAGGCTCTTGATGTCACCGCGCCCGATGCTTTGACCGCACCCGCGGATTCGGGTGTTGCGACGCTTGCGGCCTTGCGAGACTCATTTGCTCCCGCGGCCCGCGAGGCTCTTGCCGCAGCGCGCGAAGAGACGAAAGGCACCGGCAACGTGATGGACTACATCAAGCGACATCTCGGTGCCCGTTCGGTTGCGCCGCGTGACGGGGACGACCCGGATGCCATTCTGTCCCGTGCGGGCGCAGCGGTGGATGCGGGAAAGATCTCTGACGCGCTGGGAGAGCTTGAGGCCTTGCCCGAAACGGCAGGTGCCGCCCTGTCTGAATGGGAGGCCGCCGCCCGCGCTCGTGTCGCTGCCTTCTCTGCCGCAGATGAACTGTCCCAAAGCCTGAACGCGAAATAAGGACCCTGCCATGCTCTGGTCATTGCTGAAAATCCTCGTCTTTGTTGCAATCGTCGCGCTTCTGGCCTTGGGTGCCGGGATCCTGATGGAAACCGCAGGCGGGGTGCAGATCACCGTTGCTGGCACCGAATATACGCTTGGCGCGTTGCAATCGGTGATGGCTCTGACCGTGCTGGTGCTTGTGGTCTGGCTGTTCTTCAAGCTGCTGTCGCTGCTGATTGCCACGCTCAAGTTCCTGAACGGGGATGAAACCGCCCTGTCGCGTTACTTCGACAAGGGGCGCGAGGCGAAGGGGTATCAGGCGCTGTCGGACGGGATGATGGCGCTGGCCTCGGGCGAGGGGCGTCTGGCGCTGGCCAAGGCATCGCGCGCGGCGCGCTACCTCGACAAGCCTGAGCTGACCGATCTTCTGACCGCGCAAGCTGCCGAAATGGCAGGCGACACCAAGAAAGCCGCCGAAGCCTACAAACGCCTTCTGGGCAATCAGAACACGCGCTTTGTCGGGGTGCGTGGTATCATGAAACAGAAACTGTCGGACGGAGATACCGATACGGCCCGCCAACTGGCCGAAAAGGCGCTTGCCCTGCGCCCCAAGCATGAAGAGGTGCAGGATACGCTGTTGCAATTGCAAGCCCGCGCCGAGGATTGGGCGGGTGCTCGCAAGACGCTTGCAACAAAACTCAAGACCGGCACCTTGCCACGTGATGTTTTCAAACGCCGTGATGCGGTGCTGGCGCTCTCTGCCTCGAAAGGCGTGATCGAAGAGGGCGCGACGGTGGAGCAGCAGGAACAGGCCATCGAGGCCAACCGCCTGTCGCCCGATCTGGTGCCCGCCGCTGCCATGGCTGCCCGTGCCTATATCGCCAAGGGTAAAACCCGCAACGCAGTACGCGTTCTGAAGAAGGCCTGGGAGGCGCAGCCGCATCCCGATCTGGCGCACGCTTTTGCTGAGGTTGCCCCGGAAGAAAGTGCTGCGGAGCGCGTGAAACGCTTTGGCCAGCTGTCGCGTCTGAAACCTCACGACGACGAAACACGCCTGGTGATGGCCGAACTCAACATCGTGGCCGAGGATTTTCCAGAGGCGCGCCGCGCCCTGGGTGATCTGGCCGAACGTGCCCCAGATGCGCGGGCGCTGACGTTGATGGCCGCGATCGAGCGGGGTGAGGGTGCGTCTGATGCTGTTGTGCAGGGTTGGTTGACCCGCGCCCTTGGCGCGCCGCGCGGCCCGCAGTGGGTCTGTGACAAATGCAACCATATCCATAGCGAATGGGTGCCGGTCTGCGAGAACTGCACCAGTTTCGACACCCTCAGCTGGCGGCGCCCTGAAACCCCTGAAATTGCGAGCGCGACGGGTGCACACATGCTGCCGCTCTTGCGCAGTACACCAGTTGCAGAGCGCGAGGACGCGGATGAGGCTGAGCTCGTTGAGGCGGAACCTGCTTCGTCAGATGCTGAAGCAAATGGCGCATCTTCTGATACTGAGGATGGATCTGACAGCGGATCACATATTGAGGACAGCGCCGATAACGATAAGCCCGGAAAATAGGCTTCACATCTGCTTGCACAGTCGGCAGGCAATTTGCCTGCTGAGCTGACCCGGAGTTTTGTTTCCAGCCGTGCAGCTACGCAGATGTGGCGCTATCTGTCATGTCTTGAACTTGAAGAGAGGCCCTGGCGACCCCGGCAGGATTCGAACCTGCAACCTGCCCCTTAGGAGGGGGCTGCTCTATCCAGTTGAGCCACGGGGCCGCGCGCATTTACGCGATAGCAAATCGTCTCTGTCATCACAATGGGGCGCGCTCAGCTGCTGAGCGTTTTAGAGGCGTTGAGCGATTGCAGTTCCCATTGTGTATTCTGCGGCGTCTGCGCTAACATCAGACGATCAAATTCAAAGAGGCCGACGCCCGTGACAACCGACAACAAGCGCCCGCTTACCCTTCGTGACGTCTCAGAAGCCACAGGTGTGTCCGAAATGACAGTCAGCCGGGTTCTTCGCAATCGTGGGGATGTGTCGGAAAAGACCCGCACCAAGGTCCTGACCGCGGCAAAGGAGCTGGGCTATGTGCCCAACAAGATCGCCGGGGCGCTTGCCTCCAAAAGGGTGAACCTGGTTGCGGTTATCATCCCGTCGCTGTCGAACATGGTATTCCCTGAAGTGCTGACTGGCATCAACAAGGTTCTTGAGAACACAGAGTTGCAGCCGGTTGTCGGTGTCACCGACTATCAGCCGGAAAAAGAGGAAAAGGTTCTTTACGAGATGCTCTCCTGGCGTCCCTCTGGGGTGATCATTGCCGGGCTGGAACATACGGAAGCGGCGCGAGCGATGCTTAATGCTGCAGGGATCCCGGTGGTCGAGATCATGGATACGGACGGCAAACCGGTGGATGGTATGGTCGGTATCTCTCACCGCCGTGCGGGCCGGGAGATGGCCAAGGCGATCTTGAAAGCGGGTTATCGTCACATTGGCTTTATGGGCACCAAGATGCCGCTGGATCACCGTGCGCGCAAACGGTTTGAAGGTTTTACCGAGGCACTGGCCAAGGAAGGTGTCGAGATCGAGGATCGCGCCTTTTATTCCGGCGGCTCGGCGCTCGCCAAGGGTCGCGAGATGACGGCAGAGATGCTGGAGCGTTCCCCGGAACTGGATTTCCTCTACTATTCCAATGACATGATCGGTGCGGGTGGTCTGTTGTACTTGTTGGAACAGGGGATCGACGTGCCGGGTCAGATCGGTCTGGCGGGGTTCAACGGCGTGGAATTGTTGCAGGGTCTGCCGCGCAAGTTGGCCACCATGGATGCCTGCCGTCAGGAAATCGGGCGCAAGGCGGCCGAGATGATTGCGGCCCAGCTTGAAGATCCCGAGGCCGAGGTTGAGCGCCATGTGACCCTCACTCCGACGATCACCTATGGTGATACGCTGAAGCGGCGCTGATTGGTGCGCGCGCGGCTGGGCAACCGGGCCGCGCGGCGGCTGTTTCTGGATCGTCATGGACTGTTGGAGGCACCGTCAGGTCCTGCAAAAGGCGCGGATCTGTTGGAGCTGATCCGGCGGCTGGGCTTTGTTCAGCTCGACAGCATCAACACTGTGGCGCGTGCCCATGATGTAATCCTCTATTCACGCAGGCCCAGCTATCGACCTGCCCATTTGAAGCAGCTTTATGAAGGCGACCGGGCCCTTTTCGAGCACTGGACGCATGATGCCGCCGTTATCCCCATGGCGTTCTATCCCCATTGGCACCTGCGTTTTCAGCGCGATGCGGACCTTTTGCGAAAACGTTGGCGCAACTGGAGGCGCGACGGGTTTGAAGAGCGGTTCAATGCGGTCCTGGAGCACATCCGCGACCATGGACCGGTAAGCTCTTCTGATGTGGGCAAGGACGAAAAGAAGGGGTCTGGCGGTTGGTGGGACTGGCACCCCTCCAAGACCGCGTTGGAGTACCTCTGGCGGTCGGGCGCACTTACCGTGGTGGGGCGCGAGGGATTTCAGAAACGCTATGATCTGACCGAGCGAGTGATCGAAGAGCAACTGCATCCCGCCGCTTCGAATTGCAATGCAGAAGCTACCGTGGATTGGCTTTGCAATGCGGCGCTGGATCGGCTTGGATTTGCCACCTCGGGCGAGATTGCGGCTTTCTGGGATACCGCCTCGGCGGGGGAGGCGAAGGACTGGGCGACGGGTCAGGTGAACTCGGGCGCCCTGGAAGAGATCGAGATCGAACAAGCAGATGGTGGCTGGCGCAGAGTGCTGTCGCGTCCGGGAACGGTGCAGCAGGCTGCGGAGCTTGGCCCTGCGCCGGGGCGGATGAGGGTGCTGAGCCCGTTTGACCCTGCTTTGCGTGATCGAAAGCGGGCCGAGCGGCTGTTCGGATTTCACTACCGGATTGAAGTCTTCACCCCGGCACCAAAGCGGAAATATGGTTACTACGTCTTTCCCTTGATGGAAGGAGAACGACTGGTTGGCCGTATCGACATGAAGGCGGACCGCAGTGCGGATCGGCTGAATGTCACCGCTGTCTGGCCCGAACGGGGTGTAGCGTGGTCGCCGCGTCGCATCCAGCGGCTTGAGGCGGAACTGGATCGGGTCGCGCGTTTTGTAGGTGTGAGTGAAGTTGTTTTTGCCGATAGTTGGCTGCGTGAGCCGCTATAGGCCGGGCTGGCCAGTAAAACCGCGCTCTTTGATCATCGCGATCAGGCTATCGCAGGACTGCTCGACCGTCTGACCCGAAGTGTCAAGCTGCGCCAGGGCGCGTCCATAAAGCGCTTCGCGGCTGGTCAGGATCGACCGTAGCTGTTCCATCGCCTCGGGGTTTCCAGCCATCGGGCGTTCGTCCCCTTGTGCGCGCACGCGGGCCATGTGCTCATCCGGGCGGGCCTTGACCCAGATGGTGTGAAAATGGGCTAGAACGTTGGCGTAGGTCTCAGGCTCGGCCACGATGCCACCGGCCACTGCCAGGATCAGGCTGTCGTGGGTCGCGATGATGCGATTGATCGCTTGCGCCTCCAGCTGGCGGTAGCCTTCCTGCCCGTAGAGAGCCATCAGTTCGGACACGGGCATGCCCGACTGGCTTTCGATCTCGCTGTTGAGTTCGACAAAGGGAATACCCAGAGTCTGTCCTGCCATGGCGCCAAGGGTAGACTTCCCGGCGCCGCGCAGGCCCACAAGGCAAACCCGGCCCGCACGTTGGGTTTCAGGGGGCTCGGGGGCCAGAAGATTCAGCACCGCTTGCTGCGTTGCACTGGTTGCCCCGCGATAGAGATCTGCAACCCGCAGCGCCTCCGATGTCCAGGGGTCTTCCTCCCCAATAAGCCACTCGATCCGGTGATCCAGCGCCACTGCAACCCGCTGCAAAAGCCCGATGGAGATATTGCCTTCACCCGCTTCAAGCTGGGCGAGATAACGCGGTGACACGCCCGAGCGATCCGACAGCACCCGGCGCGGAATACCTTTGCGTTCACGCGCCTTGCGCACGCGTTCACCAACCCGCGCAATCAGCGTCGGCACCGCATGGTCAATTTCGCCAGCAGTTTGTACCGGGCGTGTCTCGCCCCGGAAGTTGGTGATCTCACTCATTCGATGCCGCTTTGTGAAACATAATGCACAAACCTAAGGCGCTGGCGCATCTGGTTCAAATGAAAACCCGCAAGGTTCGGGCTTATCCATGCATTATCTTGCGGAACCCCGCGTCAGACGCGCAGGCGCCCCTTAGGCAGGACGCAACCGGGGCTCGATCACCGCGCGATAGTCATCTGGCGCGGCCTTTGAGGTGAAATTGGCAGGATCGATAAAGACGCAGGTAAAGGTACCTTCAAAGCACAACACCCCATCCTGACGCGCATCGACCCGGAAGGTGATCGATTTGGTGCCCAGCTTGCACGGCCAGACCTCGCACATCAGACGGTGGCGCGGCGTGACAGGAGAGCGGAAATCGATGCTCATATTGACAAATGGCGTGCCGGTGCCCCGGTCAAGCTCCATCTGGTACCAGCCGTCGCCATCGAGGTTATGCTCCCACCATGCGTCGATTGCTTCCAGCGCAAAGGCAGGCAGTCGGCCCGTATAGGCGATCTTGGCAGGATCGCAGTCCCCCCAGCCGACTCGAATTTCATGAACGAAGATGTCCTGTCCGGCATCGGATCCGGCGGGGGTGGTCTGATCTGTCATCCGGGATTTATCCTGCGGCTCAATAGGTTTCGACGTGATACCGTCCATCAGCGCGCATCGTATCCCGCAATTCTGCCCAGTTCAAACCATTGGCCCTGGCGATGTCGCGCAAGGCTTCCTCGACGCCTTGCTCCATCGCCTTGAGGCCGCAGATGTAGATATGGCCTGCAGGGCTTTTCATCAGATCAGCCACTCGGTCCGCCTCTTCGCGCAGACGATCCTGAACATATTGTTTGGGCGCATCTTCCTGCCGGGAAAAGGCAAAATGCTTTGCCATGAAGTCATCAGGTACCTTCTTGAGCGGGCCAAAGTATGGCAGCTCACCCGGACGGCGGGCACCGAAGACCAGAGTCATCTTGCCGGTCTCATGAGGCGCTTCGCGCAGGCGGCGCATCGTAAAGGCGCGGAACGGGGCCGATCCGGTGCCGGTGCAGATCATCATGATGTCCGCAGTCGGATCCGAGGGCAGCAGGAAGGTGGCGCCGAAGGGACCGGTCACCTGAACTTCGTCGCCCGCGTTCAGATCGCAGACGTAGTTGGAACACAAGCCCTGATCTTCGCGTTTCACGGTGAGCGAGATGTTGTGATAGCCGGGCCGCTCCCCGTCGCGGGGGCTGGAGACAGAATAAAGCCGGGGCAGGTGAGGCTTGCCGTCTGCATCAGTACCCGGGGGGATAATGCCGATGCTTTGCCCTTCAAGCACCGGAAAGGGCAGGCCTGCCGGGTCAAGGATGATGTGGCGCACATCGCTGTCGCTGTCCTTGTCGGTCAGCCGGTAGTTGCCCTGCACCTTGAGCGTGGCAGGCTTGCCGGGGGTGTACATGTTGATGACGGGCTTGCTGGCGCTGGCGGGGGCCACCGCCTTGCCGCCTGCACCGGCGTGGGCATCAGCCAAGAGAGCGGCGACCGCGTCATCCATGGCCTCCACATTGCCTTCGGCCGCATCGCCGCCGGAGATCTCTTCCTGTTCGGGCAGTTCCATCCATTCGAACTGTTCCTCCACCGAATAGGGGGTGTTCACCACCCGCCATTCGTCGATCGAGCCTGTCGGGCAGACCGGGATGCAGTCCATGCAAAAATTGCATTTCTCGGCATCGACGACGACGTTCATGTCGTCATGAATGATGGCCTCCTCCGGGCAGGTCATTTCGCAGGTGTAGCAGCGGATGCAGATCTCGGGATCGATCAGGTGCTGTTTTGAGGGCGCGATTGGGGCGTGGGTCATTCAGCTTCTCGGTGCTTTCTTGAGGATCGCATCGGGGACGGTCAGCGCATCGATCAGTGCGCGGCACATGCCCACGCAATCGGAACAGCCCACGCAGGGCCCTTTGAGGCCGTTGATCTGAACCGACACACGGTCGGCATTTGGCGTTTCAGCTTGGCTGCGGGTGATGTCCATTTCGTGATCCTCCGGTCTGGCTGGGATAAATCCGGCTGGGTAGTGCTCCGGTCTGGATGCCCGGCGCCTATCGGTCAGTGTGACAGGCGCCGGGAAAGAGAGGGTTAAGCTCTCATCGGCCTTTGGATCAGGCCATGTGCAGTTTGACGTATTCGAAATCGCCCGGCTTGTTGTCGATGCCAACCTTTGGCGGTGCGATCCAGCTGGCGTATTGGCCGGGCTCGTAGACCGGTTTCATCAGCGACTGGATGAAATCGCCATCCGCGTGGGTCGGCAGCCACTCCTGAATGCCCTTGTCGTATTCGGCGCCCGAAACGTGGTTGCCTTCGGGGTCGAAGTTCTTGTTGGCAAAGACGCCGATCTTGCGGTTGAAGGCCTGGTGGGGCAGCTTCATCTCGAACTCGATCCCGTACTTTTCGATTATCTTGTTCCAGCGGCCAACGCCCCCGGCCGCGTCTTTGACGTAATCGTCGCGCAGGCGCATGTTGATCGCGGTCAGGGCGGGAACTTCGCGTTCGACGATCGTGTCGCCTTCCAGATCCAGCACGTTGTAGGTATCGTTGGTCAGCTTGTGGTCGTCTTTCAGGCGCATCTCCATGTAGCGACCCTTGATGCCCGCGTTGAAGGCATTGGCGGCGTTGGTGGAGACTTCCTGGCCGAAGAGATCCAGCGACAGCGTGTAGTGCAGGTTCAGCTTTTTCTGGATGGTCGGCAGGTCGATCACGCCCAGATCACGGATCTTGTTGATGTCATAGGGATCGGTGATCCCGGCCTTCTTCATCGCCTCGCAGGTGGCCTGGATGGTGCGGCCCACCCCGGTTTCACCGACGAACATGTGGTGCGCCTCTTCGGTCAGCATGAAGCGGCAGGTGCGCGACAGCGGATCGAAACCGGATTGCGCCAGGCTTTCCAGCTGCATCTTGCCGTCGCGGTCGGTGAAATAGGTGAACATGAAGAACGACAGCCAGTCCGGCGTTTCCTCGTTGAAGGCACCCAGCATGCGTGGCGCCTCTTCGGAACCGGAAGAGCGGATCAGAAGATCGTTTGCCTCTTCGCGGCCATCGCGGCCAAAGTATTTCTGCAGCAGGTAGACCATCGCCCAGAGGTGGCGGCCTTCCTCGACGTTCACCTGGAACAGGTTGCGCATGTCGTAAAGCGAGGGCGCGGTCAGGCCCAGGAAGCGCTGCTGCTCGACCGATCCCGGCTCGGTATCGCCCTGGATCACGATCAGGCGCTTCAGCATGTTGCGGTATTCGCCGGGAACTTCTTGCCAGGCGGGCTCGCCATAGTGTTCGCCCATGGGAATGGTGCGGCCTTCGACCTGCGGCGCAAGCAGCACGCCCCAGCGGTATTCAGGCATCTTCACATAGTCGAACTTGGCCCAGCCTTTGGGATCCACCGACACGGCGGTGCGCAGGTAGACCATGGATTCCTGAAAGTTCTGCGGGATCAGGTCGTTCCACCAGTTGATGTAACCGGGGTGCCATTTTTCCAGCGCTTTCAGAACTTTCTTGTCGCTGGACAGGCCAACGTTGTTGGGGATCTGGGTGTCGTAGCTGACATTGATGAGATCAAGCATTTCGTTCCTCCGTCGTGCGGCGCCGCATTGGCCATCCGCTGAAAATCTTGGGTTACACGCGTTCCATGTTGTATTCGCCGCGCTGGCCGGTGCCGTAGCGCTGCAATGCACCGTCGCTGCCCACCGCGTTGGGGCGCTGGAAAATCCAGTTTTGCCAGGCGGTCAGACGGCCAAAGATACGGGTTTCCATCGTCTCGGGGCCGGCAAAGCGCAGGTTGGCCTCCATGCCGGTCATCGCATCGGGGCTGAAGCTGGCGCGTTCCTCCAGGAAGATGCGCACCTCGTCCTCCCAGTCGATGTCATCAAAGGCATAGGTGATGAGGCCCAGTTCCTCGGCCTTATCGGCCTCCAGTGCCTCACCCACGTGATCGCGCAGATCCTCGACCGCCTCAGGCGTGCCCAGGAAACGGGTTTGCAGGCGGGTCAGGTCGTTGCCCATCGGGTAGGTGCCAAAGTTTCCCTCGCTCAGGGTCACGGCGGCCAGCGGGCGATTGTCGCCTTCGAACTCTTCCAGCATCATGTAGGAGCGATCGACGGCCCACAGAAGCTCGGCCAGCGGCCCGGCAAAGCAGGAGCCATGTTCGACCACTGCCACCAGCGAACGCGAAGTCATGTCGATGCGTTTCAGCAGACGCTTCCAGTACATCAGGATTTCGTTTGCCAGCCAGTGATCGCGGTTGTTCAGCAGCAGGGCCTCATGGGCCAGCAGTTTTTCGCTTTCGCCTTGGGTCTGGAAGACCACGGTGCCCACCTCGCGCTCATTCAGGCGCAGATGCAGGATGGCGTCGTCCAGTTCGCGCGCCAGGCGCAGCATGTAGGTCTGATCGCCCTCGGCCTGCAGCGCTGCTGTATCCGCTGGGGCGTCGCCGTCGGGGCCTTTCAAGGTGATGGTGGCACGGCCACCGTCGCGGTCGATCTCGACCTCGACCAGCGAATAGGTGATGGCATTGTCACCAAAGCTGCGCGAAATCGGACCCAGGGTGATGCCGGTCAGCCCGTCTGCCTTGGTACTGGCTTCGGCAAACTCTTTGGCACGCTCGGCCACGGTGTCCGCGAACTTGGAGTTCGGCACCACCTCGTCCACCAGACGCCAGTCGACGGCGCGCTGGCCTTTCACGCCTTCCTCGATCGAGCAGAAGACATCCGCCAGATCGCGGCGCACCTTGCGTTTATCCGTGACGCGGGTCAGACCACCGGTGCCGGGCAGAACTGCCAGCAGCGGCACCTCGGGCAGCGCGACGGAGGACGTGCTGTCGTTGGTCAGCATGATGTAGTTGCAGGCCAGCGCCAGCTCGTAGCCTCCACCGGCGCAGGCGCCCTGCACGGCTGCGATGTATTTCTGGCCCGAGTCCGCCTCGGCGGCCTCAAATGTGTTGCGGGTCTCATTGGTGAATTTACAGAAGTTCACCTTGTGAGCGTGGCTGGCGCCGCCCAGCATGCGGATGTTGGCGCCCGCGCAGAAGACCTTTTCCTTGCCGGACTGCATGACCACCACCTTCACCTCGGGGTGTTCAAAGCGCATCCGCTGCACGATGTCGGCCAGTTCGATATCGACGCCCAAGTCATAGGAGTTGAGCTTCAGCTGGTAGCCGTCGAACAGACCGCCGTCTTCGTCCACGTCCATGTAGAGATTGGCGATGGGCCCATCATATTCCACCCTCCAGTGACGGTACTTGGAAGGGTCGGTCTGAAAATCGATCGCCTGGGACATATCGCGCTCCTGAGTTCTATTACTTGCAACTTACCGCACCTTTTTCATGTGGCAAAGAAAAAGATGCATAATAATGCCCAATATTGGTATAATAATGCAGGAAATCTGGTGGAAATCGACAAGTTCGGGTCGAAGAAATGCATTATATTGCACAATTCGAGTGTTCTGCATCTGATTTCTGTAGCTCGGAGATCCGGTGTCGAATCTTCGGCTCTTGTAACTCTGCCTGACTCCATATCGCCTGCGGCAGGTCATGCAGATGGCGAAGGCAGATGTCACATAGCCGCATAACAGCACGCGGTCGCTGCATCCGATGCTTCAGTTCGGCATTGGCAAGTTGGATCATCCCCTGAACAAGGCGTTTTTCCTCCGAGCCTTCGGGCAAGGCCATCCAGACCGCCTCCCAGACCTCATGGGCCTCCCAAAAGTATTTCGTCTCCAGGAATTGCAGTCCCGCGCGCCACGCATCCGACGCGAAAACAGCCCCGCAGGGCTGTTCAGGTCTGGCTGTTTCACACAGAGCATCAAATGTGCCTTCCGGATGCCGTGGCGTCTTTCCCGGAATGTGGGCATGGGGGGGATCCGGAAAGAGGGCCATGTCAGGCGATCTCGACCTCGGCGGCTTCGATCCGCGCCAAACGGCTGGTAAACTCCGCTACCGCCGCGATCACTTGGTCGGGCTGGTCCTGATGCGGGCTGTGCTTGCAGTCATCAAGCACCAGCATATCGCAGGGACAATAGGTGCGCTCCTCGATCACCTCGACCTGGGCGAGGCTGCCGTATTGATCTTCGCGGCCCTGGATCGCCAGCACGGGAATGCGCAGGTAATCGATGACATCCGCAACGTCCCAATCCCGGAACCCGTCGTCCAGCCAGACATCGTTCCAGCCGCGGAAGGCGCCGTCGGGATCCCTGTGGTATTTCCCCAGTTTTTCCTTCAGATCACCGCTGTCATAGGCCTCTTTCGCCTTGGCGATTTCGGCGAGGCCACCGGCTTCGGTGAAGAAATGCGGCGCCATCAGGATCAGACCGCGCACCCGGTGATCAATCACGCTGCCGCCATAGATCGCCGCGATGGTGGCGCCGTCGCTGTGGCCCAAAAGAACGCCATGTTCGAGCCCGATGGTATCGAGCAGCCCTGGCAGCACATCCTTGGCTTCGCGCGTCATGAAATCAAGCGGGCGGGGCAGGCTCACCGGATCGGACTGCCCATAGCCCTGGCGCGAATAGACAAAGACGCCCCAGCGGGTCGCCGCTGCCAGTTTTTCCGGGAAATCCCGCCACAAGGCGACGCAGCCCAGCCCTTCATGCAACAGAACCAGTGTCGGCGCCTTGTCAGGTGCCGGTCCATAGCTTGCGCATTCCAGAGTGGCACCGCCTGCATCGATTGTACCGCTAGAGCCCCATTCAAAAGCCATCATGCTTCCTTTCGCAGTTTGAAACGCTGGATCTTGCCGGTTGCCGTCTTGGGCAGATCCTCGGCAAAGACGATCCAGCGCGGGTATTTCCACTTGCCGATTTTCTCTTTCACAAATCCCTGAAGTTCATTTGCAAGCGCGTCGTTTCCGGTGCCTTCCTTCAGAACGATATATGCCTTGGGTTTCTCGAGACCGTCGTCATCGCGGGCAGGCACCACCGCAGCTTCGAGCACGGCAGGGTGCGAAACCAGTGCCTGCTCAACCTCGAAGGGCGAAAGCCAGATGCCGGAGACCTTGAACATGTCGTCTGTTCGGCCACAGTAGATGAGACGACCGCCGTCGCCACGTTCGTATTTGTCGCCAGTGCGGGTCCATTCGCCCTCGAAGGTGCCCCGGCTTTTGCCCCGCTGGTTCCAGTAGCCTTCGGCCGCTGAGGCGCCACGCACCAGAAGCTCGCCAATTCCGCCCTGCTCTGTCACCTCGTTGCCATCCTCATCCACAAGGCGCAGCTCGTAGCCCGGCACCGCAACACCGGAGGTGCCATAGACCACGTCACCAGGCGTATTGGACAGGAAGATGTGCAACATCTCGGTCGAGCCGACACCATCAAGGATCTCTACGCCCCAGATCTGCTCCCACTTGCGGCCAACCTCTTCGGGCAATGCTTCGCCCGCAGAAATGCAGCGGCGCAGGGGCGCATCCGGTTTCTTTGCGGTTTCCAGGGCCGCGACGGTTGCCGCGTAAAGGGTCGGTACGCCGCAATAGATGGTGGGCTTTTGCTCGTCGAGGATCGACAGGACGACGTCTGGAGTGGGGCGTCCATTGAACAGGATGGTCGTCGCTCCAACTGCCATTGGGAAGGTCATCCCGTTGCCAAGACCATAGGCAAAAAAGAGTTTTGCGGCGGAGAACACCACGTCGTCTTCAGCGATCTGCAGCACCTTGTCGCCGTAGGTTTCTGCCGTCGCGGCCAGAGCGCCGTGGACATGACGCACGCCTTTTGGCTGCCCGGTAGAGCCCGAAGAATAGAGCCAAAAGGCGGTCTCATCGGGGCAGCAGTCGATAGCTGGCTGTGGCTCGGCTCCTGCAAGGAAGTCGTCGTAGCGTATGCAGTCCTCGGGGGTGTCACCGCCAATAACCACGATTTTCCGAAGGTCTGGGCAGGCGCTTGTTGCGGGATGCACCACGTCCCAGAGTTCGGCGCTGACAAAAAGGATGGTCGCGCGGCTGTCTTTTAGGATGACTTCATAGACCGAGGTCGCAAGCAGGGTGTTCAATGGCACGGGCACCACACCCGCCTTGAGCGCACCCCAGAAGATCTGTGGGAATTCGATCTGATCGAGCACCAGCATCGCGGCGCGAGTCTCTCGTGCAATCCCGGCGCGGCGAAACGCGCCCGCAACACGGTCCGTTGCCTCCGCGAGGGCGCCGTAGGTGATCTGCCGCTTGGCCCCGGCGGCCTCCTTGAACGCAGGTTTGTCCGGGCGCTCAGCCCGGTGGCGGTCCACAAAATATTCCGCCGCATTGCCGCTGGGTATCATCCTTGCTCCTCCCTTGTCCGTCCTGCGGGCCGGTGAGGCCAGCGGACCTGCGCAGCCCTCCCCGGCGGCGCAGTGGTGTTCATGAGGCAGATTAATGCACTGGTCGCAGAATAATGCAACATATTGCGCAAGATAAATGCATTATTGTGCATAAATCGACCGAACGGCCCGCTTCACTGCGGTGCACTGTCAGGACGATGGCCCCGTTTGGAAGGCAAAGACGCAAAGAAGCCCCCGCCAGATGTCTGACAGGGGCCTTTTCTGTGTGTTGATTCTGATGCGGTTGTTAGTGCAGCCACATCAGCGGCAAAAGGGTGATAATCGGGAAGGCCACAAGGATGATCACCCGGATGATGTCGGAGGCGACAAAGAACATCACGGCCTTGTAGGTATCGACCATCTTGGTGGTGCGGTCCATTGCGTTGATGATGAAGAGGTTCATCCCCACCGGCGGGGTGATGAGGCCCACTTCGACCACGATCAGCACCAGAATGCCGAACCAGATGGCGACATATTCTGCTTCGATCCGGTTCACGCGGCCTTCGGTGACGCGAATGCCCAGTTCCTTCATCTGTTCGCGCGTCAGCTCCATGCCGCTTGCGATGGCCTCCTGGATCGAGGCCAGCATTTCGGCGCCCATGCCTTCGGGAACGCCGTTGCGCAGAACCTCCATCGCGGCGTCGGCCTGCATGGCGGGCAAGGACAACAGGCCGAAATCCATCGCGGAGATCACCGGGAAGAAGATCGGGATCGTCAGCAGGATCATAGACAGGCTATCCATCAGGCAGCCGAACAGCAGGTAGAAGGCCAGGATCAGGGCCAGCACCACCCACGGGCTAAGGCCCTGGCTAACGACGAAATCTGCCAGCTCCTGAGGGACCTGTGTAAGCGCAAGAAAGCCGTTATAGAAACCAGCGCCCAGAACAATGAAAAAGATCATTGCGGTGGAGCGTGCCGTGACAAGGAAGCTTTCGACCAGAGTGTCCCGATTCAAACCGCCATTCACCCAGGCGATGAAACCGGTGCCGAACGCACCTACGGCGGCCCCTTCTGTCGGGGTGAACCAGCCCGCATAGATACCGCCAACCACCAGGGCAAAGACAAGAAGAACAGGCCAGACCTTGACCAGGTTCTCAAACCTTTCGCTCCATGGAATTGCGGGGCGGGTTCCTGCGCTGTCAGGGAACATGCGCACATAGATCGAAATGGCAACGACATATCCGATGGCAGCCAGAATGCCGGGAATAAAGGCGGCCAGGAACAGCTTGGCGATGTTCTGTTCGGTCAGGATCGCATAGATCACCAGCACCACCGAGGGCGGTATGAGGATGCCAAGGGTGCCGCCTGCGGCAAGGGTCGCTGTGGAAAAGCCGCCCGCGTAGCCATAGGCGCGCAGTTCGGGCAGGGCGACACGGCCCATGGTCGCTGCCGTTGCCAGCGAGGAACCGCAGATCGCGCCAAAGCCGGCGCAGGCCCCGATCGAGGCCATGGCGACACCGCCTTTTCGGTGCCCCAAAAAGCCGGCTGCGGCTTTGAATAGGGCCGAGGACATACCGCCGAGCGTGGCGAAATGCCCCATCAAAAGGAACATCGGCACGATGGTCAGTGAATAGGATGAGAAGGTCGAATAGGTTTCGCTTTTCAACCGACCAAAGGCGACCTGGGTGCCTCCAGTGACCAAAATCAGCCCGACAAGACCAACCAGGAACATTGACAACCCGATCGGGACCCGCAGGAAGATCAGAACCATCAGGATGGGGAACGAGGTTATTCCGATTTCAAGAGCTGTCACTGCTCACCCTCCACACCGTCCCACACCTGGATGCGGCCGGTCATAAATTCAGTTGTGCGCACGATGGCCATGTAGATTCCAACAATGGCGGCCATGGTTGCGCCGAACAGGCTGGCGGCATAGGCCCACCAGGTCGGAAACTCGAGCAAGAACGAGGTTTCGCCATTGTGGTATTTTCCGATCATCCCGTCGGCGAGCTTGACCGTGATCAGCCCCAGAACACCGGCAAACAGGATGGCAATCACCATGCGCAGGAACCTGTTGACCTTGCGCGGGAACGCGTTGGCCACCACATCGACCGAGGCATGTCCCGAGGTAATCTGGCACAGGGGAATGAAGGCGAAGATCGCAAACGCGACCCCAGCTTCAACCATTTCAAAATCACCGTTGATTGGCCCGATGTAGTTGATCAGCCAGTTCGACAGATCCGGCGCCAGTCCTTGCATGAAGTCTCCGTGCAGAACGCCGTTCAGCAGACGACCGATGATAGACAGGCAGGTCAGGAGGATCAGGAGAACCAGGACCATACCGCCCAGAATGGCCATCTTTCTGGCCAACCCCATCATGAGCTTATGCATGGTGTTTACCTCTTTCTGAGTACACAAAGGGCCGCGGCACAAGTGCGCTGCGGCCCTTTGGCTATGCTATCGCTTACTTCACGTATTGCGGAGTGTATTTTTCGATCAGGTAGGTTGCTTCTTCAAGCAGTGCCTGTCCGTCGATACCTTTTTCCGCCATGTCAGCCAGCCAGTCGTTGTAGATCGGCTGTGCCAGTGCGCGCCATTCGTCGGTCTGCTCCTGGCTGAGAGTGATCACGTTGTTGCCGTTGTCCAGCGCGAATTCACGGGCCGGATCATCCGAGTCGGCCTGGGTGCCGCCGGCGAAAACCGAGAATTCGAGACCCGAGTTGTCGTCGATGGCTTTCTTCAGGTCGTCGGGCAGGCTCTCATACTTCTCTTTGTTCATAGCCAGAACGAAGGTCAGGGTGTAAAGCGCCTTGCCGGTGAACTCGGTGTGGTTTTCGACCAGCTCCGGAACCTTCAGGGCGGTGGTGACTTCCCACGGAATGGTGGTGCCGTCGATCACGCCTTTGGACAGACCTTCCGGGATGGCGGGAACAGGCATACCAACCGGGGTCGCGCCCAGCTGGGTCAGCAGTGCGTTGACTGAGCGGGAGCCGCCGCGGATTTTCATGCCCTGCAGGTCGTCTGCGGTTTCAACCGGGTCGGTGGTGTGGATCATGCCAGGGCCATGAACCCAGGTGCCGAGGATGTGAACGTCCTTGAATTCCGTATCCTTCATATGGCGCTCGAACATTTCCCAATAGGCGTGCGAGGTGGCGCGCGCATTGGTCATCATGAAGGGCAGTTCGAAGACTTCGGTCGAAGGGAAGCGGCCCGGCGTGTAGCCGACCACGGTCCAGACGATATCCGCAACGCCGTCGATTGCCTGGTCCATAAGCTCTGGCGGCTTACCGCCCAGCTGCATCGAGGGATACCGGTCGATCTTGATACGGCCGTTCGAGGAGGCCTCAACGTTGTCGGCCCAGACATCCAAGACCAGCTTCGGCACATTTGCCTGTGCCGGCAGGAACTGGTGAAGCTTCAGCGTCACCTCCTGAGCGAAGGCGGACGTAGCGCACATCGCGGCAATTGCCGCCGCGCCTGCTGCACCAAGAATCTTTCTGCGAGTGGTCATGTGATTCCTCCCTTTGACCCTATTTCCAAGCAACATAATGCCGTCAACTAAGAATATTGCAATATATTGCCTATTTCTTTCTGCTTTGGTCCCGTCCACACCCCTGCGGTTCACAAAACAAACCTTAGCGACCCTCTGCTATTTGGTGCATTTGTAACCATCAACAGCAGATCATGCATTTTTCACTCATGAATTGGCTGGTCCCAAATCAGCCACAGACCGTTTGCAGAAATGTTACAAAATTTCCACAACCTTGGACTGCGTGATACATTCCAGCATTTCGTTACGTGAAGATCAATCACTGATTGGCGTTTCAGCGTCGAAAAACGCCTTTCAGACCACTTGCCGAGTGGTTCACGTGATCTAATTTTAGACCGTCCCCCATTCTAACTCGTGCGATTTGCGCGCGCTTATGTAAGTCATAGGCGTAGTTGGATGGCGTCAGGAATGGACCCAGCGCACATCTTCTTGACGATATCGAACCTTTGGCAACGCGGGCAGTTACTCTGTGGCCTTTTGAGCTGGCAACAGGGTGAGCTTGACTGGCGAAAGGCCGTCGATTCCCCCTTCAATCACCTGTCCGGCCGTGACCGGACCAACTCCAGCCGGAGTGCCGGTCATGATTATGTCTCCCGGACGCAGATGATAATAACCTGACAGATGGCAAAGTATGTCCGTCACCGCCCAGATCATTTCATTCAGATTCGCATCCTGACGCGGCGCATTGTCCACGGTGAGCCAGATTCGTTTGTTGTCAGGGCCATCCCAGTCTGCGCTGCGGGTCAGGGGGGCAAAGACACTACCCTGTTCAAGGTCTTTTCCCAGATCCCACGGGCGGCGTTTGTCCTTCGCCTGTCCCTGTAGATCCCGCCGGGTCATGTCGAGCGCGCATCCATAGGCAAAGACCGCGGCCCGCGCCTGTTCCGGACTTGCCCGGAACAGGGAAGCGCCCAAGGCCACGGCCAACTCCATTTCATGATGGTAGTCTTCCGTCCCCGGTGGATAGGGAACCGAAGCGCCACTCAGCACCGCGTTGACGGCGGATTTGGTGAAGTAGAACGGCGCTTCGCGATCGACTTCATTGCCCATTTCGGCGGCATGGGCGGCGTAGTTGCGCCCAACGCAAAAAATCCGACCGATCGGGTAACTGCGTTCTTCGCCAATAACGGGAATCGCGGGAGGTTGAGGCAGGTCGAATAGGGGGGATGACATCCGGGGCGCTCCTTTGAGATCGCAGCAATGGCTGCGGATTGCAGCAGAGACGTAGCACAGGCAAGCGCCCGACCACAGCCCCCGGACCACGCCGAATGCCGGTGTGACGACCAACACGGTCGATTATTTCTCGTCTGTGTTTTGGGGATGGTGCCCAGGAGAGGACTCGAACCTCCACGTCCATACGGACACTAGCACCTGAAGCTAGCGCGTCTACCAATTCCGCCACCTGGGCAGGTGTCGTGCAGCGGCGTATACGCATGGGTGATCGGCCCGTCAAATGGATTCTCACTGAACCTCTGCAAGATCAAAGTGGTATCTGGTTGGCAAAAGAATTTGACGATGTCGCTTCAAGGGCGTGTGGCCTGGTCCATAAGCCATGATTTATGACGAAACTGCCGGTTGAAGAGCGATTTGCGCCTTGTTTGACAGCCTCTGGCCCGGTAGATCGGGACAAGAGCAAATTGCAGGAGCCAACAGATGTCCAAGCTGGTTACGATCTACGGCGGGTCCGGTTTTGTCGGTCGTTACATCGCGCGCCGCATGGCAAAGGAAGGCTGGCGCGTGCGCGTCGCCGTGCGTCGTCCGAACGAGGCAATGCATGTGAAGCCCTACGGGGTGCCCGGCCAAGTCGAGCCGGTCTTCTGCAACATCCGCGACGATGCCTCTGTTGCAGCGGTCATGCAGGGTGCAGATGCTGTGGTGAACTGCGTTGGAGTATTGAACGAGCTTGGCAAGAACACCTTTGACGCGGTTCAGTCTGATGGAGCGGGCCGGGTCGCACGGATCGCCGCCGAGCAGGGTGTGGAGCAGATGGTGCATATCTCGGCCATCGGCGCCGATGCAGAAAGCGATAGCGACTATGCGCGCAGTAAGGCTGCGGGCGAAACTGCCGTGCAAGAGGCATTTCCGGCAGCCGTGATCCTGCGTCCTTCGATCATTTTTGGCACCGAAGATCAGTTCTTCAACCGCTTTGCCGGGATGACTCGCCTCTCGCCGTTGTTGCCGATTGCTGGCGGCTCCACCCGTTTTCAGCCGGTCTATGTGGATGATGTGGCCCGCGCGGCAGTGGCGGGCGTGCTGGGCCAGGCCGAGCCGGGCGTTTATGAGCTTGGCGGCCCCGAGGTCAAAACTTTCGAAGAGCTGATGCAGGATATGCTGGCGGTAATTCACCGCCGCCGTATCGTTGTCTCGCTGCCGAATTTCGTGGCCAGTATCATCGCGCTTGGATTTGATATTCTGCAGTTTGTCAGCTTCCAACTGATCGAGAACAAGATGCTGACCCGCGATCAGCTCAAGAACCTTTCCCGCGACAACGTGGTGGCCGATGGCGCCAGGGGGTTTGCGGATCTTGGAATTGAACCCACACTGATGGGGCCTGTGCTGTCCGACTATCTGTGGAAATTCCGCCCCTCGGGACAGTATGACGAAATGACAGCCTCCGCCCGTAACCTGCGCGGCGACGTCTGACACCGAACAGGGCAACGGATATTGAAATGGCGCGGGGCATTGGCTCCGCGCTTTTTCTTTCGCCTGATGACTTGCTTCAGCTGTAGGCCACGACCAGCAGGATGACGCCAAGGATCACCCGATAGATCACATAAGGTGTGAAGCTGACTGAGTGCAAAAGGCGCATCATCAGGCTCAGCGCTGCAAGAGCCGACACAAAGGCAAAGCTGGCGGCGATCAGCCCGTCACGCATCAGCGCTGTATTGGCTTCGACCGCGACCTCTGCGCCCAGGAGGATGCCCGACGCAAGGATGGTGGGGATCGACATCAGCATGGCGATGCGTGCGCCTTCGGTTCGGGTATAACCAAGCTGCCGTGCGCCGGTGATGGTGATGCCCGACCGCGAGGTACCCGGGATCAGTGCGATCATCTGCCACAGACCCATGATCAGTGCATCGCGCAGGCCCCAGTCGCTGGCCGTCTTCACCTGCGCGCCTCTCTGGTCGGCAACATAAAGGACGATCCCAAAGATCAGCATTGTCCAGCCGATCACTGCGGTGGAGCGCAGCATATCGCTGAGGCCGGTGAAATGCAGAACAGCGCCCAGGATCACCGTGGGGATGGTGGCGATGACCAGGCCAAGGGCCAGGCGGGCGCCCTCGGTATCTACACGACCAACAAGAAGGCGCGGTAGCCCCAGCAAACCTGTGCGCACGTCCTGCCAAAAATACATGACGACAGCGGCCAGGGTGCCGACGTGGACGGCAACGTCGATGACCTGTCCTTGATCGTCCATCCCACTCAGGGCCGGTAGCAGAATCAGGTGACCGGAGGAGGAAATGGGCAAAAATTCCGTAATTCCTTGGATCAGGGCCACCAAGACGAGGTGAAACAAAGACATGGCAGGCAGCTCCTATGGGGGCCGGAAAGAACCTAAATATTCTTTTTCCTTATTGAATTTGCTCCTGAATGGGAAGGTGGCAGCTTAGGTCCGTTTCGGACCCAAAATTGCTGTACTTTTCCGCTGTGGCGAGTATCAGGAGTAAACCGCTGGCAAAATAGGTCAGCACAGTTGACTTTTAATCCGCCGCGCTTCGAACTATGACACTCGTAGCAAGCTAATAAGGGAGTCCACCCGTGGCCAAGCAACCGATGCTCAAATTCGTGAAAATCGAACGCGACATGCCCGAAAAACGGGCCGCTGAAGATCGCAAAGATGACTTTCACGAGATCTATGCGGAGTTCGCACAGGCAAAAGCGGAGGAGCAGGCGAGCCGCTGCAGCCAGTGCGGTGTGCCATACTGCCAGTCCCACTGCCCGCTGCACAACAATATTCCCGACTGGCTCCGCCTGACCGCAACTGGCCGTCTGGAAGAGGCCTACGAGACCAGTCAGGCCACCAACACCTTTCCTGAAATCTGTGGGCGCATCTGCCCGCAAGACCGCCTTTGCGAAGGCAACTGCGTGATTGAACAATCCGGCCATGGTACCGTCACCATTGGCGCGGTCGAGAAATACATTACCGACACCGCCTGGGACAAAGGTTGGGTCAAGCCCGTTGCACCGCTGCAGGAACGCAGCGAAAGCGTCGGCATCATCGGTGCGGGGCCTGGCGGTCTGGCGGCGGCGGACATGCTGCGCCGCGCTGGTGTGCAGGTCACGATCTATGATCGTTATGACCGCGCGGGCGGTCTGCTGACTTATGGCATTCCCGGCTTCAAGCTGGAAAAAGATGTGGTCATGCGCCGCAACAAGTTGCTTGAGGACAGCGGTGTCAAATTCGTCATGAACTGCAATGTGGGCGAGGACATCACGTTCGAGGAAATCCGCAGCAAGCATGACGCTGTGATCATTGCGACTGGCGTCTACAAATCGCGCGATCTGTCCATGCCGGGCAGCGGCGCTGCGGGTATTGTCAAGGCGATCGACTTCCTGACCGCGTCCAACAAGCGCAGCTTTGGCGACACGGTGCCCGAATTCGAAAGCGGTGAACTGAATGCCGAAGGCAAGAAGGTCGTGGTGATCGGCGGTGGGGACACAGCGATGGACTGCGTGCGTACCTCGATCCGCGAAGGCGCGACCTCGGTCAAATGTCTCTATCGCCGTGACCGTGCCAATATGCCCGGCTCGCAGCGGGAAACCCAGAACGCCGAAGAAGAAGGCGTGGTCTTTGAATGGCTGTCGGCTCCCAAGGGGTTTGTCGACGACGGTGGCAAGGTGTCCGGCGTGATGGTGCAGAAGATGCGTTTGGGCGCTCCGGATGCCACTGGCCGTCAGGCGCCCGAGGTGATCGAAGGTGCCGATTACGTGGAAGAAGCCGATCTGGTGATCAAGGCCCTAGGCTTTGAGCCCGAAGATCTGCCCACCCTCTGGGGCCAGCCGGAACTGCCGGTCACCCGCTGGGGTACAGTCAAGGCTGCGTTCAAGTCAGGCGCGACCGATCTGCCGGGTGTCTATGCGGTGGGTGACATCGTGCGCGGCGCCAGCTTGGTGGTCTGGGCCATCAAGGATGGTCGCGATTGTGCCGAAGCGATCCTGGAGCGCTTCAACGCCAAGGCTGTCGTGGCAGCGGAATAACAAAAGATTTGCATCCCACGCGGTTGCGCGCCCCTGACACAGGTGAGGTGCCACCGCCAGGCAAAGGAAAAACGATATGACAAAATATGATGCAGAATGGGTCCGCGCCGAGGAAGCCAAGCGCAAGTGGATGGCCGAAAACGGTCTCTATTCAGAGGAAGAAGAACATTCCTCCTGCGGTGTGGGTCTGGTTGTCTCTCAGGATGGCAGCGCTAGCCGCAAGGTCGTTGAGGCCGGTATCGATGCGCTGAAGGCGATCTGGCACCGCGGCGCGGTTGACGCCGACGGCAAGACTGGCGACGGCGCCGGTATCCATGTGCAGATCCCGGTTCCCTTCTTCTATGACCAGATCAAGCGCACCGGCCACGAGCCCCACAAGGATCAGTTGATCGCGGTTGGTCAGGTCTTCCTGCCGCGCACCGACTTTGGCGCGCAGGAGAAATGCCGGACTATTGTGGAAACCGAAGTACTGCGTATGGGCTATTACATCTATGGCTGGCGCCACGTGCCGGTCGATGTAACATGCCTTGGTGAAAAGGCTAACGCGACCCGTCCCGAGATCGAGCAAATCCTGATCTCCAACTCCAAGGGCGTGGACGAGGACACCTTTGAGCGCGAGCTTTATGTGATCCGTCGTCGGATCGAGAAGGCAGCCGCCGCCGCTGGCATTGGCGGGCTGTATATTGCTTCGCTGTCCTGTCGCTCGATCATCTACAAGGGCATGATGCTGGCCGAGCAGGTCGCCGTTTTCTACCCCGACCTGATGGACGAGCGCTTTGAGTCCGCCTTTGCGATCTATCACCAGCGCTATTCCACCAACACCTTCCCGCAGTGGTGGTTGGCGCAGCCCTTCCGCATGCTGGCTCACAACGGTGAGATCAACACCCTGAAGGGCAACATCAACTGGATGAAGAGCCATGAGATCCGCATGGCTTCTTCGACCTTTGGTGACTACGCTGAGGACATCAAGCCGATTATCGCGGGCGGCTCCTCCGACTCGGCGGCGCTGGATTCGGTGTTCGAAGTTCTGGTGCGGGCAGGCCGCTCTGCGCCCATGGCCAAAACCATGCTGGTTCCGGAAAGCTGGTCCAAGCAGGCAGTTGAATTGCCGCAGGCCTGGCGTGACATGTATTCCTACTGCAACTCGGTGATGGAGCCTTGGGACGGTCCGGCTGCGCTTGCCATGACCGATGGTCGCTGGGTCTGTGCCGGTCTGGACCGCAATGGTCTGCGCCCGATGCGCTATGTCGTCACCGGCGACGGGCTGGTGATCGCTGGCTCCGAGGCGGGCATGGTGCCGATCGATGAGGCCACCGTCGTTGAGAAGGGCGCCCTTGGTCCAGGTCAGATGCTGGCCGTGGACATGAAAAAGGGTAAGCTCTACCACGACACCGAGATCAAGGACAAACTCGCCGCTGCGCTGCCCTTCGGCGACTGGGTGCAGAAGATCAACGATCTGGACGAAACCCTGGCAACCGTCAACGAACAGCCTCTGTTCCAAGGTGAGGAGTTGCGCCGCCGTCAGATCGCAGCTGGCTACACCATCGAAGAGCTGGAGCAGATCCTGGCGCCAATGGCCGAGGACGGCAAGGAAACGCTGGCGTCGATGGGCGATGACACCCCATCTGCGGTTCTCTCGAAGAAATACCGCCCGCTGTCGCATTTCTTCCGTCAGAACTTCAGCCAGGTGACGAACCCGCCGATCGACTCCCTTCGCGAATACCGCGTGATGTCGCTGAAAACGCGCTTCGGGAACCTCAAGAACGTTCTGGATGAGGACAGCTCACAGACCGAGATCATCGTGCTGGAAAGCCCCTTTGTCGGCAATGCCCAGTGGGACAAGCTGATCGAGAACCTCAACGCGCCGCTGGTCGAGATCGACTGTACTTTCGCGTCCGGTACGGGTTCTCTGAATGCCGCGCTGCAACGGATCCGCGCCGAAGCCGAGGAGGCCGTGCGCTCGGGCGCTGGGCATATCGTGCTGACCGACCAGCATTCGAATGCGGACAAGATTGCGATGCCGATGATCCTGGCGACCTCGGCGGTGCATTCGCATCTGACCCGCAAGGGTCTGCGGACCTTCTGCTCGCTCAACGTGCGCTCGGCCGAGTGTATCGACCCGCATTACTTTGCGGTGCTGATTGGCTGCGGTGCCACCGTTGTGAACGCTTACCTCGCCGAGGATTCGCTCGCCGACCGGATCGAGCGTGGCCTCCTCGATGGCTCGCTGACCGAAAACGTGGCGCGCTACCGCGAAGCCATCGACCAGGGTCTGTTGAAGATCATGGCGAAGATGGGCATCTCGGTGATCTCCTCCTATCGCGGCGGTCTGAACTTCGAAGCCGTGGGCCTGTCCCGCGCCATGTGCGCCGAGTATTTCCCCGGCATAACCAGCCGGATTTCCGGCATCGGTGTCTCGGGTATCCAGGTCAAGGCCGAAGAGATGCACGCCGCCGCCTGGGGCGCGCAGCAGAACGTGCTGCCCATTGGCGGGTTCTACAAGGCGCGCAAATCGGGCGAGACCCACGCCTGGGAAGCGACCTCGATGCACATGCTCCAGATGGCCTGCAACAAGGCCTCCTACCAGATGTGGCAGCAGTACTCGAAGAAGATGCAGGCCAACCCGCCGATCCATCTGCGCGACCTTCTGGACATCAAGCCGCTGGGCAAGCCGGTGCCGCTGGAAGAGGTGGAAAGCATCACCGCGATCCGCAAGCGGTTCGTGACGCCGGGCATGTCCCTCGGTGCGCTGTCGCCCGAGGCGCACAAGACGCTGAACGTCGCGATGAACCGCATCGGCGCCAAGTCGGATTCCGGCGAAGGCGGGGAAGATCCGGCACACTTCGTGCCAGAGCCCAATGGCGACAACCCCTCGGCCAAGATCAAGCAGGTGGCCTCGGGCCGCTTTGGTGTGACCGCTGAATACCTGAACCAGTGCGAAGAGCTGGAGATCAAGGTGGCGCAGGGCGCCAAGCCGGGTGAGGGTGGCCAGCTGCCGGGAATGAAGGTCACCGACCTGATCGCGCGCCTGCGCCATTCGACCAAGGGTGTGACGCTGATCTCGCCGCCGCCGCACCACGATATCTACTCGATCGAGGACCTGGCGCAGCTGATCTATGACCTGAAGCAGATCAACCCGCGCTGCAAGGTGACGGTGAAACTGGTGGCCTCCTCCGGTGTCGGCACCATCGCAGCTGGCGTCGCCAAGGCGAAGGCAGACATCATCCTGATCTCGGGCCACAACGGCGGCACCGGGGCCTCGCCTGCGACCTCGATCAAATATGCGGGTCTGCCATGGGAAATGGGCCTGACCGAGGCACATCAGGTTCTGGCGATGAACAACCTGCGCGACCGTGTGACCCTGCGCACCGACGGGGGCCTGCGCACGGGTCGTGACATTGTCATGGCCGCGATGATGGGCGCCGAGGAATACGGCATCGGCACCGCTGCTCTGATCGCCATGGGCTGCATCATGGTGCGCCAGTGCCAGTCCAACACCTGCCCCGTGGGCGTCTGTACGCAGGACGAGAGCTTGCGCGCCAAATTCACCGGCAACGCGGACAAGGTGGTGAATCTCATCACCTTCTATGCGCAGGAAGTGCGGGAAATCCTTGCCTCCATCGGTGCGCGCAGCCTGGATGAGGTGATTGGCCGTGCGGATCTGCTGGCGCAGGTCTCGCGTGGGTCGGCACATCTGGACGATCTGGACCTCAACCCGCTGCTGATCACTGTCGATGGGTCTGCCAGCATTGTCTACAACCGCGACAAGGAGCGCAACGCGGTGCCCGATACGCTGGACGCGGAGATCGTGCGCGATGCGGCCCGCTTCCTGCAGGATGGTGAGAAGATGCAGCTGTCTTACGCGGTGCAGAACACGCATCGGACCGTGGGGACGCGCACCTCGAGCCATATCGTGCGCAACTTTGGTATGCGCAATTCCTTCCAGCCGGACCACCTGACGGTGAAGCTGCAGGGCTCGGCCGGCCAGTCCCTCGGTGCCTTTGCCGCGCCCGGTCTGAAGCTCGAGGTTTCGGGCGATGCCAACGACTATGTGGGCAAGGGTCTATCGGGGGGTACGGTCGTGGTGCGTCCGCCCATGGCCTCTCCGCTGGTGGCGAGCGACAATACTATCGTTGGTAACACCGTGCTTTATGGCGCGACCGATGGCTACCTCTTTGCGGCGGGCCGTGCAGGTGAGCGTTTCGCTGTGCGTAACTCTGGCGCCAAGGTGGTGATTGAGGGCTGCGGATCGAACGGTTGTGAGTACATGACCGGTGGCGTCGCGGTGATCCTTGGGTCGATCGGTGCGAACTTTGGCGCGGGCATGACCGGGGGTATGGCCTACCTTTACGACCCCGATGGCAAGGCCGAGACCATGATGAACATGGAGAGCCTTGTTACCTGTGCGGTGACCGTCGATCATTGGGAAGCTGAGCTTAAAGGCCTGATCGAACGCCATCTGCAGGAAACCGGGAGCCGCAAGGCAGCCGATATCCTGCAGCATTGGGAGACCGAGAAAGCCAATTTCGTGCAGGTCTGCCCGAAGGAGATGCTGGACAAGCTGGCCCATCCGCTGTCGCTGGAACAGGCCGCAGTACCGGCGGAGTAAGGTCTCTGTTGACGCTGTCAAATTGTCCCGCAGGCTGACCGCCTGCGGGGCTTTTTTGTTTGGTGGGACGCTTCCTGAGTCACCCGAGCAGCAAGCCCCGGCGCCCTCATCGCTTGATGCCCTGTCTGCCACGACCCACAGCCGGTTCAAGCACAATGGCGGTTTCCACGCCTGCGGCGCGGAGCCTCCGCAATTCTGCCTGAGCCGTCTGTCTGGTCCGCGCCTATACATGGGTAAGCGATGAGGGCTCCGGAGCAGCAGGCGTATTTCCATGTGGCGGCAAGGGTCTGCTCTGCCCTATAGAGGTGGTATGGCGAAGGCAGCAAAGAAGACGGCAGGCAAGAGCAGCCCATCCTTGATGCGCAGGATCACCTGGCCTCTCAGGTGGGTGCGCAAGTGGGTGCTGCGCGCCTGTCTGCTGGCTATCGTTCTTGCTGTTGCGCTGGTTGCTCTGTTTTCCGTGGTGAACCCGCCGATCACCCATACGATCTGGTCCGAACAGCGTCGTCTGGGCGAGGTGGACCGCGAATGGGTGCCGCTTGAGGATATTGCTCCGGTTCTTGCGCGCTCTGTGGTGGCCGCGGAGGATGCCCGGTTCTGTCAGCACTGGGGGATTGACGTCACCGCAATACGCGCTGCCATTGCCGAAGGCGGGCAACGGGGTGGGTCGACCATTTCTCAGCAGGTTGTGAAGAATGTCTTCCTTTGGCAGGAGCGCAGCTGGTTCCGCAAGGCGCTGGAGACCGCCCTGACCCCCTTGGTTGAGGCGATCTGGAGCAAGCGTCGCATTCTTGAAGTTTATCTGAATGTAGCCGAGATGGATGAAGGGATTTTTGGGGCCGAAGCGGCGGCTCGGCATTACTTTGGGGTTGGTCCGGATGCGCTGACGGCGCGGCAGGCCGCCCTGATCGCGGCGGTCTTGCCGAACCCGAAAGGACGGTCAGCTTCGCGCCCATCCAAGAGCCTGCGCCAGCGGGCTGTGCAAATTCAGGACGGGGCGGCCACCATCCGCGCAGATGGGCGTTCGGACTGTTTCGAGGATTGAAGTTTTTGCCACAAGCGGGCATTGCTGGTGTCATCCCGCACGCATCAGGAGCACCCATAAGCCAATGGCACGCCTGTATCACGTTCCCCTGTCTCCCTTCTGCCGCAAAGTTCGCCTGTCGCTTGCGGAAAAGAAGATCGAGGTCGAACTGGTCGAAGAACGTTATTGGGAAAAGGATCCCGATTTCCTGCGCCGAAACCCTGCGGCCAAGATCCCGGTGGTGCGGCTTGACGGTAAGATGATGTCCGAAAGCGCTGCGATCTGCGAATACCTTGAGGAAACCAGACCTGAGCCGTCGCTGATGCCGTCGGATCCCGATGGACGCTACGAGGTGCGCCGCCTCGTGACCTGGTTCGATGACAAGTTCCACAATGAGGTGACGTCAAAGCTGCTTTATGAGCGGGTGAACAAGAAAGTCACCGGAGAGGGTTATCCCGATAGCCGCAACGTCAAGGCCGGGGCGCGGGCGATCAAATATCACCTCGATTACATGGCCTGGCTGCTGGATCACCGGCGCTGGCTGGCCGGGGACAGCATGACGCTGGCGGATTTTGCCGCGGCGGCGCATTTGTCCTCTCTCGACTATATTTCGGACGTCGATTGGAACCGGTCGGCAACGGTGAAGGACTGGTACGCCAAGATCAAATCGCGCCCGGCGTTCCGGTCGATCCTTGCCGACCAGATCCCCGGCTTCCGCCCACCACCGCATTATGCCGACCTCGATTTCTGATTCTGTTTTGAAGGTGTGGTTATGAGCGCCGCGCTGAAGGAAAAGCTGGTTCGGCAGGCGCTGGCAGAAGGTTTCGTGGCCTGCCGCATCTGCCGCCCCTGGGATGTGCCCGAGGTGCCGGAACGGCTGCAGGCCTTCCTTGCGGCGGGCTATCACGGGCAGATGGGCTGGATGGCAGAGCGCAGCCATTGGCGCGGGGATCCTGCGCAGCTTTGGCCTGAGGCGCGTTCGGTGATCATGCTGGCCGAAAGCTATACGCCCGACGAGGATCCGATGGCTGCTGTCGGAATGGCGGACCGGGGCGCAGTGTCGGTTTATGCGCGCGGCAAGGATTACCACGATCTGGTCAAGAAGCGCCTGAAGCGCCTGGCGCGCTGGCTGATTGGCGAAGCACAGAAGGACGGTGATGCAGCCGAGGTGAAGGTCTTTGTCGATACAGCCCCGGTGCCGGAAAAGCCGCTGGGGCAGGCGGCGGGCCTTGGTTGGCAAGGCAAGCATACAAACCTTGTCAGCCGGGATTGGGGCAATTGGGCCTTTTTAGGCTCTGTTTTCACCACGCTGGAGCTGCCGGCGGATGCGCCCGAGGTTGATCATTGCGGTTCTTGCCGGTCCTGCCTTGATGCCTGTCCGACCGATGCTTTTCCGGCGCCCTATCAGCTGGATGCGCGGCGCTGCATTTCCTACCTCACGATTGAGTACAAAGGGCCGGTGGATAATGACCTGCGCGCCAAGATGGGCAACCGGATCTATGGTTGCGACGATTGTCTGGCCGCCTGCCCGTGGAACAAGTTTGCCGTTGCCGCCAGCGACATCCGCTATGCCGCGCGCGAAGGCTTGGTAGCGCCAAAGTTGGCGGATCTGGCCGCGCTGGACGATGCGGGTTTTCGCGAGAAATTCTCTGGCTCCCCGATCAAGCGCATCGGGCGGGATCGGTTCGTGCGCAATGTGCTTTATGCCATCGGCAACTCAAACGATCCCTCACTGGCCCCGGCAGCTGCGCGGCTGACCGAGGATCCCGATCCTGTGGTGGCCGAGGCCGCGCGCTGGGCGGTGCAGCGTCTGAGGAACGCCTAGCGCCCCTTCCAGACCGGATCACGTTTCTCGGCAAAGGCGCGCGCGCCCTCCATCTGATCCTCGCTGTCATAAAGCACATCGACCGACCGCAACTGCCGTTTGGTGATCCGGTTCATTGCGTCCTGAAATTTGGAATCCTCGGCATCGCGCACGATCTCTTTGATGGCGGCATAGACCAGTGGTGGGCCAGAGGCGAGAAGGCGCGCCAGCTCCCAGGCGCGGTCCATCAGTTGATCTGCGGGGACGATCTCGTTCACGAGACCCCAGCGGTTTGCCTCTTCCGCGTCGAACCATCGCCCCGTCAGCAAAAGCTCCATGGCGATGTGATAGGGGATGCGCTTGGGCAGCTTGATCGAGGCGGCATCGGCCACGGTGCCTGAGCGGATTTCCGGCAGGGCAAAGGTGGCGTGATCGGCGGCAAGGATCATATCGGCGGACAAGGCCAGCTCGAGCCCACCGCCGCAGGCGATGCCATTGACGGCGGCGATCACTGGCTTGTTCATGTCGCGCATCTCCTGAAGGCCGCCAAATCCGCCAACGCCATAGTCGCCGTCCACCGCATCGCCATCGGCAGCGGCTTTCAGATCCCAGCCGGGGCAAAAGAATTTCTTTCCTCCGCCGGTCAGGATGGCGACGCGCAGTTCGGGGTCGTCACGAAAGCCGCGGAACACCTCGCCCATGGCAACGCTGGTTTTGAGGTCGATGGCGTTGGCCTTGGGCCGGTCCAGCGTTACCTCAAGGATGGCACCCTCGCGGCGGGTTTTGACGGGGTTTTGAGCAGGTTCGGTCATATCACCAGTCCTTTCTGCGCATCAGCGCATCCGCTGCAATGGCATCCAGAGGGGTGCAAATCAGCGGGTTGATTTCAATCTCTTCCAGACCTTCGGCATGGTCCAGTACATAAGCCTCCACCGCGCGTATGGCGCGGAGGATGGCGGCGCGGTCCGCGGCGGGTTTGCCGCGATAGCCGTTCAGCACGGTATTGATGCGCAAGGAGGAGAGCGCCTCTTCGATCATCGCATCACTTGCGGGCAGCAGAAGTGATGCGCTGTCCTGCAGGATTTCGGTCAGGGTACCGCCGGCGGCGAGCGTCAGCACGAAACCATGGGCGGGATCCTTGACGACGCCGATCAGCAGTTCGGCGACGGTGCCGGTGATCATTTCTTCTACCAGGAACGATCTGGCGTCCATGTGGTTCGCCGCATCGCTGACTTCGCCGCCCGATTGCAGGCTGAGCACCACGGCTCCGGCTTCGGATTTATGCGCCAGACCTTCGCCCTTCAGCACCACGGGATAGCCGATATCAGCGGCGCAGGCACGGGCGGCGCCGGGGGTTCGGGCGCGGTGAGAGATCGGAATGCGAAGGCCATAGTCAGACAACCGCCGTTTGGCCTCTGCCTCTGGGATCAGATTTGGCTCGACCGTGGGGGTCGGTAGCAAGAGCGGCTCGGTGCTGGAGGCTGCGGGTCGACCTGCGGCTTCGCAGGCCTTGATCGCCTCGCTTAGGCCGCAGAAGGGCACGACGCCAGCTTGCATAAGCCGGGCTGCGACATCCTCGGGCAAAAGCTCGGGCAGGGTGGCGACCATCCCCACATTGGCGCCGGTCTGCTGGCGCGCCGCCACGGTGGCCTCGATGGCGCAGTCCCAATCGGCAGCCGAGCAGCGATCGGGGCGCGGGAAATCCACGATCAGCAGGGTCATGGCAAGGCTCGGGTCCATCATGGCGGCAAAGGCGCGGGTCATCGCGTCGACGTCGCGCCAGATATAGGTGTGGTAATCAAGCGGGTTTGCCAAAGCCACCATCGGCCCTAGGGAGGCGCGGAGGTTCTCGCTCTGGCGCGGGTTCAGGGGCGGGAAGATTATATCGCGCCCATGGGCGGTATCGGCGGCCAGGCTTGCCTCGCCCCCGGAACAGCTGATCGAGGCGATCCGGTTCGAGGGCAGCCACCCCGCCACATGCAGCAGCTTCAGGGTTTCTAGGAAGGTGGGCAGATCATCGACCCGCGCAATGCCTAGCCGCGCCAGCAGAGCGGCAGCCCCGGCATCGCCGCCGGCAACCGAGGCGGTGTGCGAAACAGTTGCCGCCCGCGCCTGGTCGGACTTGCCGACCTTCAGCGCCACGATGGGCTTTCCCAAGGCGCGGGCCCGGGCCGCCAGCGCTTCGAACGCGCGCAGATCCTTGATACCCTCGATATGCAGGCCAAGGGCTGAAACACGGTCATCTTCCAGCAGGGCTATTCCGATATGGGAGATATCTGCCTGCGCCTGGTTTCCCGCGGTGACGATATAGGCCAGCGGTAGGCTGCGCTGCTGCATGGTGAGGTTGATGGCGATATTCGAGCTTTGGGTGATGATGGCAACACCGCTGGAGCAACGCTGACCTCCATGCTGGTCTGGCCATAACAGTGCCCCATCCAGATAGTTGATCAGCCCATAGCAGTTCGGCCCCAGGATTGGCATTTCTCCGGCAGCCTTTAGCAGCCGGTTCTGAAGATCGGCGCCGTCGGCGTCTTCGGCCTGCGCTTCAAGGAAGCCCGAGGCGAAACAGACCGCGCCGCCAGCGCCCCTGTCAGAAAGTTGCTGGACCACATCGATGGTGGTCATGCGATTCACGCCGATGAACGTCGCGTCCGGCGCTTCGGGCAGATCCACAACGGAGGCAAAGGCGGGCAGACCCGCGATTTCTTCGGCCTTGGGGTGAACGGGCCAGATTTGCCCCTCGAATCGCATGGCCTGACACTGTTCGATCACCAGTCGGCACCAGTCTCCGCCACCGACAACTGCGATGTTTTTCGGCCGTAGCAGCCTCGAAAGGTCAGGTATCACCGTGAAACCCCGTGCAATTTCATGGAAAGTGGTTTTTCACTCGGTTTTTCTTCGAGTCGGTAACCTTTGGTTAACATTTTCAACCCTTTATGGTTGTGCGGAACGAGTAGGGATGCTTTAGACCGCACATTTAGGAGGCCCCCCGGACCGTAATGGTGCCGGGGGGTCGACTTTTTCAAGAGCACCGATTTTAAGGCCTCCATTGCACATATCAGCGGTCTCTTCAGGACAGGTGCGATGCGCGTGATCTCGCCGGGCACGACCGACAGGTATGCAAGGCTGACCAAATTGCACAACTCGCCTAAAACGCGCAGGGCTTTGCTATGGCCAAAGCCGCATTTGCATGTGTCTGGCACCATTTCGTTTACCCGCCAAGCGGGCGCAGCAGTTCGCGGCTGATGATGTGGCGCTGGATCTCGCTGGTGCCTTCCCAGATCCGTTCGACCCGGGCATCGCGCCAGATGCGCTCCAGTGGCAGCTCGTCCATCAGGCCCATGCCGCCATGGATCTGGATTGCCTCATCGGCGACCATGGCGAGCATTTCGGTCGCTTTCAGCTTTGCCATGGACATGTCGCTTTCGGTAACGGTGCCTTGATCGAACTTCCAGCCCGCCTCCCATGTCAATAGGTTCGCTGCCTTCAGCTCGAGCGCCATATCCGCCAGTTTGAAGGAGACACCCTGGAACTTGCCGATCTGCTGGCCGAACTGCTTGCGCTCGGCGGCGTACTCCACCGCGTGCTGCAAGGCGCGCTCGGCGCGGCCAAGGCAGGTGGCCGCCACTTGCAGGCGGGTGGCCCCCAGCCAGGTGTTCGCCACCTCGAAGCCCTTGTCCACTTCGCCCAGGATCGCCGATTTCGGCAGGCGGCAATCATCGAACTCAAGCACCGCGTTGGTATAGCCACGGTGGCTGACGTTCCGGTATCCGTCCCGCACGCTGAACCCCGGCGTTCCTTTGTCCACGAAAAAGGCAGTGATCTTCTTCTTCGGCCCGCGCGGCGTCATCTCCTCGCCCGTGGCCATAAAGACGATGGCGAAATCGGCAATATCGGCGTGGCTGATGAAATGCTTTGTGCCATTGAGGACATAATCATCGCCATCGATCCGTGCCGTCGCTGTCATGCCACGCAGGTCGGATCCAGCGCCCGGTTCAGTCATCGCCAGACAGTCCCACTTTTCGCCTTTCATGCAGGGGTAGAGGTACTTTTCTTTCTGCTCCTGCGTGCCGGCCAGTAGGATGTTCGACGGGCGCGCAACGCAGGTCCAATGCAGCGCATAATTTGCGCGGCCCAGCTCCTTTTCGTACATCAGCCAGCTGAGCGTATCGAGGCCCGCACCGCCGACCTCTTCGGGCATGTTGGCGGCATATAGCCCGGCCTCCATCGCCTTGGCCTGGATCTCCTTGATCAGCTCCATTGGCAGATGGCCGCTGCGCTCCACTTCCAGCTCGTGCGGGTAGAGCTCCTTTTCGACAAAGGCGCGGGTGGTGTCGACGATCATCGCCTGTTCTTCGCTCATGCCAAACTGCATTACGGGATCCTTCTTGCTCGCTTGCGGGAAAGCCTATGATGCTAGTAAGCTCACATCATGCAGTGACAGGCAAAACCGTGCAGAGATGGATTAAAGATACCGCCGCGCCGCAGCAAGTCGATCTGCTGCTGTTCGATGCCTTTTCCGGTCACTGCCTTGCCAATACGGTCGAACCCATGCGCGCTGCCAATACGCTGGCGGGGCGGCGGATCTACGGTTGGCGGTTCCTGACGTTGGATGGGGACACGGCAACTTCCTCGGCCGGGATGGAGGTCAAGGCCCACGCGCGCCTAGCCGATTGCAGCGGCGATATGCTGATCGCCATGCCGAGCTACGACTACCGCCGATTGGCGAGTGAGGCGACGGGCCGTGCCCTGCGGGCTGCCGCGCAACGCTATGGTGTGATGGCGGGGTTTGATGCGGGCGCATGGCTATTGGCGGCGGCGGGGCTACTGGATGGGTATCACGCCACGATCCACTGGGAGGAATTGCCGGGATTTGCCGAGGCATTTCCCTCTGTGGATGCGCAGCGCTTGCGTCATGTGCGCGACGGGGAACGGATCACCTGTTCCGGTGCGCTGGCGGCGTTTGAGCTGATGCTGGATCTGATCGCAGAACGGCACGGGCAGGCCCTGCGGCTTGAGCTTGCAGCCCTCTTCATGAGTCCTGAGGCCACGGGCGGGCAGGTTATCCCGCTGGCGCGCAGCCGGTCCTTGGTGCGGGCGATCGAGGCAATGCAGGCCAACCTTGAAGAGCCATTGACGATCGGCACCATTGCCCGGCAGATCGGACGCAGCCAAAAGGATCTTGAGGCGCGGATGAAAGCAGAACTCGGGGCCTCTCCGCAGACTGTTTATCGCAGGCTCCGGCTGATACAGGCGCGCAAGCTGGTTCTGGAGACGACGCTCACTGTGGCCGAGATCGCCTTTCGCTGCGGATATGAGGACCCCAGTGCCATGACCCGCGCCTTTCGCCGTGAGTTCGGGACCACGCCGCAGAAATTGCGGCGTGCCTAGCCGCTGTATTGCCGCGCGCTGATCCAGCCGTTTAGGCGCCAGATCCCCCAAGCAAGCGGAATGGCCGCAAGGCCCCCTATCACATAAGCCAGCGGCTCATCCGCGAAGCTCTCGAACAGTTGTGTGTAGGCATGGATCCCACCAAAGGTGAGCGAGGCATTGAACAGCCCGCGCTCGCCCCGCTGGGCGGACCAGATGACCATGCCCGCAAGAACCAGCGCCCAAAGAACGGAATAGAGCCCAGCAGTGAGCTCAAAGGCATGGTGGCGGAAGGCACTTCGTGCAGCGTCGAAACTCTCCCAATCCTCATAGGAGCTGTGGGAATAGCGCCCCGGTCCCCAGATGGTTTCACCCACGAAATCGCCCCAGAGCGAACCAACAAGCGCGCAGAGGTTGGCCACTACGAAGGCCAGCATCACAAGGGTCCGAAGGTGGCGGGAGATCCGCTCTGGCTGGCGGCGGGACAGCCAAAGGCACAGGGCAATGAGCAATGCCATCTGCAGGATCGAAAGCGTCGGCTCGGGCGAATAGAACACATAGGCTGCGTGAAAATAGGCGCTGCCGGTTTCAAGCGCCTGCGCAAAGGGCGCCAGGGCCAGCGCCGTGATCAGCCGCACATCGATCAGCACGCCGATACCTGCCAGCAGTGCTGCATAATAGAGCATCTCGAAATTGCGCAGGGGGGAGCCAATGTCGTTCTGATGGCTCAGCGCCTCGATCCCGATGATATGGACGGCCAGCGCCATCAGGATCAAAGACCCCAGCACGAAAGGAGAGGTCAGACTTCCGCGCCAGTACCTCAAGGCAAGTCCTGCAAGAAGAACGCCCCCGGCGGGCATCAGAAGCAGGCCTGCGATGTCCTCGTAATTCTCCATCAGCTCCAGCGTGGCGCCGCCGATCAGCATGCCAGCTCCGATCAAGGTGGCGGCATTGCCGAACATACGGAACATCTCAGCGGTGCGCGCAAGGATCAAAAGGCCACCTGCGGTCATCAGAAGCCCCGCAATCGCTACCGGGACCGGTTCGGCCAGCCAGAAGATGAAGCCGCCTGTTGCGGCCAGAATGCCCAGGCACAGGATTACATTGACGCCAAGAGTAATCATCGCCTCGCGCGCACGGGACTCGATGATGCGCGCCTGATCGGCGGTGATCACGCCGTCTTGGATCAGCTTGGTGGTATCGGCAATCGCGTGCATATGTACTGCGCTCCTGTGCCTTGGTGCATATCAGCTGGCGTAGGTGGATCCTTCACCGTCCAGAACGGCTTTGATCTCGCGCAGATGCGCCTCGGCCTGACCGGGGTAGTCGTCCAGCTCGGCTGCGGTCTTTTCGGCGATCTCATCGGAAAGGCGGCGCAGGGGCAGGCCGGTTTGCAGCGCGCGGATATAGGTCTCGGCCGCGCGTTCAAAGTAATAAAGCCGGTTGAACGCATCGCCCGGATCATCGCCGATCACAAGAACGCCGTGATTGCCCATGATCATCACCTTCTTCTTGGGATCGCTCAGCATCGCAGCGCAGCGGGCGCCTTCGTCTTCAAACGCGAGCCCGCCATAGCCGTCGTCGATCACGTAGCGGTTGAAGAAGGTCGCCGTGTTCTGGTCGATCGGCGGCAGGGTGCTGTCAGCAAGCGAGGCGAGAACCGTGGCAAAGATCGAATGCACATGCATCACGCAACGCGCATGGGGGCAGAGCCGGTGGATCGAGCCGTGCAGCCCCCAGGCGGTGGGATCGGGTGCATCGGGCCGCTCCATCGTAGTGGGATCATCCGCGTCCAGCAGCAAAAGGTTCGAGGCGGTGATGCGGGCAAAATGCATCTGATTGGCGTTCATCAGGAACTGTGTGCCGTCGCGGTTCACCGCCAGGCTGAAATGGTTGGCGACGCCTTCGTGCATGTTCAGCCGCTCGGCCCAGCGGAAGGTGGCGGCAAGGTCCACCCGGTCCTGCCAGTGATCGATATTCTGTCTGTCCATATCGGGGCGCAGGTCGGTAACGGTCATGGATTTCACTCCGGTTGTCGTATCGTGATGCTTTGCGCTCAGCCTCACGCGTCGGGCCAGCGCTGGCAAGGGGGAAACCGGCACCGGTTTGTTTCACGGCAGAGCATTCTTCGCTTCTTTCAGAAGGTGATCCTTTGATGACAGAGTCCCGCCGGCCCTTGCACTCGTGAGCGCAATCAGAACAATTGGCGCATGACACAGACCGCATTTCCCACATGGCCCGATTCCGCCCCGAAACTGATTGATGTTGCCGCAGGCCGCGCCCCGGCGGACATGGTGATCCGGCAGGGCAAATGGGTGAATGTGCACACCCGCGAGGTGCTGGACGATCACGACATTGCCATCGTTGCGGGCCGGATTGCCTATGTCGGCCCCGATGCCTCCTACTGCACCGGGCCGGACACAAACGTGATCGAGTCAAATGGCCGCTACATGATCCCCGGCCTGTGCGATGCGCATATGCATATCGAAAGCGGCATGCTGACCCCGGCGGAATTTGCTCGGGCGGTCATCCCCCATGGTACCACCACCATGTTCACCGACCCGCATGAGATCGCCAATGTGCTGGGCCTCGAAGGCGTGCGGATGATGCATGACGAGGCACTGATGCAGCCGGTCAATATCTTCACCCAGATGCCCAGTTGCGCCCCTTCGGCGCCCGGACTGGAAACCACGGGCTATGAAATCTCGCCCGAGGATGTCGCCGAAGCGATGGCATGGCCAGGTATCATCGGTCTGGGCGAGATGATGAACTTCCCCGGCGTTGCCAATGCGGACCCTAAGATGCTGGCAGAGATCGCCGCCACCCAGCGCGCCGGAAAGACGGTGGGCGGTCACTATGCCTCGCCTGATCTCGGTCCCGACTTCGCCGCCTATGTGGCAGGCGGCCCGGCGGATGATCACGAAGGCACCTGCGAAGCGGATGCCATCGCCCGGATGCGCCAGGGCATGCGTGCCATGGTGCGGCTTGGCTCCGCCTGGTACGACGTCGAAGCGCAGATCACCGCGATCACCGAAAAGGGGCTCGATCCGCGCAATTTCATCCTGTGCACCGATGATTGCCACTCGGGAACGCTGGTGCATGATGGCCATATGAACCGGGTGGTGCGCCATGCGATTGACTGTGGCTGCGATCCAGTGGTGGCCCTGCAGATGGCGACGATCAACACGGCAACCCATTTCGGGCTGGAGCGGGAACTGGGATCCATCACCCCCGGTCGCCGCGCCGATGTGATCCTGACGTCCGACCTGCGGACGCTGCCTATCGAACTGGTGATTGCACGGGGGCAAATCGTGGCCGAAAATGGCTCTGTATTGGTGGAATGCCCGCATTTTGACTGGCCGGACAGCGCGACCGGGACGGTGCATCTGGGCCATACCCTGACGGCAGCCGACTTCGAACTGAAAGCGCCCGAGGGTGCAAATTCGGTTACGGCCAATGTGATCGGGGTGGTGGAAAACCAGGCCCCGACCAAGGCGCTCAAGGCTGAGCTTCCGGTCGTGGACGGCTTGGTCGAAGGCACCGGCGAGGTCTGCCAAATCGCCCTGGTCGAACGTCACCGTGCCACGGGCGGTGTCACCAATGCCTTTGTTTCCGGGTTTGGGTACGAGGGACCTGTGGCCATGGCCTCAACCGTGGCCCATGACAGCCACCATATGATCGTTGTCGGCACCGACAGGGAGCAGATGGCACTGGCGGCCAATCGATTGGCCGAGGTGGGCGGTGGCGTGACCTTGTTTCGGGACGGAGAGGAACTGGCGCTGGTCGAACTGCCCATCGCGGGCCTGATGTCGAACCGCCCCGCCACCGAGGTCGCCGCCAAGGCGCAAAAACTGGTCGAGGCGATGGAAGCCTCCGGCTGCAAGCTGAACAACGCCTATATGCAGCATTCGCTATTGGCGCTTGTGGTGATCCCGGAGCTCAGGATCTCGGATCTTGGGCTGGTGGACGTCCGTACGTTCCAGAAAATTCCTGTATTAGAGCCTATTCAATGACGACAATCCGCCTTCCTGAACACCCTCAGCCCGAAACATTCACCGATCCTGCAAAGGCGGTAGAGAGGCTTGAGCTGCTTTATCGTCAGGCCACCGATTTCCTGTGTGACGGGTTCATGCAAGTGATGGCGGGCACGGCTGTGCAGGACCAGCGTATCCGTGCGTTCTACCCTGAGATCCGCTTTACCACCTCTTCATATGCGCAGGTGGATTCCCGACTCAGCTTTGGTCATGTCTCGATGCCCGGCACCTATGCCACCACGGTGACGCGACCGGATCTGTTCCGCCACTACCTGACGCAGCAAATCGGGCTTTTGATCGAAAACCACGGACAGCCGGTAACCATTGGTGCGTCCGACACCCCGATCCCGGTGCATTTTGCGGTGGCCGCACGGCCCGACCTGACGGTGCCGCAAGAGGGGGCGGCGGGGTTCACACTGCGCGATGTCTTTGACGTGCCGGATCTGTCGACCACCAATGATGACATCGTCAACGGGACCCATCAGCCCAGCAACGGCACCGGGCCGCTGTCACTGTTCACCGCTCAGCGCATTGACTATTCGCTGGCGCGACTGGCGCATTACACCGCGACCGATCCGTCACATTTCCAGAACCACGTGCTGTTCACCAACTATCAGTTCTACGTGGCCGAGTTTGAGGCCTATGCCCGCGCGCAACTGGCTGATCCTGCTTCGGGCTACACTAGCTTTGTCAGCACCGGCGATCACGAGATCACCGATGCCGATGGTGAGATCCCGACCGTGGCCAAGCTGCCGCAGATGCCGACCTACCATCTGAAGCGCGAAGACGGCAGCGGTATCACTTTGGTCAACATTGGTGTCGGCCCGTCAAACGCCAAGACCGCCACAGATCATATCGCGGTGCTGCGGCCCCATGCCTGGCTGATGGTGGGGCATTGTGCTGGCCTCAGGAACACTCAGGCGCTGGGTGATTTCGTTCTGGCGCATGCCTATTTGCGCGAGGATCACGTGCTGGATGATGACCTGCCGGTCTGGACCCCGATTCCGGCGCTGGCGGAAATCCAGATTGCGTTGGAGCAGGCCGTGGCCGAGGTAACCGAGTTTGAAGGCTACGATCTGAAACGGATCATGCGCACTGGCACCGTGGCCACCATCGACAATCGCAACTGGGAACTGCGCGACCAGTCTGGGCCGGTGCAGCGGCTGAGCCAATCGCGCGCCATTGCGCTGGATATGGAAAGCGCCACGATCGCCGCAAATGGCTATCGTTTCCGTGTGCCCTACGGCACGTTGTTGTGCGTGTCGGACAAACCGCTGCATGGCGAACTGAAGCTGCCCGGCATGGCGTCCGATTTCTACCAGACCCAGGTTTCGCGTCATTTGCAGATCGGAATTCGCGCGATGGAACAGCTGCGTGGTATGCCTTTGGCGCGCCTTCATAGCCGAAAACTGCGCTCTTTTGATGAAACCGCCTTCCTTTGAGGGTAGTTTTCCCCAGTTTTCTGCGGAAAATCGCTTGTTTTGGCCGTCTTTGGCATCTCTATGCGTTGTGTTGACGCACAACATAACGATACAGTCCCGCCATGAGGCCCCAGAGTTCGGGCAGTTTTAAGGAGAGCTAAGAATGTCCAAACCGATGACCAAAACCCAGCTTGTCGCAGCACTGGCTGAGGAAATGGGCAGCGATAAGAAAGCCGCCGGCGCAGCACTGGATGCTGTCTGTGCGCTGATCACGCGCGAAGTCTCGAACGGCGGTGCCGTGACCCTGCCCGGTGTCGGAAAGATCTATTGCCGCGAGCGCCCCGAGCGTGAAGTGCGCAACCCTGCCACTGGCGAGAAGTTCATGAAAGAGGCCGATAAGGTCGTCAAGATGACCATCGCCAAGGCTCTGAAGGACAGCGTCAACGAGGGCTAAGTCCAAGGGCTGATCTGGTGATCAGGTATCAACAAGGGCCGCCCCGGGGGGGTGGCCCTTTCTTTCTGCGGGATGGTTGTTGCCTTCTGACAGCGGCATGGCTTGCAACACCGGATCATTTGCGGGACTGTCCGAGCTAAGTTGTGGAGGGCAGGTCTTGGATATTCGCGCAATCGCTATGGGGCTGACCTTTGCCCTGATGTGGTCCTCGGCCTTCACTTCGGCAAGGATCATTGTGGTGGATGCATCACCGCTGTTTTCGCTGGCAGTGCGGTTCCTGATCTCAGGGCTGATCGGCGTCGCCATTGCCGCGGCCATGGGGCAAACTTGGCGGCTGACTCGGGGTCAGTGGCGGGCGACGGTGATCTTCGGCATCTGTCAGAACGCGCTGTACCTAGGCCTCAACTTTGTCGCCATGCAGACAATTGAAGCTTCTTTTGCTGCTATCATCGCATCCACCATGCCGCTGCTTGTCGCCTTGGCCTCCTGGGTGATTTTTCGGGAGCGGCTGAAACCGCTTGGGATCGTCGGCCTTTTTGCCGGTGTCGTGGGGGTTGCGCTGATCATGGGTACACGGATCAATGCGGGGGTGGATCTGTTCGGTGTACTTCTTTGCGTGATTGGGGTCGTTGCGCTGACCACAGCAACCTTGGCCCTGCGCGGGGCGACATCGGGGGGCAACTTCATGATGGTTGTTGGGCTGCAGATGCTGATCGGTTCGGTCATCCTGTTTGCCGCAGCGCCGGTTTTTGAGGATATCTTTGTCAATCCGACGCTGCCGCTGGCGATTGCCTTTGCCTATACCACTTTGGTTCCGGGTTTGGCCGCGACCTTTATCTGGGTACTGCTGCTGAACCGCATCGGAGCATTGCGGGCCGCGACCTTTCACTTCCTGAATCCGGTTTTTGGCGTTGCAATCGCAAGCGCTCTTCTTGGCGAGAAACTGGGCCCGCTTGATATCATTGGCGTGCTGATCGTGACCGGCGGTATTCTGGCGGTGCAATTGTCACGCCAGCCGTCTCGTCCCGAGAAAGGGACAGTCAGAGCCTGATTTCATGGTAAAAGGCGCTCGATTGCGCTGGTGATCTGACCGGATAAAGGCCGTGCGACTGAACCCCAGGTGCCTGCCACGGATCCATCTGGAGCAATCAGGATCTTGTTGAAGTTCCAACCCGGCTCAAACCCGGTTTCTGCCCGGACGGCCTGAAAGAATGGGTGTGCGTTTGCACCTTTCACCGGCGTGATATCGGTCATCGGCAGGGTCAGGTCATAGTTCAATTCGCAGAACTGTTTGACTTCTTCGGCGCTTCCCAGCTCTTGCTTGAAGTCGTTCGAAGGAACAGCCAGAACCACGAGCCCCCGGTCCCGGTAGCGATCATATAGGGTTTGCAGCCCCGAATACTGCTTGGTGAAACCGCAGCGCGAGGCGGTGTTCACCACCAGAACCGGCTGTCCTCGCATGGTGGCAAGGTCAATCACGCCGCCGTCTATCGAGGCAAACTGCCCTGAAACCGGAGCAGCCTGCGCCATCTGCCCCACCATGACCAGAGCGGCCAAAATCCACATCCTGAACATCTGTACCCTCCACATCTGTTTCAAAGGATACGGGCAAAGGCGGCCAAGGGATCAATCTACCGTTTGACGTGACGCACAAGCACGCGATCACCTGCAATAATCACTTTGCATTTGCCGCGCATCGGACCATGTATCAGATAGCAGAGATCCGCCGGAGGAATGACATGACGCGCTACACCAAGGACCCGGATGCCATCGCCGCCCTGTCGGACGAGGAATATTACGTGACGCAGAAATCGGGTACCGAGCGCCCAGGCACGGGCAAACTGCTGTATAACAAGGAACCCGGCATCTACGTCGATATCGTCTCGGGCGAGCCGCTGTTTGCATCGTCCGACAAATACGAATCCGGCTGTGGCTGGCCCAGCTTTACCAAGCCGATCGAGCCTGCCCATGTGCAGGAGCTGGAGGATCGTACCCTCGGCATGATCCGTACCGAGGTCCGCTCGACCCACGGGGACAGCCATCTGGGGCACGTCTTCCCGGATGGTCCGCTGGACCGGGGCGGTCTGCGCTACTGCATCAACTCCGCCTCGCTGCGGTTTATCCATCTCGACGACATGGAGGCTGAAGGCTATGGCGATTACATCGATCAAGTGGAGGACCACAGATGAGCAATCCTGAACGCGCCGTTCTGGCAGGTGGCTGTTTCTGGGGCATGCAGGACCTGATCCGCAAGCGCCCAGGCGTGATCAAGACCCGCGTCGGCTATACCGGCGGCGACGTGCCGAATGCCACCTATCGCAACCACGGCACCCATGCCGAAGGGATCGAGATCTTGTTCGATCCGGCCAAGACATCTTATCGGGAACTGCTGGAGTTCTTCTTCCAGATCCATGACCCAACCACGGTCAACCGTCAGGGCAATGACATCGGGATGAGCTATCGCTCGGCCATCTACTATGTGGACGAGACCCAGAAACAGATCGCCGAGGATACCATCGCCGATGTGAACGCCTCGGGCATCTGGCCCGGCAAGGTCGTCACCGAGGTAGAACCTGTTGGCGATTTCTGGGAGGCCGAGCCAGAGCATCAGGATTACCTGGAGCGGATCCCGAACGGCTACACCTGCCATTTCCCGCGCCCCGATTGGGTCCTGCCCAAGCGCAACGCGGCTGAATAAATTCGGGGCAGTTCCCCCTGTTAGAGACTGATTTGACCCGCCTTCGCCCTGGCTGAAGGCCGGTTTCTTATGACTCGTCGTCCTTTGCCACCCGTGGACGGCCACTGGCTTCGGCGGTCAGGAAGGCTTCGACAAAGACCTCGCGCGCTTCCACGTCGGCGGTGCGGATGTCGCGGGTCACATGGACATGGATATCCACCGCCCCGGCGGCCTGCGCCTCCTGCCGGGCCTCGGCGGTCAGGTGATCCTCAAGCGTTTTCAGCGCCTGTTCCGATGACGTGAAATCCTGCGGCCCGCCCTCAAGATGCACCCGGAATTTGCCTTCCGCCGGTGAGGTCACGCTGCCGCTGCGGCGCATGGTTACACGGCCCACAACCGCGCCGATGGCATTGGCGACGCCTGCATGTTCCGGCAGGATCATCCGGCAATGAAGCCGCTTGCCCACCGCCGGGTAGTAACTAGGCGCCGAGGCGCCAAGCCCGACCACATCCACATTCAGCGCCGCATCCAGCGCCAACATGCCGCGATGCTTCTTCAGACCCCGATGCAGCAGGATGTGCCGCGCCAATTGGTCTGGCGGTAGGCCGAAATCCTCGACTTCTTCGGCAAAAGCAGTCTCTAACAAGGTCAAAGCCGTCTGCTCGGTTAGCTGGTCGATGATCATCCCGGCAAGCGTTCCGGCATCGGGTGCCAAGGTGTCGCCGCTGCCGATACGGCGGCGGGAAAACAGGGCAAGCGCCTTTTCCGCCGCCTCCCGATCCCAGGTATCAAGCCGCCCCAGCACGTGGGACGCATCCGAGGGGGTGACCCCGGCGACCTGCACCAGCCCCCGGTCCACCAGCCGATTGAGCGCACCCTGTTCCATGCGGGTGCGCAGCACGGCGCCAAGGGGGTGTACCTCGGTCCCGATGCGATCCAGCAGAGCCGTTTCCCGGTCGCCGAGGCCAGCCGCAGGCAGGCCCGGCACCACGCGCAGGAACTTGCCATCGTGTTCGCCCACCACCGGGGCGTTCATCTGCCGGTCCAGCGCGGTATGCACCACATCAGGTGCCTCGGTTGCAATCAGCGAAATAGGCACGACCCGGCGGGGGCCGAGCGTCAGACCGCCTTGCAGCCCTTCGGTTCGGATCTGCACCTGACTGTCGCCGCCAAGGCCGCTCGTGCGCATGGCAACCGCCTCCACCATGGTGCGATAGCCCCCGACGCGGGCACCCTCGGGGTCAATCGCGGGCCTGCCATCCCGGATCAGCGCCACATCGGTGGTGGTGCCGCCGATATCGCTGACCAGCGCAGTGTCGACCCCGGTCATCCAGCGCGCCCCAACGATAGAGGCTGCGGGGCCACTGAGGATCGTCCCGATGGGCCGCTCCCGTGCCTGCTCAGCCGACATCAGGGCGCCGTCACCGCGCACCACCATCATCGGGGCTGTGATGCCGATCTCTGCCAGCGTGTCCTGCGCGCGCCCGATCAGCCGGTCGATCATCCCGATCAGCCGCGCATTGAGCACCGCCGTCAGCGCGCGTTTTGGCCCGTTTAGTTTGGCGGACAGTTGGTGTGAACATGTGACGGGTGCACCGGTCGCTTCGGTGATGATGCGGGCCGCCTCAAGCTCATGCGCCGGGTTGCGGGTGGCAAAGACACCGGCCACCGCATAGCCGCTGACACCTTTGGATTCAGTCTCTAAAAAGGCTTTCAACGTGCCTGTATCAAGCGGAGCCGCCTCGCTGCCCGCATGGGTATGCCCGCCTGCCAGCACCAGCGCCGGGTCGCCTTTCAGGGCGTCGCTCAACCCGTGGCGCTCAAGATCCTCAGGCGCAAATCCGACATAGACCAGCGCCACCCGCCCGCCTTGCCCTTCGACCAGCGCATTGGTGGCCAGGGTGGTGGATAGCGCCGCCATCGAGACATCCTGCGCGGCCACGCCCGATTGCGCCAGTACTGCGCGCACCGCACCGCCCACACCAATGGCCAGATCGTGGCGGGTGGTCAGGGACTTGGCCGAGGCGATCACCTCCTCTTCATCGCGGATTAGCACCGCATCCGTATAGGTCCCGCCCGTATCCACACCCAGTAGCAGCGCCATCGCCTGTTCCTTTTCTGCTCGCTGCCCATCGGTGTAGCGTCGAATTTGTGCGGGTCCATCCTGTTTGCGTCATTGCTGCGGTTTCCACCCTTGCCGGGGCGCGTTTTGCGGCGCATCTATAGCGGCATGACAAAGACACTTCTCTGTATTGGCTATGGCTATTCGGCACGGGCACTGGCGCGGCGGGTGCTGGCGCGGGGCTGGCGTGTGATTGGCACAACGCGGGATCTGGACAAGGCTCAAGCGGATGAGGGCGTGGAACTGCGCCAATGGCCCGGCTCCGATATCCCGCTGGATGGTGTGACCCATGTGCTGTCCTCGGTCGGTCCAAATGAAGAGGGCGATCCGGTGATTGCGGCATTGCGGGACGAGTTGGCCAAACGCGCCGCTGCAGGGCAGTTCGATTGGGTTGGTTATCTGTCCACCACCGCCGTCTATGGCGATCAGGGCGGTGCTTGGGTGGATGAGGAGACGCCCGTTTCCCCATCGTCGCGTCGCGGAGACTGGCGCGCGCAGGCCGAGGCGGAATGGCAGGCGATCCCCGATCTGCCGCTGCATATCTTTCGCCTTGCGGGTATCTACGGCCCCGGTCGCGGCCCCTTTGCCAAGCTGATGGCGGGCACGGCGCGGCGCATCGTGAAGCCAGGACAGGTGTTTTCGCGCATCCATGTGGAGGATATCGCGACGGTGCTTGAGGCCTCGATCGACCGCCCCAATCCGGGTGCGATCTACAATGTCTGCGATGACGAACCCGCCCCGCCGCAGGATGTGCTGGGCTACGGGGCTGAATTGCTGGGTCTGCCGGTGCCCGCCGAGGTACCCTTTGACGAGGCCGGCATGACCCCCATGGCGCGCAGTTTCTACGGAGAGAACAAGCGCGTGCGCAACACCCGGATCAAAGAAGAACTTGGCGTGACGCTGGCCTATCCCGACTACCGCGTGGGCCTGCGCGCGGTAAAGGCTGCCGAGGATCTGGAGAACTATACGCCCCCAGCCGCGCCGCCTGCGTTGTAAGGGTCTTCTTTGGCCGGGATGCTTGCGGCCCGGCCTGCGCCTGCCTACCCCCTTGGCAGGCGCATTCGCGCCTCTCCAAGCAGCCACAGGCCTATCCGTGGCGTGTCAGGCCCGCTTTTCGCCGATTGTCGCTACCCCCAGAACCTCCAGCACCTTGGCTTCGATCTGGGGTGCGTTCATGGCGGCGACGTCGTACATGTCCTTGGGGCTGGCCTGATCGATAAATGTATCGGGCAGCACCATGGAGCGGTATTTCAGGCCGCTGTCGAACACGCCTTCCTCCGCCAAGAGCTGCGCCACATGGCTGCCAAAGCCCCCGACAGCGCCTTCCTCGATGGTGATCAGCGCCTCGTGATCACTCGCCAGCTGCAGGATCATGTCGCGGTCCAGCGGTTTTGCGAACCTTGCATCGGCGATGGTGGGGGTGATCCCTTTGGCAGACAGGGACTCGGCGGCCTTTTTCACCTCGCCCAGGCGGGTGCCGAAAGAAAGGATCGCAACGCGGGCGCCTTTCTGGATCATCCGGCCCTTGCCGATTTCCAGCACTTGCGCCTCTTCGGGCATTTCGACACCTTCGCCCTCACCACGGGGATAGCGGAAGGCGATGGGGCCGTCATCATAGGCGGCGGCGGTGGCGGTCATGTGCTTCAGCTCGGCCTCGTCGGCAGCGGCCATCACCACCATGCCGGGCAGGTTGGCCATATAGGCGATGTCATAGCTGCCCGCGTGGGTGGCGCCGTCCGCGCCCACCAAACCGGCGCGGTCTATGGCGAAACGCACCGGAAGGCGCTGGATCGCGACGTCATGTACCACCTGATCATACCCGCGCTGCAGGAAGGTCGAATAGATGGCGCAGAAGGGCTTCATCCCGCCCGCAGCCAGGGCGGCGGCAAAGGTCACGCCATGCTGTTCGGCGATCCCCACATCGAAAGTGCGCGAGGGGTAGCGTTCCGCCATCAGGCTGAGACCGGTGCCATCGGGCATCGCGGCGGTCACGGCGCAGATCTTGTCGTCCGTGGCGGCGAGCTTCACCAGCTCATTTCCAAAGACCGAGGTATAGGAGGGCGCGTTTGACGGCGGCTTGTTCTGCTTGCCGGTCACCACGTCAAAGGTTGCCGTGGCATGGCCCTTGTCGTCAGCGCGTTCGGCGGGGGCGTAGCCCTTGCCCTTTTTCGTCAGCACATGGATCAGGATCGGACCCGAGGCGCGTGCCTTGACCGTGCGCAGCACCGGTAGAAGCTGGTCCATGTCATGCCCGTCGATGGGGCCGAGATAGGAGAAGCCAAGGGATTCAAACAGGGTGCCGCCCACCGCCATGCCCTTGAGCATGTCCTTGGCGCGTTTGGCGCCCTCGCGGAAGGGCTCCGGCAACAGGGAGGCGGCGCCCTTTGCGACGGCCTTCAACTCTTGGAACGGCTCCTCCGCATAAAGGCGGGACAGGTAAGAGGATAAAGCACCAACAGGGGGCGCGATGGACATCTCGTTGTCGTTGAGGATTACGATCAGCCGCTTGCCCAGGTGGCCTGCGTTGTTCATCGCCTCGAACGCCATGCCACCCGAAAGGGCCCCGTCGCCGATCACTGCGATAGCATCGCCCAGACCTTCGGGGATATTGCCGCCCAGATCACGCGCCACCGAAAAGCCGAGCGCCGCGCTGATCGAGGTGGAGCTATGGGCCGCGCCAAAAGGATCGTATGGGGATTCAGATCGTTTTGTGAAACCTGACAGGCCACCCTTTTTGCGCAGGGTGCGGATGCGGTCCCGGCGCCCGGTCAGGATCTTGTGCGGGTAGCTTTGGTGTGAGACGTCCCAGATCACCTTGTCGCGCGGCGTGTCGAACACCGAATGCAGCGCCACGGTCAGTTCCACCACGCCAAGACCTGCCCCAAGGTGGCCACCGGTTTCAGATACGGCGGCAATGGTTTCCTGGCGCAGCTCGTCTGCAACCTGCACCAACTGGCGGTCGCTGAGGCCCTTCAGATCCGCCGGGCGGGCGATCTGGTCCAAAAGCGGGGTGTGGGGCCTCTCTGACATGGCTCCTCCTCGGGAGTGGCGCGGCGCGGGGGCTACGCTGGTTTAGCTGTCGCGCGAGATAACGAAGCGCGCGGCGTCCTTCAAGGTTTCGCCCTCTCCTCCGTAGGGGGAAAGTGCGGCGCAGGCGGCGTCACACAGTTCTTCTGCGCGTAGTTTTGCTGCGTTTAGCCCCAGAAGGGAAACAAAGGTGGCCTTTCCGGCGGTTTCGTCCTTGCGAAGAGCTTTGCCGACGGTTGCGACATCGCCCTCTACGTCCAAGATGTCGTCGGCGATCTGAAAGGCAAGGCCAAGGGCGCCTGCATAGGCGCGCAAAGCGGTGGTATCTGCACCGGCCAGAACTGCGCCAGCGGTTGCAGACCATTCGATCAGGCAGCCGGTCTTGCGGGCCTGAAGCCGGGTGATTTCTTCGAGGGTCAGCGGGGTGTCGGCGGTCTCCGCAGCGATATCCAGCATCTGGCCGGAGACCATCCCGTCTTTGCCGGCCGACTGTGCCAGCGCCCGGATCAGGGGCAGGGCCTGTGGCCCCATGTGGCCCGCAGAAAGCAGCTCGAAGGCAAAGCTCTGCAAGGCATCCCCTGTGAGCGTTGCCGTTGCCTCGTCCCATTTGCGGTGCAGGGTGGGCTGGCCGCGGCGCAGATCGTCATCGTCCATGCAAGGCAGATCGTCATGCACCAGCGAATAGGCATGGATACATTCGATGGCCAGCGCGGCGTCCAATGCGGCGGTGTCATCCACAGCGTGGAGGCGGGCGCTTTCCAGCACAAGGAAGCCGCGCAGCATCTTGCCGCCCACCATGGCATAGCGCATGGCCTCATGCAGCAGATCCGAGCCGCCGAGCCGGGCATGCATATGCGTCGTGATGCGCGCTTGCGCCTCCAGAAGCGCAGGTTTGAAGGTCCGCACGTCGGTCTTGGTATCGGCGGTCATGCCGTCAGCCTGCATCCAGTGGCTGGGTACCGGTGGGGGTGCCATTGGCATCAAGAGTGATCGCCGCTACCTTTTCCTCGGCGCGCTTCAGCTCGTCCTCGCAACGTTTTTTCAGCTTGGCGCCGCGTTCATAAAGGTCGATCGACTTGTCGAGCGCCACGTCGCCGCGCTCCAGCTGGTCCACCACGCGCTCCAGTTCGGCCATGGCCTGTTCAAAGCTCATCTCTTCGACGGGGATCTGGGTTTCGCTCATCTCACTGCCTTTGTCGATCTCGCTATGTCCACCCATGCCAAGAGCGTGCGCAGCTCAAATGGGCAGGGCGTTCAGATCATATCCGAGACGCAAAGTCGAGGTGCCAGAGCGCGATTGGCTCCCCCAACCTCACTTTATCCGGTAGAAAGTGGGGGCTTCAGTCGGGGGCGAGCATGTAGCCTGCACCGCGTACGGTCTGCAGGTATTTCGGCTGTTTGGGGTCGGCCTCGATCTTGCGGCGCAGGCGGGTGATCTGAACATCCACCGCGCGTTCCTGCGCCTGGCCCCGATCGCGGCCCAGATCCTCCACCAGTTTGGCGCGGCTAATCGGCTCACCAAGGCAGGTCGAGAAGATCTTCATCAGTTGACTCTCGGTCGCGGTGAGGCGGATCAGATCTTCGCCCTGCCACATCTCTCCGCGTTCGATGTCGTAGCGGATATCGCCAAGATGCAGGACCTTGGGTGCGCTGTCTTCGGCCACCGTATCGGGCATGCGCCGCAGGATCGCGTTGACACGCAACAGCAGTTCCTTGGGTTCAAAGGGTTTGGAAAGGTAATCATCCGCGCCGGCTTCAAGCCCTGCGATCCGGTCCGAAGTTTCGCCCTTGGCGGTGAGCAGCAGGATCGGCGTTGTCATGGTTTCGCGCAACGCGCGGGTCAGGCTGACGCCGTCTTCGCCCGGCATCATCACGTCCATGATGATCAGATCGAAGTCCAACCCCGCAAGAAGCCGTCTGGCATGGGCGCCGTCCCGGGCGGCGGTGACCAGGAACCCGGCCCGCATGAGGAACTTTTTCAGGAGGCTGCGAATACGTTCGTCATCATCGACGATCATCAGATGCGCGTCGGCCCCGCTCATGCGCCCGTCTCGCGCAGCTTGGTGTAGGCGCGGCGCATGTCGGCATCCATCATCGCCTCCAGCACCTTTTTGAAGCCTTGCACGGCCTCTGGGCCGGCTTCCTTATATGCTGTGCGCATGCGGGCGCGCTGGGCGTCGGACAAGGCGGTCTCCAGTGCGATGCCCTGTTCGGTAAGGTAGAGATGCCGCTCGCGCTTGTCGGCGGTGCCCACACGGCTTTCCACAAGGCCGTCTTCGATCAGGGTGCGCAGCACCCGGTTGAGCGACTGCTTGGTCACGCCAAGAATGGTCAGAAGGTTGTTCACCGTGGTTCCCGGCGCGCGGTTGATGAAGTGGATCGCCCGGTGGTGCGCCCGTCCGTAGGACATTTCGGCCAGGATCCTGTCGGGGTCAGCCGTAAAGCCACGGTAGGCGAAGAACATTGCCTCGATCCCCTGGCGCAGCTGCTCATCCGTCAGGAACAGAAGACTTTCGCCGCCAAATCCCTGGCCTGATCGTCCTTCCGGCATGGCTCTCCCCCTTTGGTCCTTTTGTGGCTGGTCTTATGGCCCGCTCTCACGGGCACTTTAAGTCAGCGTTATTGACATTCCAAGGGTGAAGATGTATCGAATCGCAGCTTTGGCGCAACAATATGTCCGGTTCGGTCATTTCAGGCGCAACTTATGAAAATATCGATGGGTTTAATGGAGGTGCGGCATGGCCGGATATGATGACCGTGACGGATTGATCTGGATGGACGGGGAAATGGTCGAATGGCGGGATGCCAAAGTGCATATCCTGACCCATGCGATGCATTACGCTTCTTCCGTGTTCGAGGGCGAGCGCGCCTATAACGGCAAGATCTTCAAGAGCCGCGAGCATTCCGAGCGTCTGATCGCCTCGGCCGAGGCGCTGGACATGCCGATGCCCTACACCGTCGATCAGATCGAGGCGGCCAAGGAAGAAACCCTCAAGGCCTCCGGGTTGACCGATGCCTATGTACGCGCGCTGGTCTGGCGCGGCGCCGGTGAGGACATGGGCGTTGCTTCGGCCAAGAACCCGGTACGGATGGCCATCGCTGTCTGGGGCTGGGGCGCCTACTATGGCGATGCCAAGATGCAGGGCGCCAAGCTGGATATCGCAGAATGGAAACGCCCGAGCCCGGAAACCATCCCGGTGCATGCCAAGGCTGCCGGCCTCTACATGATCTGCACCATCTCCAAGCATAAAGCGGAGGCCAAGGGCTGCTCGGACGCTTTGTTCATGGATTACCGCGGCTACGTGGCCGAGGCGACCGGCGCCAACATCTTCTTCGTGAAGGACGGCGAGGTTCATACGCCGAAACCCGATTGCTTCCTCAACGGGATCACCCGGCAGACCGTGATCCAGATGCTGAAGGACAAGGGTATCACCGTGCATGAGCGCCATATCATGCCCGAGGAAATGGAAGGGTTTGAGCAGTGCTGGCTGACCGGCACCGCCGCTGAGGTGACCCCGGTGGGCGAGATCGGCCCCTACACGTTCGAGGTCGGCGCGCTGACCCGCGAGATCGCCGAAGCCTATGAGGCGCTGGTGCGCAGCTGATCCTATCGGGCTGTTATTAAAGTGCAAAAGCGCGGACCGGATGGCCCGCGCTTTTTCAGTTTCAGCACCTGCGGTGCCGCTGGTGCCGAGTGGCGATCTGTCAGACCACCTCGGTGGTGACCTCGATATTGCCACGGGTGGCGTTGGAGTAGGGGCAGATGGCGTGGCCGGCATCGGCAATGCGCTGCGCCTCGGCCTTGTCCACGCCCGGCATCGAAACCTTGAGCTTTACCGACAGGCCAAAGCCGCCCTCGGCGCGGGGGCCGATGCCCACCTCGGCGTCTACGGAGACGTCATTCGGGACTTTTGCAAGGGTGCTGTCCTGGGTGGTCGCGAACTTCATCGCGCCGATATAGCAGGCGGCGTAGCCGGCAGCGAACAGCTGCTCGGGGTTGCTGCCTTTGCCGCCGCCGCCCATTTCCTTTGGCGGGTCGAGATCAAAGCTCACCTCGCTGCCGTGGATGCTGGCCTTGCCGTCGCGCCCGCCGGTTGCGGTGGCGCCTGCAGTGTAGATCGCTGTGATGGACATCTCGTCTCCTTTCGAATCGTGTACGATTAAATCGTGCACGATATAAATAGTCGTCCTGTCGCGAAATTCAACCGCTTGCGATAAAAGCGTGCGCGACATAAATTTCCGCCATGGATCACCTGCTTAAAATCGATGACCTTCTGTGTTTTTCGCTCTACTCGGCGAACCATGCGCTGACGCGGCTTTATCGCCCGCTTCTGGCGCCGTTCGGGCTGACCTATCCGCAGTATCTGGTGCTTGTCGCCCTGTGGGAGGAGGACGGCCAAAAGGTCAGCGATCTGGGCAGGAGACTTGATCTGGAAACCAATACACTGACGCCGCTGTTGAAACGGATGGAAAGCGCGGGATACGTGACCCGCCGCCGCAACCCCGAGGATGAGCGCAGCCTGATCGTGGCCCTGACCGAAAAGGGACGGAAGTTGCAGGCCGAGGCAAAGGAGATTTCCGCCTGCGTGATCGAGGCGATGGGCGGCGATCTGAAAGAGCTGATCGAGCTGCGCGACCGGGTGAATGCCCTCCGCGTGCGGCTGGATGCCTCCTGATCGGATCGCGAACCGTCGGTCACAAAAGATTTGCCAAAGTTTCATTTTGAGGCGGATCAGATTTTACATTCGCGCGGTTTGACTGGCGCCACCTATCCAATTGCAACAGACAGGGTTTTATCATGTCTTCTCATCGCTTTATGCGCCCCTGCCGCCGGGCCTTCCTGGCGGGCGGTACCGCTTTTGCTGCCTCGCTGGCAGCGCCTTCGATCTCGCGCGCGGGTGTGCGTCCGATCTTTACCCACGGTGTTCAGTCCGGCGACGTGGATACCATGTCCGGCATGATCTGGACCCGCACCGACCGCCCCGCGCGGGTGATGATGGAGGTTTCCACTACCGAAAGCTTTGCCAACGCCCGCCAATTGGCGCCGATGACTGCGATGCCCGCAAGCGATTTCGCGGTAAAGCGCCTGATCGATGGTCTGCCCTCGGATCAGGATATCTTCTACCGTTTCGTGGCGGCGGATCTGAATGACATGCAGGCCACCTCGGAACCCATCGTGGGCCAGTTCCGCACCGCGCCCACCGCGCGCCGCGATGTGCGTTTCGCCTGGTCGGGCGACACCGCCGGTCAGGGCTGGGGCATCGACGATGAGGGCATGCGCACCTATGCGACCATGGCCCAGCACCGCCCCGATTTCTTCATCCATTCGGGCGACACCATCTATGCCGATGGCCCGATGCAGGATGAGGTGGAAAAGGACGGCAAGCTGATCTGGAAGAACTCCACCCTGATCGAGGAAAAGCGCAAAGTCGCCGAAACGCTGGACGAATTCCGCGGCCAGTGGAAATACAACATGATGGACGAGCACGTGCGCGCCATGAACGCCATCTGCCCGACCTTCTTCCAGTGGGATGACCATGAGGTCGTGAACAACTGGTCCGATGCCAAGGACCTGATCTCGGATGACCGCTACACCGAGAAATCGGTGCATGTTCTCCAGGCCCGCGCCGCCCGTGCCTTCCACGAGATGACGCCGCTGCGCATCACCCCGGCCGAGCCGGGCCGCGTCTACCGCAAGATCTCTTACGGTCCGATGCTGGATGTCTTCTTCCTGGATCTGCGCAGCTATCGCGGGCCGAATGGCGCCTCGATGGAAACCGAGATGACAGACAAGTCCCGCATCCTGGGCGCCGAGCAGCTGGCATGGCTCAAGCGCGAGCTGGCCAATTCCAAGGCGACCTGGAAGGTGATCGCATCTGACATGCCGATTGGTCTGATCGTCTGGGACAACTGGAAAGAACAGGCTGGCGCCGAGGCGATCTCGAACGGCGATCATGGCGCCGCCAAGGGCCGCGAGCTGGAAATCGCGGACCTTTTGCGCTTCATCAAGACCGCAGGCATCGACAACACTGTGTGGTTTACCGCCGATGTGCACTACACCGCCGCGCATTACTACAATCCGGACAAGGCGGCCTTCCAGGACTTCGACCCCTTCTGGGAGTTCGTTTCCGGCCCGCTGCATGCCGGTACATTCGGCCCGAACGCGCTGGACGGGACCTTTGGCCCCGAGGTCAAATTTGTCAAAGCGCCGGAAGAGGGCCAGGGCGTGAACCTGCCGCCCTCCGAAGGGTTGCAGTTCTTTGGCCTGGTGGACATCGACGGCGCCACCCAGCAGATGACCGTGCGCCTGATGGACCGCGCCGACAAGGAGTTGTGGAAAGTGACGCTTGACCCCAAGGGCGCAAGCATCTGATCTTGAGATCATAGTAGGAAACAAGGACTGGCCTCGGCGCATATGCCGGGGCCAGTTCCTATCCCCCTTTGGGATCCGTGAGGGAGCGGGCCTTGCCGCGCTCGAGACCCAGACGGCTTTCGCGCCAGATCACCAGCCCGTTGCCCGCGATGACCAATGTCGCGCCCGCCAGCATCACCAGTGTGGGAAGCTCATCGAACCAGAAATACCCCAGCAAGATGGCAAAGACCATCGACACATAGTCATAGGGCGCCAGCATCGAAGCAGGCGCAAACCGGTAGGAGGAGGTCACAAGGATTTGCGCGATCCCACCCACTAGCCCCGCACCGATCAGCATCGCCAGAACCTCGGCGCTGGGCATGACCCAGCCAAAAGGAAGCGTCAGCAGCGACAGGGCCGAGGCGGTCAGCGAGAAATAGAAGACGATGGCGGCGGTCGGCTCGGTCATCACCATGCGGCGCACGTGGATCTGAACGAAAGCGCGGGCAATCGTGGCGCCAAGGACCAGAAGCGCCCCCAGCGTCGCGCCGTCCGACAGGTCCGCGCCAGAGCCAAGGCGCGGCCAGATCATGATCATCACCCCGATCAGGCCGATGGCGACAGCGGTGATGCGCACCAGTCGAATGGTCTCACCCAGAAAAAGCGCCGCAAGGATCAGCGTGAAAATCGGCGTGCCATAGCCGATGGCCGTGACCTCAGGGAGCGGCAGCAGACCCAGACCCAGAAAGGTCATCCCCATGGCCGAGGTTCCGACCAGCCCCCGCCAAACATGCACCATGGGGTTCTTCGTCTTCAGCCCGTCCCGCAGATCCCCGCGCAGGGCCAGCCAGACAACAATGACGGGAATCGCAAAGAAGGAGCGGAAGAATACCGCCTCCCCAGCCGGAACCTCTTCGGTCGCCGCCTTGATCAGGGCCGAGAGCATGGTGAACAGCCCGATGGCCGCCACTTTGAGCAAGATGGCCAGAACAGGTCGATGCGATGTTAAGGGTTTCGTCATGGCCCGCAACCTGCGCCTGTGGGCGGCAAAGATCAAGGACATCTCTGCAAGTCGTGTTGGGTGGCAGTGTGGGCGAAATGGGCAATTGCGACGACCGCAGCAATAAATACTTTGCCTGCTGTTTCAGAGGTACTCTCGGAAGCGTCATAGCAACGCGGGTTTCACTTAGAGTTATTCCTCAAGCCAAGCCAAATCGGCGTATGCTCCGCATACACACTCTTCAAGACTGGCGTAGTATCCTGACATGTTCTGGCAGGACCAGTAGCCGCCATCTGGATGGTAGAGCAGCCCGTCTTCATTTACATCAATCCAAAGGTTTTCGTGGTAGCGAAACAACTTGCGATCAGGACTGGCACGTATCTCTACGTTGCGTGTTCCATTCTCACTATTTAGCGTTTTCTCTAACGTCCAGATTTCCATGAAGCCAAACTACCATGCTCGTTGCTGAAGCACTTCTCAAAAGAAGCACAAATCTAGCCTACACTCGCTACACAGCAAAGACATGGCAAAGTGGCCTCAAAACGAACCAACAGGATTTGCAGACCCGGCCAGGATCAACGGCTTGATTTCCGGCCCTGCTCTGGCGCAGATAGCGGCATTTGACGAAGGATGCTGCCGATGTATGACGCTAACCACCTGATTTCCCGGCTGCGCGCGGCCTCGATCAGCCATGAGACGCGCAATTTCGCCACCTTCCCGGCGCGGGCCAGCATGACCTTTGGCGAGCTGTTCGCAGGCGCCGAGCGCAATGCGGCGGCCTTGGTCGGGATGGGCGTCAAACCCGGTGACCGGGTTGCGGTGCAGGTGGAAAAGACCATCGAGGCGATCCAGCTTTACCTTGGTACGGTGATGGCGGGGGGCGTCTTCCTGCCGCTCAACACCGCCTATACCACGCCCGAGGTGGCTTATTTCCTGGGCGATGCCAGCCCTCGCGTGGTGGTTTGCGACCCTGCGCGCGAAGATGACATCGCCGAAATCGCAGGCGATGCCCTGGTGGTGACGCTGGATGGCAAGGGGCTGGGCAGCCTGACAGACGCCGTCGTGGGGCGTGGCGGCTTTGATCCGGTGCCGCGCGGACCCAATGATCTGGCAGCGATCCTATATACCTCGGGCACCACGGGGCGCTCCAAGGGCGCGATGCTGAGCCATGAGAACCTTGCCTCCAATTCGGAGATGCTGCGCGATTACTGGCAGTTCACCGACAGGGATGTGCTGATCCATGCGCTGCCGATCTTTCACACTCATGGTCTGTTCGTGGCGACCAATGTGGCGCTGCTGGCCGGGGCGCGTGTGGTGTTCCTGAAGGGCTTCAACGCAGATGAGATCCTGGATGCCATGCCACGCGCCACCGCGCTGATGGGGGTTCCGACCTTCTACACACGCCTGCTGGCGGATGAGCGCCTAACGCGGGAGCGGGCCTCGAACATGCGCCTGTTCATCTCTGGCTCGGCGCCCTTGCTGGTGGATACGCATGAGGCCTGGGAGGCCCGCACCGGCCATCGCATCCTGGAACGTTACGGGATGACCGAAACGAACATGAGCACCTCGAACCCCTATGACGGAGAGCGACGCGCGGGCACCGTGGGCTTTCCCCTGCCGGGGGTCGAGGCGCGGATCATTGCGGATGGCATGGAGGTTGCGCAGGGCGAGATCGGCGTCCTGCATGTGCGCGGGGCCAATGTGTTCCAAGGCTACTGGCAGATGCCCGAGAAAACCGCCGAAGAGCTGCTGTCCGATGGCTGGTTCATCACCGGTGACATGGCCCGGATGGACGAAGACGGCTATATCACCATCGTGGGCCGGGAAAAGGATCTGGTGATCACCGGCGGTTTCAATGTCTACCCCAAAGAGGTGGAAAGCCTGATCGACGATCTGCCCGGCGTGCTGGAAAGTGCTGTGATCGGCGTGCCGCATCCCGACTTTGGTGAGGCGGTGGTGGCCGTCGTTGTCCCCACGGGCGAAGGCACCAGTGCCGAGGCTGTGAAGGCCGCACTTTCGGGTCAACTGGCGAAGTTCAAGCAGCCCAAAGAGGTGATCCTGACGGGCGCCCTGCCGCGCAACACCATGGGCAAGGTACAGAAAAAGGCCCTGCGCGAGGATTACGCCGGGCTGTTTGCCTGAGAGGCCTATCCTTCTGACCGCCTGGGCCAAAGGCTCGGGCAGCGCCCGAACCGCCCCCCCACGGGGCGGGCGCTTCACGCCCACCCCGCCGGTTCGTGCACTCCCCTAATGCTGATGCGCCAGATCCTCGCGGCGCTCTGCGATGGCCTGCACCAGGATTTGCCAGGCGGAGTTCAGGAACAACCCGGCCATGATCCCGGCCACGATCAGGTCTGGCCAGCCGGTGGCAGTGCTCCAGACTCCCAAAGCCGCGATCATCACCGCCACATTGCCGATGGCATCGTTTCGCGAACACAGCCAGACCGAACGCACGTTGGCGTCCCCATCCTTGTAGGCCGCGAGCAGCAGCACCGAAGTCACATTAGCAGCCAGCGCCATGAACCCGATGACGCCCATGACTTCGGCCTGCGGCATGCCCAGCACAAACACGTGGTAGACGGTCGATCCGAACACCCAAAGCCCCATCATAAGCAGGCTGACCCCCTTGGCCAGCGCAGCCAGCGCGCGGGTACGCAAGCTGGCGCCGATCACGGCCAGCGAAATCCCGTAGGTGAGAGCGTCGCCAAGGAAATCCAGCGCGTCCGCCTTCAACGCCTGACTGCCTGCCATCTGGCCCGCGCCCATCTCCACTGCGAACATGCCCGCGTTGATCGCAATCACGATCCACAGGCGTCTTTTGTAGGCCGCCGACATCCCGTCAAATCGCGCCTCATGCCCGCAACATCCTGCCATTGCTCTTGTCCTTTGTTCCGATTCGAGGTCAACCTAGGGCCTCTAGTCACTAGAGGTTCAAGAGGGATCGCGATGTTTTCCATTGGCGCGCTGTCCAAGGCCACCGGGGTAAAGGTGCCCACCATCCGATACTATGAGGAAATCGGCCTGCTGCCGCCTGCCGGGCGCAACGCGGGCAATCAACGCCGTTATGGGCAGGACGGGCTGGAGGCGCTGGGTTTCATCAAGCACGCCCGCGACCTTGGCTTTGCGCTGGAGGATATCAAGGTGCTGATGGCGCTTGATGGCGAACTTGGCACCGATTGCGCCGAAGCCAACCGCATCGCCCGCGCCCAGCTTGATCAGGTGCGCGCGCGCATTGCCCGGTTGCAGCAACTGGCAACTGAGCTGGAGCGGATTGCTCATCTTTGTGACGGCGGCAATGGCGGTCATTGCAAGGTGCTAACGGCGCTGGGCGATCACAGCCAATGCGCCGCCGATCATGGGGCGGTCTAGGCTTTAGCCGGTGACAAGTGTCCGCTGTGCGTCATCGCCCATGGAGATCAGCAATGGCGTCTCCGCCTGACGCTTCTTGAAGGCCTCCTTGCCCGTCATCCTTTGCCAGCCTGTGTGGACCAGCGATTGCGCGACCGCGCCGCCCAGCGTGGTGCCGGGGCCGGTGACGATGAACAGATCCGGCGCAAACTCCAATGCAGCGTTCTGCACCGCGCGGGTGAAATCGTAAGGCTCCACCACCTGATGCCCCAGCGTGTAACTCCAAAGCGCCTGCGTGTCCGTGGCGCCGGGCCACCAGAGATGGCCGCGCCCGTCGATAAGTGGAACTTCGGGCTGGTTGAACATCTTCGCGCCCAGCCGTTTGCGCCCTTCGGCAGCGACGGGGGCTTGCAGGGATGTATGGAAGGCCGCGTGATTGGCAAGGCGCATGGGGAAACGCTCATCCATCACCGGAACGGCGGCTTCAAAGGCAGACAGACCCGCTTCGTTCCCGGCCAAGACCAGCATCCCGCCCAGATCGATCGACAGCGCCAGATCGTGGCCCGCGCGGGCGTCGGTCTCGGCCACGATCTCAAGCAGCTCCGCCTTGCGGGTGGGATCGTTCTGCCAGTCACCGCCAGCAAAGGGATAGACCAGCTGCCCGCCGATCAATTGCTCCTGCATCAAGGTGCCCATGGTGTTCACGACCTTGAAGCCGTCGTCCGCGCTCAGCGCCCCGGCGGCGGCTAGGGCGATATACCAGCCCATCGAGTTGCCGGTGACCGCGACCACCTCGATATCACCCGCCAGCGACTGCGCATCGGCGAGCGATGCGGCATATATCAGCGGCGATGCGATATCTCCGCGCGAATACTTCGCGACTGAGAACCGGGTGGCCCCGTCCAGCGTGGTGACCTCCTCCTGACCGGCGGCGGCGCGCTGGGCGTCAAAGCCTGCGAACAGGTCTGCTTTGTCGCCGTGATGGCGGTGCAGGTAGCCGAGTTCGGGTTTGTTGTAGGTGCCCCGTCCGGGGCAGATCAGAACAGCTGTGCGGGTCATTTGGCACCTCCGGTCAGGTCAAGGGCTGCGGCCACAATGCTTTCCTTCGAGGGAAGCGTCGCCGCATAGGCAGGCCCCGTTGCGATGAAGCAATCGCCTGCCGCGTGGCGGGCAAGCGAGGTGACTCCAGCCTCGGTAAACAGCGCCATCAACCCTTCGGATTGGCTGCCGGTGGTGCGGCATTCATCGACGATCAGCACATGTTTGCAGCCCTTGGTGGCCTCCAGCAGCGCCGCCGTAGGGAGCGGTGCCAGCCAGCGTAAGTCAACAATGCGGGTCTTGATGCCTTTGGCCTCCAATTCGGCCTTGGCTTGGGTCGAAAGATACCTACCGTTGCCATAGGTGACGATGGCCAGATCGGTGCCGTCTCCGTGAACGCCGACCTCGCCAATTCCGATCCGCTGATCGGGCGCAGGGTAGGTCCGAATCCAGCCGCTATCCTTATCGCCATGCAGATCCCGCATCGGATAAAGCGCGATGGGTTCCACGAAGACCACCACCCGCTGTTCCTCGCGCGCAAGGCGCACCGCTTCGCGCATCATCATCGCGGCCTCGGCCCCGTCCGACGGGCAGGCAATCACGAGCCCCGGAATGTCGCGCAGCACCGCCAGCGAGTTGTCGTTGTGAAAATGCCCGCCAAAGCCCTTTTGAAAGCCAAGTCCGGCAATGCGCAGCACCATCGGGTTTGAGAACTGCCCGTTCGAGAAGAACGGCAGGGTCGCCGCCTCGCCGCGGATCTGGTCTTCTGCATTGTGCAGATAGGCAAGGAACTGGATCTCGGGCATCGGCAGGAAGCCGTTGTGGCCCATGCCAATCGCCAGCCCGAGGATGGATTGTTCGTCCAGCAGCGTGTCGATCATCCGGTCCGGGCCGAACCGCTGGTGCAGCTTTTGCGTCACGCCATAGACGCCGCCCTTGCGGCCCACATCCTCGCCCATCATGACGATCTCGCCATGTTCCAGCATCAGGTCGGTCAGCGCCCAGTTGATCAGGCGGGACATGGGCTGGGGGTCTTCCATGGCGCGCATGTCGCTGCCGAAGACCTCGGCGCGTTTTTCGGGCGGCACGCCATTCGTGGGCGCGCAGGCCCGCGGGGGCGGGATCAGGCTGGCCGCCACATCGGCGCCGCTCTTCAGATGCGGGCGGGTGATGACCTCGGCCCTTATGCGTTCGACGCGGGCGCAGGTGTCATTGTAGATCTTCAGCGCCTTCTGCGGTGCCAGCACGCCTGCCTCGGCCAGGAGACGCACGGAATGAAGCAGGGGGTCGTTTGCTTCATCCGATTCCACCTCGGATTTCGACAGATAGGTCGTGGGCACATCGGCGCCCGCATGGCCGTAAAGGCGTACGGTACGCAGGTGCAGGAAGGCGGGCTTGCGACGGGTGCGCACGTAGTCTGCGGCTTCCAGCGCGGTGGCGTAGGCCTCATACAGATCCAGCCCGTCGGTCTTGAAATACTTGATGCCGGGCCGCCCCGCCATCGAGGATTCGATCCAGCCCTTGGGCGTCTTGGTGGAAATGCCGATGCCGTTATCCTCGCAGACGAACAGCAGCGGCAGCGGAATTGACTGCACCGAGGTCCAGCCCGCCGTGTTGATCGCGCCCTGTGCGGTGGAATGATTGGCCGAGGCATCCCCGAAGGAGCACATGACGATACTGTCATCGGCGAGCACCTGATGTTCGGGGCGGTGCCGTTTGGCGGCACCCACCGAATAGGCCGCCCCCACCGCCTTGGGCAGGTGGCTGGCGATGGTCGAGGTCTGCGGCGGGATCATCAGCGCCTTGGAACCCAGCACCTTGTGCCGCCCGCCCGAGGTGGGGTCTTCGGAAGAACAGGCGAAGGACAGAAGCATGTCCCAGGCGATGCGCTGGCCCGGCACCTGATCGGCGCGGGCGATCTGAAAAGCCGCATCACGGTAATGCAGGAAGGCCATGTCATCGGCCCGCAGGGCGCGGGCAACGGCGGCCATGCCTTCGTGACCGGAAGATCCGATGGTGTAGAACCCCTGACCCGCCTTCTGCATCGCGCGGCTGGTCAGGTCCAGTGCCCGGCTCAGAGCTTGGGCGCGGTAGATGGCAATGGCCATCTCCGGCCGCAGCCCGTCACGTGGCGAAGCGCCGGTTGGGAGTTTTCCGCTCGCCACCCGGTCCAGGAAATTCTGATGCACGATCTCGGCGCGATCCATATGACGTCCTCTTCCCTCGTTTGCCTGTGACACTGAGCAAACACGAGATTTTTCGGTTTTTCCACGATCTATGGGCTTTGTCTTTTGCGCATCCTTTGGAAAGCTGGCTTGAGATAAGTCAAAGCCAGATACATTAATTTCACTGAATGTGTCTCTCAATGCCGCTAATGTGCGCCTATTGTGCTGCGCTGAAAAGGCCATGAAGAGGAACGAATATGCGCTTGTTGATCCGAATTCTGTTTATGCCTGCCGCGCTGTCGCTGCTCTGCTTGCCGACGGTGCAGGGGGTCTCGGCCCAAGGCTTTGATGTCGAGGTGACCGAGGTTTCGGACTGGCGTCCCGTCTTTGGGAAGGTGCAGAGCGTCAAGCGCGCGCTGGCCCGCGCGCGCCTCTCCGGCAGCCTGGTGGAGCTGCGTGCGGAAGAAGGCGATAGCGTTGCCGCCGGTCAGGTTCTGGCCCGCGTCGAGGATGAAAAGCTGGCGCTGGAAATTGCCGGGGTAGAAGCGGGCATTCGCGCGCTTGAAGCACAGATTGCCCTGGCCGAGATTGATCTGTCACGTGTTCTGGAATTGCGGGAACGTGGCGCCTCGCCCAAAACAGCGGTGGACCAGGCGCAGACCGCGCTGAGTGTGGCCGAGGAAAATCATGCCGCCCAGCAAGCGCAGCGGGATCTGCTCCTGGCCCGCCAGGCCGAAGGTATCGTAAGAGCGCCCGAGGCGGGGCGGATCCTGAGTGTGCCGGTTGTTGAGGGCATGTTCGTCAATCCGGGCGAAACCATCGCCACCATCGCGACCGAGAATTTCGTGCTGCGCACCGAGCTGCCCGAACGCCACGCCCGCTATCTGGAAGCTGGGGAAACCGTTCGCATCCTGGCGCGCGGCGAGTTGACCAGCGCAGAGGCGCAAAGTGATGGCCGCATCGCCAAGATCTATCCCGAACTGGTTGCGGGTCAGGTCGTTGTAGATGTAGAGGCCGAGGGCCTTGGTGATTTCTTTGTTGGAGAACGCGTCCGCCTTCTGATCGCCACCGGCCAGCGCCCGGCTATAGTTGTGCCCGAGGTCTACCTGCAGCAGCGCAATGGCGTGACCTTTGCGCGGCTCGACAGCGGGGCAGAGGTGGTGGTCCAGCCCGGTGTGCGCGTCGACGGCGGGATTGAGGTTCTGGCGGGACTGAAACCCGGCGACCAGCTGAGCGCATATGAGGCGGTGCAGAAATGAGCACCAAGAACACGCCAAACGAGCGCGCCGAAGAGTCCCTTGGCATTGCCGGATCGATTTCCAGCGCCTTCATCAATTCACCCCTGACTCCCCTGTTGCTGATTGCCTCGCTGATCCTCGGCTTCGTGGCGCTTCTGCTGCTGCCGCGCGAAGAGGAGCCGCAGATCTCGGTGCCCATGGTGGATGTCTTCATCCAGGCCAATGGGCTGGCGGCAGATGATGCGGTGGAGTTGGTCGCCAAACCGATCGAGGCGCTGCTGACGCGCCTGCCTGGCGTCGAACATGTCTACAGCCAAAGCTTTGACGACCGGGTGATGGCCACTGCCCGGTTCGAGGTGGGCGTGCCCGAGGATGACGCCATCCTGCGGGTCCATTCCGAGATCCGCGCCAATTTCGACCAGCTTCCCATTGGCATCCCGGAGCCCCTGATCATCGGGCGCGGGGTCAACGACGTCGCTATTCTGGTGCTGTCACTCGCCCCGCGCGCGGATCTGCCCCGTGCTGAGGCAGAGCGGTGGGACAGGGCCAACCTGGGCGAGGTCGCATCGCAGCTGATGTCGGAGCTGTCCAAGGCCGAGGACGTGGGGCGCACCTACATCGTCGGTGACAGCCGCACTGAAATCCGGGTGGAGCCGGACACCGCCGCGCTGGCTCTTTATGGTGTCACGCTGGAGCAGCTGGCGGAAAAGGTGCGCAACGCCAACCGGTCCGAGCTGCTGGGCCGGGTGCGCCAGACCGGCGCCTCGCTGGATCTCTTGAGCGGTCAAAGCCTGGTGGGTCAACCAGATCTGGGTCTGCTTCTTGTCACCACGCGGGATGGACGGCCTGTTTATGTGAAAGACGTTGCCCGCGTTAGCATTGCGCCCGCAGATGCCGACAACCGCGCCTGGACCCTACACCCCGGCGAGGCGACGCCACGTCCAGCTGTCTCGCTCGCCTTTGCAAAGCGCGAAGGGGCCAATGCGGTAAACGTGGCGGATGAGCTGCTGGAGCGGCTGGAGACCGCCAAACGCGACTTCCTGCCCGATGCGCTGGAGGTCGAAGTCACCCGCAACTACGGTGAGACCGCGCAGAAGAAATCGGATGAACTGTTCTCGCACCTGGCCGGGGCCAGCGTGTCGATCTTCCTCTTGATCGTGATTTTCATCGGCTGGCGTGAAGGGGTGGTGACGCTGATCATCATTCCCGCCACCATTCTAATGACCTTTGCCGCGTCATACCTGATGGGTTTCACCATCAACCGGGTATCGCTGTTTGCGCTGATCTTCTCGATCGGGATCCTGGTCGATGATGCCATCGTGGTGGTGGAAAACATCGCCCGTCACTGGCGGCTGGATCCAACCGGCGACAAGACCAAGGTCGCCCTGCGCGGTGTCGCGGAGGTGGGAAACCCGACAATCATCGCAACGCTGACCATCGTATTCGCCCTGCTGCCGATGTTGTTCGTCTCGGGCATGATGGGCCCCTACATGAGCCCCATTCCCACCAATGCCTCGGCGGCGATGATCCTCAGCTTTTTCGTGGCGGTGGTCTTTGCGCCCTGGATCATGTTGCGGCTTCAGCGCAAGAAACCCGGTGCCGTCCCGGTGCATGGCGGGGATGAGGACGATCACGGCGAAAACACCCGTATGGCCCGGATCTATCGTGCCGTTGCGCGGCCTTTGCTGGCCAGCCGCATGGGCGCTGCGATTTTTCTGATCCTTGTCTTCGTCGGCACCGGGGCGTCGGTGTCGCTGTTTGGCACCCAGTCGGTGGTGGTGAAGCTTCTGCCCTTTGACGACAAGTCGGAGGTGCAGGTGATCGTCGACCTGGAAGAGGGCGCCACGCTGGAAGACACCGAGCGCGCCCTGTTCGCACTGGCCGCTGCCGCCGGAGAGATCCCCGAGATCGAAAGCATCCAGGCCTATGCGGGCACCGCCGCGCCTTTCAACTTCAATGGGCTGGTGCGGCACTACTTTGTGCGCCAGAACCCCGAGCTGGGCGATCTGCAGATCAACCTTGCCGATTCCGAAGAACGCGACCGCCAGAGCCACGCCATCGCGCTGGAGCTGCGCGAGCGTCTCGCGGCGGTCGATCTGCCCGCGGGCACCTCGGTCAAGGTGGTGGAGGTGCCACCCGGCCCGCCGGTACTGGCAACCCTTCTGGCCGAGGTCTATGGCCCCGACCCAGACACTCGGCGCGAGGTCGCGACGGGGTTGAAAGAGATCTTCACCGATGTGGATTTCATCGTCGATGTGGATGACAGCTTTGGCCGCCCGCCCGAACGGCTCAGGATCGAGATCGATCAGGCCAGCCTCGATTTCCACGGGGTCGAGCAAAGCGCGGTCTATGACACGCTGTCGCTGCTGTTCCACGGCACCACCGTCGGCTATTCCCAGCGCGGCGGCGGGGTGCGGCCCATCCCGATCAGCATGAAGCTGAGTGAGGAGCGCCGTCAGGTGACCGAGGCGCTCTTGGCGACGCCCTTGCCCGCCCGTGGCCCTGCCGGAATCGGTCAGGGCAACGTGGAACTGGGCGAAGTGGTACGCATCTCGGTAGAGCAGGGGTCTTGGCCGGTCTTCCGCAAGAATGGTCTGGACCTTGAGATGGTCACCGCCGATCTGGCGGGTCGGTTCGAGGCGCCGATCTACGGCATGATTGCGGTGCAGGAGGAGATCGACGCCCGCGACTGGCCCGAGGGCATGAAGCCCGAGGTCACGCTCTATGGCCAGCCCATGGACGAGAGTAAACCCATCCTTCTGTGGGACGGTGAATGGGAAGTCACCTATGTCACCTTCCGCGACATGGGCGCGGCCTTTGGGGCGGCCTTGGTGGGGATTTACTTCCTGATCGTCGGCCAGTTCCGCAGCTTCAAGCTGCCCCTGGTGATCATGACGCCGATCCCGCTGACACTGATCGGGATCACTCTGGGTCACTGGGCGCTCAATGCGCCGTTCACGGCCACATCGATGATTGGTTTCATCAGCCTTGCGGGCATCATCGTGCGCAACTCGATCCTGCTGGTGGATTTCATCCGGCGCGAACAGGAGAACGGTCGCTCCCTGCATGATGCGCTCTTGGCGGCGGGGGGCGTGCGTTTCCTGCCGATCTTTCTCACCGCGATCACGGCGATGTCGGGTGCGGCCTTTATTCTGGTGGATCCAATCTTTCAGGGGCTGGGGATCTCGCTTTTGTTCGGGCTTGCGACCTCGACTGCGCTGACGCTGCTGGTGATCCCGGCGATCTATTGGGTCGTGCGCGGCGGGCGGGAAAAGGCCTGACCGGATAACGGGCGAGAGAGGGACTGACACAGCTCCGAATACAGGGCCGGGGAATACAGGGCCGGGCCGGATTGTGAGCGAATTCTGCCTGCCTTGATCTCGGTCATCTGCGCCTGCGGATAATCGGCTAACCTTGCTGTGGTTGAACGTGGGGAGGGTGCCTATGCACGGGACGCGGATTGCCAAACCGGAGAGCTTCAAGACCGTCTCCAACATGACGGACTATCATGCCTTGCGCGCAGCTTTCGGCTGGGCGGATGCGCGGGCGCTGGTGGATGGCTTGCCGGACGGCAAGATGAACATCGCGCATGAGGCCATCGACCGTCATGTGGCGGCGGGGCACGGGGGCCAACTGGCGCTGCGATGGATTGCGAAATCCGGCGAGCGGCACGATTTCACCTATGCCGATCTGCAGCGCGAAGCGAACCGATTTGCCAATGTGCTGCGTGGCCAGGGTTTTCGGAAGGGCGACCGGGTCTATGCGTTGTTGGGGCGGGTGCCGCAGCTCTATATCGCAGCCCTTGGCACACTGAAGGCAGGGTGCACCTTCTGCCCGCTGTTCTCGGCCTTTGGTCCCGAGCCGATCCTCTCACGGATGGAGATTGGCGGCGCCAATGCCCTTGTGACCACTGCGAGGCTCTATAAACGCAAAGTCAAAGGCCTGCGGTCCGCGCTGCCGGATCTGCGGGAGGTGTTTGTCATTGATGATGCGTCCGAGGACACCCTACCGCTGGCGGATCTGATGCGCGATGCGGCGGATCACTTCGCCACCGAGCCGATGGACCCTGAAGAGACCGCGCTGTTGCATTTCACCTCCGGCACCACCGGCAAGCCGAAGGGCGTTGTGCATGTGCATGACGCCGTGGTTGCCCATAACTGGACCGGCCATATCGCACTCGATCTGCGGGCAGGGGATATCTACTGGTGCACCGCGGATCCGGGCTGGGTCACGGGCACCTCTTATGGGATCGTGGCGCCGCTGACCAATCGGGTTTGCATGATCGTGGATGAGGCAGAGTTCGATATTGCCCGCTGGTATGACATTCTGGAAGGAGAAGGTGTCAACGTCTGGTACACCGCCCCCACCGCCATCCGCATGCTGATGAAGGCCGGAACCGAAGCGATGAAGGGACATGATTTTGCGTCATTGCGCTTCATGGCCAGTGTCGGTGAACCATTGAACCCCGAGGCAGTCATCTGGGCGAACAAAGCCTTTGGAAAGCCCTTCCATGACAATTGGTGGCAGACCGAAACCGGCGGCATCATGATCGCGAACTATGCGGCGATGGATGTCAAACCCGGCTCCATGGGACAGCCGCTACCAGGGATTGAAGCCGGGATCGTCGAGATGGAAGGGGAAGGTGGCGCCCTGCGCGAGGTGACAGAGCCCGGCGCCATGGGAGAGCTGGCCCTGCGCGCGGGATGGCCTTCAATGATGCGCGGCTACCTAAATGAACAGGCGCGATACGACAAATGCTTCCGCGACGGCTGGTACCTGACCGGCGACCTCGCGATGCGCGACGAAGACGGCTATTTCTGGTTCGTGGGCCGCGCCGATGATCTGATCAAAAGCGCCGGTCATCTGATCGGGCCGTTCGAGGTGGAAAGCGCCCTGATGGAGCATCGCGCCGTGGCCGAGGTCGGCGTCATTGGCATTCCGGACGAAACTGCGGGTGAGCTGGTCAAGGCCTATGTGGCGTTGAAGCCGGGGGTGGAGCCGTCCGAGGATCTGCGCCTCGCCCTTCTCGGGCACGCCCGCAAGAAGTTGGGACCCGCTGTGGCGCCAAAGGAAATTGCCTTTCGCCAGAACCTGCCCAAGACCCGCAGCGGCAAGATCATGCGCCGCCTTTTGAAAGCGCGCGAGCTGGGCCTGCCCGAGGGTGATATCTCTACCTTGGAAAGCGACGAGTCATGAGCATCGACCACGTGAAACCCCGCCTCGATCACGCCCATCTGCGTGACCTTCTGAAAGCGATGATCCGCATCCGGCGCTTCGAAGACACCTGCGCCGAGATGTACACCCGCGAGAAAATCCGTGGTTTCCTGCATCTCTACGATGGGGAAGAGGCGATTGCCGCCGGCATCATCCCCTTGCTTGAAGAACGGGACCGGGTGGTCGCCACCTATCGCGAACACGGTCATGCGTTGATGCGCGGCATCCCCATGGGCAGCGTCCTGGCCGAGATGTACGGCAAGGCGGAGGGCTGCGCCGGGGGGCGGGGCGGCTCGATGCATCTGTTCAGCCGCGAGCACAATTTCTACGGCGGCAATGCCATCGTCGGGGGCGGCCTGCCCCTTGCGGCGGGGCTTGCCCTGGCCGACCGGATGCAGGGCACAGGCGCCGTCACTGCCTGTTTTTTTGGCGAAGGCGCCGTGGCCGAGGGCGAGTTCCACGAGAGCCTGAACCTTGCCGCGCTTTGGGACCTGCCGGTGCTGTTTGTCTGCGAAAACAACGGCTACGCCATGGGCACGGCTCTGGAACGTTCGGAATCCGAGACCGATATACACGCCAAGGCGGCCAGCTATGGCATCGACAGCCATGTGGTGGACGGCATGGATATCGTCGCCGTCGAAGGCGCGGCGCGCAAGGCGCTCAAGGCCATCGCAGAGAATGGCAAGCCGCAATTCCTTGAATGCCGTACCTATCGTTTCCGCGCCCATTCCATGTTCGACGCCCAGCTTTACCGGCCCAAGGACGAGGTGGAGGAGTGGCGCGCCAAGGGGCCTATTGTCCGCTTCCAGACCTGGGCCGAGGAGAACAATCTCCTGCATGCCGGAGAGGTGGAGGAGATCACCGCCGAGGTGGACGCCGAAATCGCCGAGGCGGTCGCCTTTGCCGAAGGCGGCACGGATGAGCCTGTCGCCGATCTCACCCGCTATGTGATGGCGCCGGACCGGCCTGCGCCGCCCGAGGTCACACCTCCCGGCAACACGGTGACCACCACCTACCGCGAGGCGGTGCGCGCAGGTATCGTGGGTGCGATGATCCGTGATCCGCGGGTGTTCCTGATGGGAGAGGACGTTGGGCGATACGGCGGTTGCTATGCGGTCTCCAAAGGCTTGCTTGATCAGTTCGGCGAGGATCGCATCCGCGACACGCCGCTGTCTGAATCCGGTTTCACCGGTGCCGGGATTGGCGCTGCGATGGCCGGGATGCGCCCCATCGTCGAGGTGATGACGGTCAATTTCTCGCTGCTCGCCTTGGACCAGATCCTCAACACCGCCGCCACCTTCCGCCATATGTCGAACAACCAGTTCGGTGTGCCCGTGGTGATCCGCATGGCCACCGGCGCGGGGCGGCAGCTGGCGGCGCAGCACTCGCATTCGCTGGAAGGTTGGTATGCACATATTCCGGGCCTGCGGGTGCTGGTGCCTGCCACGCTGGAGGACGCGCGCGGTATGCTCTGGACCGCGCTTGAGGATCCCGACCCGGTGCTGATCTTTGAAAACGTCATGCTTTACAATCGCGAAGGCGAGCTGGCTGAAAACGCCGGTCCGGTGGACATCGACCGCGCCGTGGTCCGGCGGCAGGGCACGGATGTCTCGCTCATCACCTATGGCGGATCCCTGTTCAAGACGCTCGATGCCGCCGAGGCACTTGCGCAGGAGGGCATCAACGCCGAGGTGATCGACCTGCGCTCCCTGCGGCCGCTGGATACCGAGACGATCCTGACCTCGGTGCGCAAGACCCGCCGGGCTGTGATGGTGGACGAGGGCTGGAAGACCGGGAGTCTTGCGGCAGAGATTGGTATGATCCTGGCGGAAGAGGCCTTCTGGGATCTGGACGCACCTCTGGCGCGCGTTTGTAGTGCCGAGGTGCCGATTCCCTATGCTGCCCATCTGGAGCAGGCCGCGATCCCGCAGGCGGCAGAGATCGCCGCAACCGCCCACCGCGTGATGGGGGAGGCGCCATGAGCGCGTTTCTCATGCCCTCTCTTGGGGCGGACATGGAGGCGGGCACGCTGATTGAGCAGGCGATCGCCCCGGGTCAACCCGTTTCACGTGGCGATATCATCGCCGTGGTGGAAACCCAGAAGGGCGCGATCGAGATCGAGTGCTATGAGAGCGGCACGGTTACGGAATGGCTGGTGGCCATCGGGGAGCGTGTTCCCGTGGGCACTCCACTGGCGCGGATCGATACGGGAGAGGCGGCAGAGCCAGTAGCCGCTGCCTCCAAGCCGGTGCCACCACCAGAGCCAGTAGAAATGGAACAAGCTCTGAAACCGCTGCCTGTCTCCACTGGCGCCCGTGTTCTTGCTTCTCCGGCGGCGCGGCGACTGGCGGCCAAGGAGGGCGTTGACATCAGCGCACTCCCGGTAACGCCCGGCCAGCCTATCCGTCATGCAGATGTGGCGGCGCATCTCAAGGCAGCTCCCGACCCTGAGCCACACACGGGCCTCAGCGCCATGCGGCAGGCTATTGCCGCCGCCATGTCGCGCTCCAAACGCGAGATCCCACATTTCTACCTCACTCATCAGGTGGAGATGACCGCGCTCACGGATTTCATTGCCGAAGTGAATGCGGGCCGTGCGCCTGAGGATCGCCTGTTGCCGCCGGTCTTTTACCTGCGCGCCATTGCGCGAGCGCTGCAGAAGTATCCTGAGTTCAACGGGCATTTCGAGAAGGGCACATTTTCCCCGGCGGGAGCTGCAAATATTGGCCTTGCCATCGCTCTGCGCGGCGGAGGGCTGGTCGCGCCGGCGCTGTTTGACGTGTCAGCGCAGGAGCGCGACGAGTTGATGGCACAGATGCGAGATCTGATTGGCCGCGTCCGCGCGGGGCGCTTCAAGGCGCGTGAATTGTCTGAAGCAACGATCACCCTGACCAGCCTTGGGGATCGTGGTGTTGATGGGCTCTTTGGTGTGATCTACCCGCCTCAGGTGGCCATCGTGGGCATCGGCACACCTGCGCTGCGTCCCTGGGTGGTGGCGGGAGAAGTGGTGTCACGCCAGATCGCAACCCTCACCCTGGCCGCTGATCACCGTGTCGGCGATGGCCATCGCGGCGCGCTGTTCCTGCGCGCCATCGACCGATTTCTGCAGGAGCCCGAAACCCTATGACACGTGACGACATCGAACAGGCCCTTGGCGAAGAACTGGCCCGGATCGCCCCGGATATCTCGCTGGGCGAGATCGATCGCAGCGAAGATCTGCGCGATGAGTTCGACATCGACTCAATCGATTTCCTGAACCTGGTGACTGCTTTGGCCAAACGCTTTGGCCTTGATATGCCCGAGACAGATTACGGTGAGATGGACAGTTTCAACCATCTGGCGGACTATCTTATGGCGCACCTTTCCTGATCATTTCAGGGTTTGCGCCAACCCGATGAGGCATAAGGCCAGCAAGAGCCAGAGGACCGCGCGGCGGAACTTCTGTTCGTGGACCACGGCCTGTGTACCTCCTGCTTCGGCCGCGCGGGCAAATCGGCGCCCTCCAAGCCATACGCCTACCCCAAGGATCGGCAAGGCGGCGGCAATATGCCAGAGTGTCTGCGCGCTGTAGTGGCCGGATAGGGCGAGCAACCCTCCGGCCCATATATCGGTGAAAAAGAAATAGGCGATCATTGTTGCTCGCATCGCGCGGGAGCTGATCGCGGTGGTCGAAAAGAACAGGCCCAGCACCAGGCCGCTCATGGCAGTTGCGCCGTTTGCAACTCCGGCTATGAAACCGGCCAGACACAGCAGGGCCGCAGTAGGTGTGTGCGGGCGCAGCGGGCGCAGCAGGAGCGTCAGCACCGCGCCAAGGATCAGGAAATGCACGCCAAGCCGCATGCTGTCGTCCGACACATAGCCCAGCAGCGCCACACCCAGAGGATTGCCGATCAGCCCCGCCAGCAGAAGCAACCATAGCGCGCGACGGTCCACGTCCAGCAACACGCTGCGCGACTGGCCAAGGGATGCGAGGATCTCAAGGGCTATGGACATCGGCACGATCTGGCTGGCGGGGAGCCAGAAGATCAGCCCGGCCATCAGGATGGTGGAAAATCCAAAGCCGGAATAGCCCCGCAGGATCGCTGCAGTGAAAACCACAGATCCGGCCAAGAGCAGATCAATCAGGTCCAAAGTTGCGCTCCTGAAAGGCCATGACGGGCTGTATCGTTTCGCGGGCTGCGCGCCTTTGTCGACGTTTGAAGAGCAGGACGATCTGTCCGGCAACGAGCGGCAGGAGGCTGAGCGCGCCGGCCAGCGCCAACCCGGCTGTGCCGGGGTCGGGCAGGCGCAGCAGGTCCGATAATCCAGGCAGCCACAGCGCCGCGGCAATCAAGCCAGAGCATAGGCCGAGTGCGCCCCAGACATATGGGTTTCCCGTGACCTCGTTGACCAAAAGTGGGCCGCCGATGCTGCGCACGTTGAAGACATTCCAAAGCTGCGCGAGCGCAAGGGTCAGGAATGCGACACTCACAGCCTGACCTTCTTCCAGACCCAGCCAAAACAGCGCAAGCACGAAACTGGTCAGGGTTGCCACGGTGATCGCAACGCTCAATAGGCCGATCAAAGACCACTCACGCCGACCGGCAATCGGCTCTTGGGGATTGCGCGGCGGACGGGACATGATGCCGTCATCCCCTTTGCCGAGGCCCAAAGCGAAGGCAGGAAAGACGTCGGTCACCAGGTTGAGGAACAGGATTTGCAGCGGCAAAAGCGGTGCGGGCAGGCCTGCGCCCACGGCGACGCCAACGACCAGAACCTCGCTGACGTTGCAGGACATCAGGTAGATGACGAATTTGCGGATATTGTCGAAGATCACCCGGCCTTGCCGCATGGCCGAGATTAACGTGCCAAAGGCGTCGTCCTTCAGCACCACATCGGCGGCCTCGCGCGCCACCTGCGTGCCGCGCTGGCCCATGGCGATCCCGATATCGGATTTCTTGAGTGCAGGCGCATCGTTCACCCCGTCCCCGGTCATCGCCACCACATGCCCTGCCTTTTGGAACATGCGGACCAGGCTCAGCTTTGTTTCCGGGGCCACGCGGGCAAAGACATCGGCCGAGAGCACCCGCGCGCGCAAGTCCGGGTCCGCCGTCTCGGGATCAAAGCCACGCAGTTCCTTGCCCTCGATCACGTGCAGGCCACCCTCGGCCAGCCCGGCCTGGCGCGCGATGGTCGCGGCGGTGTCGGCGTGATCTCCGGTGATCATTGCAACCCGCACGCCGGCCGCCAGACCCGAGCGGATCGCATCGGGCACATCGGCGCGCAGCGGGTCGAGGAAGCAGACCAGACCCACCAGGGTGAGCCCCGCGTAGGGGTCTTCATCAGCGGTCTTTGCCTGTTTGGTGGCGAGCGCCAATAGCCGCAGGCCTTCGCGCGCGGCGGCGCCCTGCCGGTCCGCCCAGACCTTGCGCGTTGCAGCATCCAAGGGCACGGAGCCTTCAGGCTGGTATTCATGGGAGCAGACCTCAAGCACGGCTTCGGGCGCGCCCTTGATCGCATAGAAAAAGCCATCACCCTGCGCATGGACACTGGCCATCATGTTGCGGGCAGGATCGAACGCGTGTTCGGCAACCCGCGGAAGATCCTCTTTGCTTTGGCGCGCGTCCGCTCGTGCTTCGTGGCTGGCGCGCAAGAGGGCAATTTCCATCGGCTCGCCGCTGGCCTCGCTATCGCCAGTGGCAAGGGTGGCGTTGTTGCAAAGGGCGCCGATCCGCAGTGCCATCTCTAGACGGGCATCGCCCGTTTCGGGGCTGCCGGGATCCAGCGCCCTATCACCATCCGCGAAAAGATAGCGCACCACCGCCATTTCGTTTTCCGTGAGCGTGCCGGTCTTGTCCGTGAGGATCATGGTGGTCGCGCCGAGGGTCTCCACTGACGAGAGGCGCGTGATCACCGCATTCTGCGCCGCCATGCGCCACATGCCGCGCGCAAGGCACAAGGTGGCGACGATGGGCAGCCCTTCGGGCACCGCTGCCACCGCTAAAGCGGTCCCGGTGCGGATCATGTCGATCAGGGCGTGGCCGCGCATCACCCCCACCGCGATCATCAGAATCGCAAGCCCAAGCGTCAGCCACACCAGCCGATGCCCCAACCGGTCCAGGCGCCGCTCCAAAGGAGAAACTTCGGCCTGAGCCTCCTCTGTCAGAGCGCTGATGCGGCCGATTTCAGTCTGCATTCCGGTGGCGGTGACAATGGCCTCTCCGGCGCCCTGGGTGATGGCGGTGCCTTTGAAGACCATGTTGCGGCGTTCAGGCACATCCGTTCCGGTTGGCAAGGGTGAAGTGTCCTTGGCGACGGGCAGGGATTCTCCGGTCAGAATCGATTCGTCGCTTTGCAGGTTCGAGGCCTGAAGAAGTCGCAGGTCGGCTGTGATTACATCGCCCGCATCAAGGATCACGATATCGCCCGGCACAAGGTCGCGGGCATCAACGCGTTGTATCTTGCCCTCCCGGCGCACCAGGGTCTGCACTTCGGCAATGCGCAGCAGCGCCTCCATGGAGCGCACCGCCCGCAGCTCGGTGAAAAAGCCTATTGCGCCGTTGAACAGAATAACGACAAGGATTGCGACCCCTTCGGCCAGGTCTCCGAAGGCAAACGATAAAAGGGCCGCCGCAGCAAGAAGCCAGATGATTATGCTGCGAAACTGGTGCACGATGAGCGACGACAGGCTTTGCGGCTTTTGCGCCGTCAGCCTGTTCACCCCATGTCGGGCGCGTCTTTCCTGGATCTCCGACGCTGTCAGGCCATGGGTGCGATCAACACTCAGCGCCGCGATGATTTCCTCGCACGCAAGAGCATGGGGCGCGGCGCCCGTGACTTCTGCCATGGTTTTCTCCGTCACGCGGCGGGTTAACTGTCACCTATGGTCCGGCTCAAACCGGAGTGGCATGGCGGTGGCCCGCATCCTTTACCGTGTCCGAAACAGCTTCCATGGTTTCCTTGTTCGCCGCAACCTCGGCCGAGGTAACGAGTTCGGCGCTACGGGTGCAAAGATCAATCCATTCCTGCACATCTTCGGTGATCCGTTCCGCCGATTTCATCTGCCAGTCGTGCAGGACCTTGGCAGCTGCTGCCGGATCGCTGGTGCCGGTTTCAAACATCGCAGCCGTTGTCTGCAGTGCCGTGCGTGCCGCCGTGTGGCGCCGCTCGAACCAATGTTTGCTGAAGGTCTCAACCTCGTTCAGTAGGCGTTCCTGCATGTCCCAGAACTGGTGTACTTGCGGGCCGACCAGCGGGCTGAGCGAGGAAAGTGCCTGTGCGGGACCTGTGGAAGCGGTGGATTTGTTCTTCGTTTGGCGTTTACTGGCCATGGGTGCACCTCGGTGTTTGGGTCAAAGACAACAAAGCCAGATCCGGGCCCAGAGACTTGCTCTGGCGGGCGCCTGACCAACCTATCACGGTCAAACTATCCCGACTCCAGAGCCATGACCTTGACCCGCATCAATGTCGCGATTGGGTTTGAACCTTAGCCTGCTGGTTCCGCACAGAGCCAACCCGGACCTGCCACGTGACCACATGAGGGCTCAGTAACAGATAACAAATGAGGCCACGGCTTCACTGCAACGGCCTGTTTTCTATCCGGTTTTTTGGGAAAGTGGTGAGCCGTGCAGGATTCGAACCTGCGACCCACTGATTAAAAGTCAGTTGCTCTACCAACTGAGCTAACGGCCCACTTCCTTTTCGCGGTCTAAGCGAAAACATCCCTAGGGATCAAGCGCTTATTTCGCATCGTCTCAGCTTGGATCTGACTTCCATACTGCCCCGATAGGCGGCGTATCTAGGGGGAGTAGCGCGGGGGGTCAACCCCCTTTTTTCAAGTTTATCCGCGCAAGACTGGATTCATTTCCACGCGGGGTCTATATGCCCGCCATGAGCATATCAGATCATACCGGATTCCCTTTCATGAAGATGCACGGGCTGGGCAATGACTTTGTCGTTGTTGACGCGCGCGTGCAGGATATTGCGATCACGCCAGCGCTGGCGAAGGGAATCGGCCATCGGCAATTCGGGGTGGGATTCGATCAGCTCGCGGTGATTTCAAACGGTGCCGGGGATGCGCATCTGACCTTCTACAATGCCGATGGCTCTACCTCGGCGGCCTGCGGCAATGCCACGCGCTGCATCGCCCGTCACCTGATGAACGAGAGCGGCAAGGATGCGCTGCATCTGACCACCGATCGCGGTGATCTTTATGCACGGGACGTGGGCGAGGGGCTGACCTCGGTCAACATGGGGCAGCCGCAGCTCGATTGGCAGGAGATTCCGCTTGCCGAAGAGATGGACACGTTGGAACTGCCCATCGAGGGTGCGCCGACAGCCACCGGTATGGGCAATCCCCATTGTACCTTTTTTGTCGAGGACGCCGATCTGATCCCGCTTGAAGACTTCGGGCCTCGCTATGAACACCACCCACTCTACCCTGAGCGCACCAACGTGCAGGTGGCCCATATCGTCGGCCCCGATCACATCCGCATGCGGGTGTGGGAGCGCGGCGTTGGTGTGACGCTGGCTTCTGGGTCGTCCTCCTGCGCCACGGCTGTTGCAGCGGCCCGCCGGGGGCTCACAGGGCGAATGGTGCGCATTGACCTTGATGGTGGAACCCTCCGAATTGACTGGCGCGAGGATGGTGTCTGGATGACCGGTCCGACGATGCATGTCTTCAGCGGCACCTTCACCGCCGAATTCCTGGAGTCGCTAGGATGACAGCGCCCAAGTTCACCACATTGGGTTGCCGCCTGAACGCCTATGAAACCGAGGCGATGAAAGAGTTGTCACGCGCGGCGGGGTTGGAAAACGCGGTGGTGGTGAACACCTGTGCGGTGACCGCCGAGGCCGTGCGCAAGGCGCGTCAGGAAATCCGCCGTCTGCGCCGGGAAAACCCTGAGGCGCCCATTATCGTCACCGGCTGCGCCGCCCAGACCGAGCCAGAAACCTTTGCCGCCATGGAAGAGGTCACCCGTGTCATCGGCAATACCGAAAAGATGCAGCCGGATACTTGGGCTGAAATCGCCAAGGGTCCCGATTTCATTGGCGAGACCGAGAAGGTTCAGGTCGATGACATCATGTCGGTCACTGAAACCGCAGGCCATCTGATCGACGGCTTTGGCACGCGCTCCCGCGCCTATGTACAGGTGCAGAACGGCTGCGATCACCGCTGCACCTTCTGCATCATCCCCTATGGCCGTGGTAATTCGCGCTCGGTGCCTGCGGGTGTGGTGGTGGACCAGATCAAACGGCTGGTGGACCGGGGCTATAACGAGGTGGTGCTAACCGGCGTGGATCTCACGTCTTGGGGGTCGGATCTGCCTGCGCAGCCGAAACTGGGCGATCTGGTGATGCGGATTCTGAAGCTTGTGCCGGACCTGCCACGCCTGCGGATTTCATCCATCGATTCGATCGAGGTGGACGAGAACCTGATGCAGGCCATCGCCACCGAGTCACGCCTGATGCCGCATCTGCACCTGTCCTTGCAGCATGGCGACGACATGATCCTCAAACGCATGGCGCGGCGTCATCTGCGCGATGATGCCATCCGCTTTGCCGAGGAGGCGCGCAAACTGCGCCCCGAGATGACCTTTGGCGCTGATATCATCGCCGGTTTCCCGACCGAGACCGAGGCGCATTTCGATAATTCCCTGAAGCTGGTGACCGACTGCGACCTGACCTGGCTGCATGTCTTTCCCTATTCGAAACGGGAAGGCACGCCAGCGGCCAAGATCCCGAAACAGGTGGATGGCAGGACCATAAAAGAGCGTGCTGCCCGCCTGCGCGCTGCAGGGGATGCTCAGGTACAGAAACATCTGGCCACACAGGTGGGGCAGACCCACCGCATCCTGATGGAAAACCCTCACATGGGCCGGACCGAGCAGTTCACAGAGGTGACCTTCGAGATACCCCAGGAGGAAGGGCAGATCGTAACAGCGGTCATTACTGGGGCAAGAGGTATGCAGCTTACGGCCTGATGTGTGCCGGTGTTCCGAAGCGGCTTGAACGTGACATCATCTGTCAAAAGAAAACCCCCGCCAGTGGCGGGGGTTCTTGTTTCTGCATCAGGGGCAGACCGATCAGGAGGTCTTCTTGCCCTTGTGCGGTGCCCAGAGGCGCTTATTGGTGAGGTACAGCAGCACCGACAGCACGGTCAGGATCAGCACACCGACGAAACCGGCTTGCTTGCGCTCCATCATCTTGGGCTCTGCGGTCCACATCAGGAAGGCAGCGACGTCGGCAGACATGCTTTTGACGTCGTTTGCGTGGCCGTCAGCGAATTCCACCTGTTCATCCGACAGCGGCGGAGCCATCGAGATCCAGCCGCCGGGGAAGGCGGTGTTCTCATAGAAAATGGTGCCTGCTTCTTCCTTTTCCTCACCGGTGTAGCCGTCCAGCAGGGAGGCGATGTATTCCGCACCACCCATACCTTTGAACAGCTGGTTGAGGCCCAGGCCATAAGGGCCGTGGAAGCCTGCGCGCGCCTTGGCCATCAGGCTGAGGTCGGGCGCGTTTGCTGCGGTGATTTCCGGGAAGTGGTCGACAGGTTTAGCCGGGCGGAAATCGTCCAGCTCTTCGTCGAAAACTTCGAAGTTTTCAGCTGCGTAGGCACGAACCTGATCCGCGGGCAGGCCGGGGCCACCCTCATCGGCGAGGGTGCGCAGAGGCACTTGCTTCAGTCCGTGGCAGGCTGCGCAGACCTCGGTGTAGATCTGAAGGCCGCGCTGCAGCTGGTTCTGATCATAGGCACCAAAGGGGCCTTCGAACGAGAACTGGAAGTCCTCGACTTCGCCCGCTGCGCCTGCCGCAAAACCTGCGGCAGGGATGAGCGCCAGAGCAAAGGCGGCACCGGTTGCGATTTTTTTCAACATTGGTAGCAGTCCTTCTGGCTTACTCGGCAGGAGTGGCTTCACCGGATTTCGTGCCGTAGTGGGCGTTGAAATCCTCTTCGATGGTTTCCGGGATTGCGTCCGGCTTCTCGATCACGCCCAGGAGCGGCAGGATCACCAGGAAGTAGGCGAACCAGTAGGCGGATGCGATCAGCGAGAATACGTCGTAGGGGTATTCTGCCGGCATTGCACCGAGCCACATCAGGGCAAAGAAGTCGATGACCAGGAGGTAGAACCACCACTTGAACATCGGGCGGTAGCGACCAGAGCGCACGCGGCTGGTGTCCAGCCAGGGCGCCAGAGCCATCACTGCGATCGCACCGAACATGGCCAGTACGCCGAAGAACTTCGCATCGATGATGCCACCGGTGACGAAGGAGGCGATCTGAACCACCCAGACGTCAGCGGTAAAGGCGCGCAGGATTGCGTAGAACGGCAGGAAGTACCATTCGGGCACGATGTGTGCAGGTGTCGCCAGCGGGTTGGCTTCGATGTAGTTGTCGGGGTGACCGAGGTAGTTCGGCATGAAGCCGACGATCGCCCAGAAGACCAGCAGCACAACAGCCAGACCAAGGAAGTCCTTGATCACGAAGTAGGGCCAGAAGGGCAGGGTGTCCTTGTTGGCTTCCTCTTTCGATCCGCGGCGCACTTCAACACCGGTGGGGTTGTTGTTGCCGGTGGTGTGGAAGGCCCAGATGTGAACGATCACGAGGCCCGCAATCACGAACGGCAACAGATAGTGCAGCGAGAAGAAGCGGTTCAGCGTCGCGTTGTCCACGGCGGGTCCGCCCAGCAGCCAGGTCTGAATGGCTTCGCCCACGAAGGGGATGGCGCCGAACAGGCCGGTGATCACGGTCGCGCCCCAGAAGGACATCTGACCCCATGGCAGCACGTAGCCCATGAAGGCGGTGCCCATCATGCAGAGGTAGATCAGCATACCGATGATCCACGTCACTTCGCGCGGAGCCTTGTAGGACCCGTAGTAGAGACCACGGAAGATGTGAATGTAGACCGCAACAAAGAACAGCGAGGCGCCGTTCTGGTGCAGGTAGCGGATCATGTGACCGCCATTCACGTTGCGCATGATATGCTCAACGGAGGCAAAGGCGAGATCCACATGGGGAGTGTAGTGCATCACCAGAACGATGCCGGTGATGATCTGCAGTGCCAGACAGAACGTCAGCACGATGCCCCAGATCCACATCCAGTTGAGGTTCTTTGGAGTGGGAATCATCAGGGTGTCATAGAGAAGGCCGACGATCGGCAGGCGGCTGTGAAGCCACTTTTCGCCGTCAGACTTCGGTTCGTAGTGGTCGTGCGGAATACCGGACATGATACGTCTCCTTATCCCAGCTTGATTGTGGTTTCGTCGACGAATTCGGCGACCGGCACGGGCAGGTTCGTCGGTGCGGGGCCTTTCCGGATCCGTCCGGCGGTATCGTAGTGCGAGCCGTGGCAGGGGCAGAACCAGCCGTTGAATTCACCGGCACCGTCACCCAGCGGCACGCAGCCGAGGTGGGTACAGACACCCATCATCACCAGCCATTCGCCGGCTTCGTCCATGGTGCGGTTTTCGTCGGATGCATCGGTGCCCGGCTTGTTCGGGTTTTCCGAACCCGCGTCAATCAGATCGCTCAGCGCAACCGCGCGGGCTTCGTCGATTTCGGCTTGGGTCCGGCGACGGATGAACACCGGCTTGCCAAGGAACATAACGGAAATCTGGGTTCCCACCTCAACGCCACTGATATCGACCAGGATCGAGGACAGCGCCTTGACGTCGGCAGATGGGTTCATCTGGTTGACGAGGGGCCAAACTGCGGCACCTGCGGTGACTGCCCCGGCGCCGGCAGTGGCGTAGTAGAGGAAATCTCTCCGGGTTCCTTCGTTGTCTTCTGCGTGGGACACGAGGTTTTCTCCAATTCCAGCGCCCGTTTAGGGCAAACATGCGCATACACTGCTCAAAGTCCGCAGTGCCTCAACGCGGGTATCTAGCGGGGAGAAGTCCTTTCGTCCAGCCGTCATATACGCGCACCGAGCCTGCCCGAGCAGTTTCTTTGGGCAAGCTGTCGCAAAAACCACTTATGATTTGGTTGATACGTGTTGGGACCAAATGGCGCAGTCAGCCGGCAGGCGGCTTTGTTTCCTGCATGGAGGGGCGCGATTCGAAGGACTTGAACCATTCAGCGAGGGCTTCGTTCCCGTGGCGCCAGTTTGACGTCGGATGCCGGAAATCGAGATAAGCCAAAGCGCAGCCTACGGCGATTTGTCCCATGTCCAATGGGCTTTTCAGATGCGCCATCCAGCGATCATTGAGCGCGGAGCAGGCGCCAAGAACCTTGTTCAGCTGGGCCTCCAGCCAGGGTTCGTAGATCATGTTCTCGGGGCGCAGGCGACGCTCGTAGGTCATCAGGACGGCGGCCTCCATGATTCCATCGGCGGTGGCCTCCAGCACCTTGGTATCCCAGGAACGACCATACAGATTGCTACCCGCGCGGTGGTCCAGATAGGCGCAGATCACCCGGCTGTCGTAAAGTGTCGGCCCATTGCCGCGCGACAGAGCAGGGATCTTCGCCAGGGGGTTGCTGGTCTTGAGGGCTTCGTCAGGATCAAGCGCAGTGGTGTGCACATCAATGATGTCAACGTCCTCCAGCTGCTCGGTTTCATGCAGCACCACCATCACCTTGCGCACGAACGGCGAGGCCGCCGAGTAATATAGCTTCACTGTCTCTCTCCCCTGTCTTTCCCGTAGCCTACAACCTCTAACGGCAAAGAAAAGAGGCGTGTCAGCGTTGGGCCCGTGATCAAGGCCTCTTGCAACTTCACTCTGGGGTCGGCAATGTCGTTGCGTTCTCAGGGCGGGGCGGAATTCCCCACCGGCGGTATGCGGGGCATGAACCCCGTAAGCCCGCGAGCGGCTTTTCGGGTCATGCACCCACAGCCAGTGAGACGAAGATCGGTTCCGGTGGCTTGGACAAGCGCGTCCACAGCCCGAAAAGGGAGAACCGGTTTTCGGATCAAGCTGTGGAGCAGTCAGGAAAGTGACAAGCAGATCTGGTGAGAGGCCAGAGCCGACGGTTACAGTCCGGATGAAAGAGAACGTACGACAGGGCCTGCCAGTGCGGCGGGTCTCCTGCCGTTCGTTATCGCCTTGGGTGACGTGTCGAACCTAAAGGAGATAACCATGACACACACCCGATATGCATTCATCAAGGCCAACTGGCACGCCGACATCGTTGATCGCGCACTCGAAGGTTTTCAGGAATTGATCCCGGCCGAACAGATCGATGTCTTTGACGTTCCCGGCGCGTTTGAGATGCCGCTGATGGCGCAGGAGCTGGCAAAGACCGGCCAATACGCCGCCGTGGCCTGCGCCGCGCTGGTGGTGGATGGCGGTATCTACCGCCATGACTTTGTCGCACAGGCCGTGGTAGATGGCCTGATGCGCGCAGGCATGGACACCGGCGTTCCGGTCTTGTCCGTCTCGCTGACGCCGCATCACTTTCAGGAAACCGATCACCACATGGCGATCTACCGCGATCACTTCGTCCAAAAGGGCCGCGAGGCCGCCCAAGCCGCGCTAATGATCACCAAAACGCGGGAACAGGCAAAAGGATTGGCGCATGCTGCGTAAACCTTCGCATGTGTGACCAACAGCCTGCCGCTTCAGCGGCAGGCACGCGTCCGCCCGCCCCCACGGCGGGCGCGTTCCGCTCCCACCTCGGTCGGACGCTGAACTGCCCTTCTGAAAACAAACTACCCCAGATAGGCTTTCAACGCAGGCGGCGGGTTGTCCAGCAGCTCTGCCGTTGGTTGAGGGGCCTGCGCTACGCCCTCGGCCACCAGAACCACCTGATCCGCGATCCGGCGGGCATCGCCGGGGTCATGGCTCACCATCAACAGTGTTGCGCCGCTTTCCTGTGCCAGTTCGGCGACCAGATCCAGCATCTCGGCCTTCAACGCCGGTCCAAGCGCCGCGAAGGGTTCGTCCAAGAGCAGAATATCCCGCGCCTGCACCAGCACCCGCGCCAGCGCCACCCGGCTTTGCTGTCCACCAGACAGTGCGGCGGGCTTGCGTGACTCCATGCCTTTGAGGCCGACCCGATCCAATGCTTGCGCGACAAGCGCGTGTTCTGCGTCGCTGAGGCGCAGATTTGGATTGAGGCCAAGGCCTACGTTCTGCGACGCCGTCAGGTGGGGAAACAGGTTGCCGTCCTGAAACAGCATCGCCACCGGGCGCTTTCCAGGCAGGCGGTCGGTCAGGTCCTTATCCTGCCATACAACACGGCCGGAAACGAGGGGCAGAAACCCCGCAATGGCTTCGAACAGGGTGGATTTGCCTGCGCCCGAGGGGCCGATCACCGCAACGCGCGCGCCGCGCGGGATCTCCAGATTGGCGGTCAGGGTGAAGCCACCGTTCTCGATTCGGGTGCGATCAAGCTTCAGCATGCCAGCGGCCTCCACGGTCGAGGATCCAGAATGCCCCCATCGACAGCACGAGCAGTAACAGCGCCGCCCCGGCCGCCGCTTGCATCTGGTAGGCACCCATCAGCCGGTAGACCTGCAAGGGCAGGGTGGCGACCTCAGGGTCTGCAAAAAGGGCGATGACCCCAAGATCCCCCATCGACAGCGCCGCGGCAAGCCCCGCGGCAAATCCGATCTGAGCGCGCAGGCGCGGCAAGACCACCCGGCGCAGGAAAGGCCAGCCGCGCATATCGAGCGTCAGCGCCAGTTTGCAATGCCGCGCCACCACATCGCGGCAGGCGGGCACCAGAATGCGCAAGGCGAAAGGCAGCGCCATCACCGCATTGACCAGTGCCGTTACAGGCAGCGCTAGCGCAAAGGGGCTGGCGATAGGGTAGATCAGGATGAACAACCCTGTGCCGATCACCAGAGGAGAGGCCGCAAGTCCTAGCAGCCCGGCGATCTCCATCGGCAGGGGGCGGCCAAGGGCAGCCGCAAGCGCCATTGGTAGGGCCAGTGCCAGCAGGATCAGGGTGCTCGCCCCTGCCACAAGGATTGAGGCCAATGCCGCCTGCCAGACGGATGCAGGCAATGAAAGCACGCCGGGTAGCCCGGACAAGACAACGGCGAGGAGGGGGAGCAGCAGGAACATACCTGAAAAGACAATCCAGAAGGTATCAAGGCTACGTGCCAAAGTGCTCTGCCCGTCCCAGCGGCGCAGGATCCGGTCCAGGCCCGTGCCAAACCCCTCACCCACCGGGGCGCGCAGGGCCAGCGTTGCCGCCAGCGCGGTCAGCACCAGTTGCAGCCCCGACAGAAGCGCAGCACGCCCGAGGTCGAAATCAAAGCTGAAGGCTTGAAAGATCGCCAGCTCGATGGTGGTGGCGCGCGGTCCTCCGCCCAGCGTCAGCGCCACGGCGAAACTCGACAGGCAAATGGCAAAGACCACGGCGAGCGCGCCCGGCACCACGCGGGCCAGCATTGGCGCTTCGAGCAATTGCCACATGGCGCGCGGACCTGCATCCAGCTGCGCAGCAAGGCGGAAGCGCTCGGCGGGGATCTCCTGCCAGCCTTGCAGGATCAGCCGGGTCGCCAGCGGCAGGTTGAAGAAAACATGCGCCAGCACCACGCCGTGCAGCCCGTAGATAGAGAGCGGCTCAAGCCCGAACAGCGCCAGCGCATCGCTGACCCAGCCCGCGCGGCCAAAAACCGCCAAAAGGCCAAGGATGGCAACGATCACCGGCAGGATGAAGGGCGCACCGAGAAGGGCGATCAGAACCGAGCGCCCCCTGAACCGTCTCCGCGCCAATGCGCGGGCAACGGGGACTGCCAAAGCGACGCTGAACAGGGCCGAAAGGCTCGCCTGTATCAGCGTGAACCGCACCGCCGCCCAATCGGCGGAGCTGAGGCCACGTCCGGCCTCGGCGCTAAAAGCAACGGCTGCCAGCGTGCCAAGGATCAGCGCCGCCACCAGGGCAGCGGCGCCATAGCCCGCAGCCGGGCTTAACGGCTGAGCGCGCCGCGCCATTCGTCCAGCGCCGCGTCACGCACTGCCGCAGCCTCATCAGCGGGCAGCAGCAGCGATTTTTCCGGGGTGATCAAGGTCTCAAACCCCTTGGGCAAACCGCCTGCAGGCGTCACGGCAGGATACATCCAGTTGGTCGTCGGGATGATGGACTGGAAGGCATCCGAAACCATGAACTGCAGGAACTGATCGGCCAGATCGGGCTGGTCGCTGGCGGCCAGTTTCCCGGCGACTTCGACCTGCATGTAGTGCCCTTCGGCGAAGGACGCGGCCGCCTTGCTGGTGTCTTCCTCGGCAATCAGGTGATAGGCGGGGGAGGTGGTGTAGGAGAGAACCATGTCCGCCTCGCCCTCAAGGAACATGCCATAGGCCTCGGACCAGCCCTTGGTGACGGTGACGATATTGTCCGACAGCCCTTCCCAGATTGCGGGGGCCTCATCTCCGTAAGCGGCTTTGACCCACATCAGCAGGCCCAGACCGGGGGTGGAGGAGCGGGGATCCTGAATCACGATCTTGGTGTCGCTGGCGGCCAGCGCTTTGAAATCGCCCGGCACATCGGCATCCGCATTGTGGACAAAGGCGAAATAGCCCCAGTCATAAGGAACGAAGGTGTCGTCACCCCATGCGATGGGCAGGTCGTAGTCGGCACTGACGGAATGCGGCGCAAACAGCCCGCTGTCCCTGGCGGCGGCAGTGAGGTTGGTATCGAGCCCCAGCACCACATCCGCGTCCGAACGCGCGCCTTCCAGCTTGATCCGCGCCAGAAGGGCGGCGCCATCGCCCGCGCCGACCAGTTTCAGGTCGCAGCCGCAGACTTCTTCAAAGGCCTTTTCAACCGCAGGGCCAGGACCCCAGTCAGAGACAAAGCTGTCGTAGGTGTAAACGGTCAATTCGGGCGTTTCGGCAAATGCCGCCGATGCGCCCAGCAGTCCCGCTGCAAAAACAGAATACTTCATGGCATCCTCCTTTGCGGCGACGGGCAAGGGGAGGGCCTTTTGTTCTGGCAGCTCCATAACCTTCCCTCCGCCGGTATGAGCCGGTTCAGGTTCAACGGGTGTACTCTCAGCGCCAATGCGCACCCCGAGGTGAAGCGCAACCTAAGCCGCGAGGGGGGCAAAGACAAGGAATGACGGAATGTTTCGCGCGCGAAACAGGTGACCGGGGCCTTGCCGCACCGTGCGCAGCAGGCGCAATTGCTCTTGAGCCATGCCCGCCCCGCCGCTAAGCACGTCTCGCAAAGGAGACCGCCCCCATGTCGATGAACAGCTTTGGCCATCTTTTCCGCGTCACCACCTGGGGTGAAAGCCACGGTCCCGCGCTGGGCGCCACCGTCGATGGCTGCCCGCCGAATGTGCCGATTGAGCCGGAGATGCTGCAACAGTGGCTCGACAAGCGCCGCCCCGGTCAGAACAAGAACATGACCCAGCGCAATGAACCCGATGCGGTCAAGATCCTGTCGGGCGTCTTCGAGGGCAAATCTACCGGCACCCCGATTCAGCTGATGATCGAGAACACTGACCAGCGCTCAAAAGACTACGGCGATATTGCCCAGACCTTTCGCCCCGGTCATGCGGATATCACCTACTATCAGAAATACGGCAACCGCGATTATCGCGGCGGCGGGCGGTCTTCGGCGCGGGAAACTGCGGCGCGGGTGGCAGCGGGCGGCGTTGCGCGCGAGGCGATCAAGGCGCTGGTGCCGAACCTCACGATCAAGGGCTACATGGTTGCCATGGGCGAGATGGAGATCGACCGGGAGCGGTTTGATTGGGACGCGATCGATCAGAACGACTTCTGGATCCCCGATGCGGGCGCGGTTCAGGATTGGGAAGACTACCTGCAGGCCCTGCGCAAGGCGCATGATTCCGTTGGCGCGGTGATCGAGGTTGTCGCGCGCGGTGTTCCCGCAGGCATTGGCGCGCCCATCTATGGCAAGCTCGATACCGATCTGGCGGCGGCGATGATGTCGATCAACGCGGTAAAGGGCGTCGAGATCGGCGAGGGCATGAATGCCGCGCGCCTGAAGGGCTCGGAAAACGCCGATGAGATTTTCATGGGCAATGACGGCCAGCCGGTCTACTCCAGCAACCACGCGGGCGGTATCCTCGGCGGGATTTCGACTGGGCAAGATGTGGTGGTACGCTTCGCGGTCAAGCCGACCTCCTCGATCCTGACGCCGCGCCAGTCGATCCGCAAGGATGGCTCCCCAGCCGAGGTGATTACCAAGGGTCGCCATGATCCCTGCGTCGGTATTCGTGCGGTTCCGGTGGCCGAGGCGATGATGGCCTGTGTTATTCTCGATCACCTGCTGCTGCATCGTGGGCAGATCGGCGAGAATCAGGGGCGGATCGGCTAAGAGGGTCGGTCCCATGGGCGCGATCCTTGCCATCACGTTTCCCATCTATGCGGCGCTTGCGCTTGGTTATCTTATCGTCTGGAAGAGCTGGTTCACGCCAGAGGACATGCGCCGGTTTGGTACCTATGTGCTGAACATCGCGCTGCCTGCGCTGATCTTTTCCGCTGTGGCCGCGCGCAATCCGGCAGAGGTATTTCAGCCGGGATATGTGTTGATCTACGCTCTTGGTGGATTCGCGACCATTGCGGTGGCCTATGGGCTGTTCACCTTTCGCGGCGTCGACCCGCGCCGCCGTGCGCTGGGGGTGATGGGATCGACCTGCCCCAACAACGGCTTTGTCGGCTATCCGATCATGCTTTTGGCCTTTCCGGACCTTGCCGGGGTTATTCTGGCGCTGAACCTTCTGGTCGAGAACCTGATCCTGATCCCGACCTGCCTGTTGTTGATGGAGCTTGCAGGGAGCGCGCCCGGTCAGCCGCTTCTGCCGAAACTGCGGGGGATCCTTTGGAACATGGCGAAAATGCCGATGCTGATCGCGCTGGCGCTGGGCATTGTGGTCTCGCTTTCTGGTCTGTCATTGCCGGGACCGTTCCTGCGGTTCGTGGATATGCTGGCGGCCTCGGCCGGGGCCTTGTCGCTGGTGGTGATCGGTGGCTCGCTGGTGGGGCTGCCAATGCACGGCAATCGCAGCCTTGCGGCCCAGATCGCGGCGAGCAAGCTGGTGTTGCACCCGGCCCTGGTGGCGGGGGTTGCGGCGGTTTTGCTCGGCGCGGGGCTGGTGACGCTGACGCCGGAATTGCACAGCGCGGTGATCCTGTCGGCGGCCATGCCGATGTTTGGGATCTACACGGTACTGGCCCAGCGGCAGGGGCTGGAGGGCGCCGCGAGCCTTGTCATGCTGACGGCCACGAGCCTCGCTTTCGTGACGCTGACAGTTCTGCTGTGGCTGCTGGTTTGATCTGAGTTGAGCTCCGGAAGCCTCCCGCGCCCGCAGGAGCCCGGCTGCGCCGGACCCCTTTCGTGCGGCCTTGGGCCCGGCGCTGCCCTTTGGGCAGCGGGAAAGGATCTGCTGAGAGGTCCGCTGAGGGGCAGATCTGCCCTCAGGCGGACCCGGTCGATGGTCGTACCCGCTGGTGACGCCTCAAGGGTGAACCGCGCTGTCGCGCGGCCGCGGCGCGGCCCTTGACCCACCACCAGCGCGCGGCGATCAGGTCGTCGGGATCGCGTAGCTGTTTACCGGGCGGGAGACGTTGTGCAGCTCGACCTCCCCCAGCGGGATGGCGCTTGAGGTATCCTTCAGCACGTCTGCACTGACCACGATCTGATGACCCAGCGACTTGCCGTAATCACCAAGCCGCGCTGCCACATTGGCGGCTTGGCCGATCACGGTGAAATCGAGCCGTTCCTGCGAGCCGACATTGCCGTAGGTGACCGACCCATAGGCGATGCCGGTGGAGCAGTGCAGCGCCTCAATCCCGGTCTCGTTGGCAAGACCGGGCAGGGCATCGACTATTGCGCGGGCCGACTTCAGCGCCTTGTTCCGAGCGCGATAGCTTTTCTGCGGATCGGCGGGAAAGACAGCCAGCACAGCGTCGCCGATGAATTTCAGCACCTCGCCACCATTTTCGTCCACGATGGTCGAGATGGTTTCGAAGAAGCCGTTGAGAAGCTGGATGTAGGCGCGGCGACCCAGCTCCTCTTCCAGCCGGGTGGAGTTGCGCAGATCGCAGAACATGATGGCGGCGTCGATCTCATCCCCGTCGCCGCGGCGGATCTCACCGCCCAGAACCCGCGCGCCCGAGCGTTTGCCCACATAGGTTTCCAAGAGCGACTGAGCGTTCTCGCGCTGCATGAAGACCTCATAGTAGCGGGCAATCACGGCAGAGCATTCGAAGATCAGGCCGAGGTTGGCGGTGGTGAAGCCGTCAGGGTGGTCGCTTGCCACGGTCATGACGTTGATGCGCCCGTCGGAAAAGGGCAGCGGCATGGCGACATAGTCGGTTGCACCCTGATCGCGCAAATCCTCGAGGATTGGAAAGGCGTCATCCGGCAGATCCCGGTGCAGCCGGTGGCGCACGCCGCCAAGTCCCTGCGAGACATGGCGCAGGGGGCTGTTCTGATATTCGGGCGAGCTGAGAATGTCGTAGCTGGGCGCAAGGACGTTGATGTCATCCGTGTTTTTCTTCCAGACGTAATTCTTCCCGGCGATCATCGGGTGCAGCGACCAGGACAGGACCGACAGGCGTGTCAGGTGCACACCCTGTTCGCGCAGTTTATCCGCCAGCGCCCTGGTGAAGTCTTCGGGCGTTGGCAGCATCGCTGCCTCGCGCAGGAGCCAGTCGATCAGCGGACCTGAGATATTACCGTGATCGAGTGGGGTGATCTCATTCTCACCAAGATCGATGTGAGTCTTTTCATCGCAGACAAAGCCCACATGGCCCGCAATCCCTGCGGCTTCGGGAAGGGTCTGTTCGTAGATCCAGACGGCATTGTCGACGCGCCCGTCCTGCAGCTTGAGATCATGGTAGCAGGCGGTCCCTTTGAAGGGACAGAAGGTCTGCAGGCCCACGTGATCCGACAGCGGGACCTGGATGGCCTCGCGCGGGAAATAGACAGTGGGCGGCAGGCGGGTTTCATACATCACCTTTGCGGCCGTGGTTTCCGCCAGCAAAATGCCATTGCGGTAAACCCGTACAGGACCGCTGAGCGGTTCAACGAGGATCCCATAGCCCCCGGTGGGCGGTGCAACATGAACATTCATTGGAAAACGACCTCTTCGGGCGGCAGGACGCCAATATGGACCCGTAACGTGCGGTTTTCCAGAGGTCGCGGCGGGCGCTCTCGCACAGGTGATGTGCAAAATGGGGCGGGTCGCAGGGTCAGACCATGCGGATCACGTCCTTGCTGATAGCCAGCACATAGCCGCGCTTGGCGATATTCTTGACCAGAAGTTCGCTGACCATCTGGTTGCCCAGCGTATCGCGCAGGCGTTTGATGCGGGTGGCGCCAGCCGCCTCATCGCAGTCGCTGCTGTGGCGCCCCGAAATCACCGACTCGATCTCTGCGCCCGAAAGTACATCGTCATCCATGCGCGCCTCCGCGAGGGCCGAAAGGGTTTCCATCGCCGCCGGGGTCAGCTTGAACCCCATGCTGTTGAGATAGACGGTGTTCTCTTCGCGGCTGATCAGCAGCTCGTTGACCTGGATGCCCGCCCGTTCGATCTGGGCCATGCGCCGGTTCAGCATCAAAAGCATCGCCAAAACCACGAGGGCGGCAATCAGCATCGCGGTGGCAAAGACCAGGAGCACAAAGATCACCACGCGATAACTCGCCAGAGTATCAGCAAAGGCGGTGCCGGACTGGGCGAGGATTTCCAGCAGCTTGATCTCGGCCTGGCTGGTGAGGTCGTTCTCGACAAAGACCCGCTCGACCCGCGCGTTGAAGGCGTTGGCGTCGGGCAGGGTCAAAAGCAGCACTGTGCCAGCAAGGATGAGAATGCCCACGATGGCGCCAATGCCAAGGGCGATCACCCGCACCCCGGCCGCGCGCATTTCAGAAACGGAGGAAGTAGGAGCCCGCATTGGCCTTCCTTTGTTGCAGGCCCTCGGGGCCAAAGACCGAGATCACATTCAAAAGCGTCCAACCCACTGAGGCAAGACGGGCGGCGACTTCCTGGCCTGCCTGGCCTTGGTCGCAGGGGCCGGAAAGCTGGATGACGCCGTAGTGCAGTTTCAGCGGGTTGTCCTGCTTGGCCTTGTAATCGGCATAGCACTCGGTGGCGCGGGCCTGCGGGGCAACTGCCACAAGGGCCAGAGCAAGAAGGGGGATCAAGAGGATCTGTTTCATGCCGCAACCCTGCGCCCGATTGCGCCGATATTCAATAACAACAGCGCGTTGTGCGGACGGATATCCGATAGCATGCCGCCGTTATTGCCTGTCCGGCGAGGGCGGGGTGAGGGTCGGATCACCGGCCCTGTGCCACACCCCTCTTTTTGGCCCATGCCCACGATTGGCATGCCCCCCACCGAAAGGCTTTGACATGTCTCTTTTCTCTTCGCCCCGCAATCAGCACCGCAAGTTCATCGCGCTGGTGCTGTCGCTCTCTCTTGCTGTGACCGGGTTCTCAGCGGCACCGGCCCGCGCCGATGAGGATGTCCTGAAGTTCATCGCCGGTGCGGCGCTGATCGGGATCCTTGGGGCGGCCATCAATGACGCGCGCCATGACAGACGCGCCAATCCGCCGGCTGTCACGCCGCCGCGCCCGCCCCATCCCGGTCCTCGCCCGCTGCCGCCGCATGTGGCGAGATACGATCTGCCGGCGCAATGCGTGCGCTACTTCCCGCGCTACAGCAATACGCGCACCCTGTTGGGCCAGAAGTGCCTGAGAAAGAACTATCGCCATGCGGATAGCCTGCCGCAATCCTGCCGCGTGACCTTCTGGAACGGCCAGCGCAATCGCGCGGGTTACAAGCCGCGCTGCCTGCAACGAAAGGGATATCGCATCGTACAAAGGTGAGCGGCCTTGCGCTTGGTTCCACGAGGGGCCCCTGGCCCCTCATTTTATGGTCACGGTCGAAGCATCCCTTGCAAATCGGCGCGGGTTTCGTTCTGACAGGGGCATGGATATGCCGGATTACAGCCTGGAAAGAGCGGCCCTTGAGCGGGGCCATGTGAGAATCGCCGGAGTGGACGAGGTGGGCCGCGGCCCACTTGCCGGGCCTGTGACGGCGGCGGCGGTAATCCTGGACCTTGAGAACATCCCCAAGGGCCTGAACGATTCCAAAAAGCTGAGCCCCAAAAAGCGCGAAGCGGTGGAGGCTGAGATCTTTGAGCGGGCCATCGTGTCCATCGCCCATGCATCGGTGGAAGAGATTGATTCCCATAACATCCTGCGCGCTTCGCATATCGCGATGGAGCGTGCGGTGGCCGCCCTTGACCCCCCGCCCGACTACCTGCTGATCGACGGAAACCTGATCCCCAAGGGCCTCAGTATTTCGGCCGAAGCGGTGGTCAAAGGGGACGGCAAATCACTCTCGATTGCGGCCGCCTCGATCGTCGCCAAAGAGGCTCGCGATCGGATCATGGTGGATTTGGCGCAACAGTTTCCAGGATATGGATGGGAGAAAAACGCAGGCTATCCGTCCAAACAACACCGCGAGGCGCTGTTGGAACTGGGCGTGACACCACATCATAGGCGTTCATTCAAGCCGGTCCACAAGATATTGTATCAAGAGTGAACCGTAGGCGGCTGTTCTAAAAAACAAATTGACCTCGAATCCGGGATGACTCATCCTGTGGATAACCAAAATGAGCGCAAAAAGCGCCGTGGTTATTGAGGCAGAGCAAATGAACAAAACCATGACGAAGGGCGCAGCCGCGCTCCCTCTAAACGCGATTCTTGGTGGCAATTGCATCGAGGTCATGGCCGGTCTTCCGGCAAATTCCATCGATCTGATCTTCGCCGATCCCCCCTATAACCTGCAGCTCAAAGGGCAGCTTCATCGCCCCGACAACAGCAAGGTGGATGCGGTCGATGATCACTGGGATCAATTCGACAGTTTCCGTGCCTATGACGATTTCACCCGCGCCTGGCTGCGCGAGGCGCGCCGGATTCTCAAGCCGAACGGCTCGATCTGGGTGATCGGCTCCTACCACAATATCTTTAGGGTCGGCGCGACGCTGCAGGACGAAGGCTACTGGATCCTGAACGATGTGATCTGGCGCAAATCGAACCCGATGCCGAACTTCCGGGGCAAGCGTTATACCAACGCCCATGAGACGATGATCTGGGCGTCAAAGTCGGAAGGCGCGAAATACACCTTCAACTACGAGGCGCTGAAGGCGCTGAACGAAGGCATCCAGATGCGCAGCGACTGGGTGCTGCCGATCTGCACCGGGCATGAACGCCTGAAGGATGAAAACGGCGACAAGGCGCACCCGACGCAAAAGCCGGAATCGCTGTTGCACCGTATCCTTGTTGGCTCGACCAACCCGGGCGACGTGGTGCTTGACCCGTTCTTTGGTACCGGCACCACCGGCGCCGTGGCTAAGATGCTGGGCCGCGAATTCATCGGGATCGAGCAGGAAGAGGCCTACCGCGAGGTGGCTGCCAAACGCATCAAGGCCGTGCGCAAGTTCGACCGCGAGGCGCTGCAGGTCTCGGCCAGCAAACGTGCCGAGCCACGCGTGCCCTTTGGCCAGTTGGTCGAACGTGGCATGCTGCGCCCGGGCGAAGAGCTGTTCTCTATGAACCAGCGCCACAAGGCCAAGGTGCGTGCTGACGGCACGCTGGTCGGTGGAGAGGTCAAAGGCTCGATCCATCAGGTCGGCGCCGCGCTCGAGGGCGCGCCGTCCTGCAACGGCTGGACCTACTGGTGCTTCCGCCGCGATGGCAAGACGGTTCCGATCGACGTTCTGCGTCAGCAGATCCGCGCGGAAATGCAGAACTGATTGGCACACAAGCCCTCTGACAATACCCAAAAGAACACCGCTGGTGCCTGCGCCCCGACCTTTGGTCCGGGGCCGGGTGCCTCACCTTGCCCCGCCCGTATCGGCGGGGCCTTTTTGTCTCAACTCCGCCGATAGGGGGTGCGCCGGGCCGGGGCGATGCCTATTGTTGAGATGGGAACGAAGGAACGGATCATGGCGGATACGGTGGCGAACACGGCGGCGGGTACGGCTCTGAACACACGGCAGGCGGATGCCGATCAGGCGCCTGACCCGGTCGGGGACAGCCAGTACGCGGCGGACGCTCTTGCGACGCACAAGCGGGAAGGACTGGAACTGGCAGTTCGGGCGCGCTTTGTTGCAATGGGGGTCATCTCGGTTTTTCTGGTGGCGGTCAATCCGGCCTGGGACGTCCTGTATTATCACTTCATTCTGTTCCTGCTTTGCGTGAACGGCTGGCTGATCCAGCGGTTCGGACGCGTGGGCCGGTCCCGCGCCGAGTTGTCTTTGATCTTCCTCGATCTGCTGATCATGACCGTGGGCATTGTGGCGCCCAACCCGTTCAGCCCCGATACCCTGCCGCTGGCCATGCAGTACAGGTTCGATAACTTTATCTATTTCTTCGTCATCCTTGCCGGAGGCACCCTGGCGTTTTCCTGGCGTACGGTAATTGCCATCGGCGTGTGGACCTCGGTGATGTGGGCGGTTGCTCTGGGGCTTGCCTGGTATTTCGCCAGACCTTTCCCCGAATTGGCCGCTGCTGCTGCCGCTGCTTTTGGCGCAGGGACCGAGCTGGCCATCGAGATGGACCCGAACAACTTTGATTTTCCGCTGCGAATCCAGGAGATCTTTGTCTTCCTGCTGGTGGCCGTGACGCTCGGCGTGTCTTCGCGTCGGTTCAGCACGCTCTTGATGAACAATGCGGGATTGGAGCGGGAGCGGGCCAACCTGTCGCGCTATTTCTCGCCCAATGTGGTGAATCAGCTGTCGCAGAATGACGAGCCTCTGAAACAGGTCCGTAGCCAGGATGTGGGAGTTCTTTTCATCGATATCGTCGGTTTCACCCGGATGAGCGCGGGGCAGGACCCCCACCGTGTGATCGAGCTGCTGCGCGAATTCCATGGCAGGATGGAGCGCGAGGTCTTTCGTCATCGCGGTACCTTGGACAAATACCTTGGCGATGGTTTGATGGCGACCTTCGGCACACCCATGGCAGGTCCGCAGGATGCGACTGATACCCTGGCCTGTGCCCTTGCCATGCAAGAGGCATTGGATGAGTGGAACCGGGATCGCCGCCGCCGTGGCGAGCCGGAGATCTGCGCGGGGATCGGCATTCACTACGGCGAGACGGTCTTGGGCGATATTGGCGCGAACCGTCTGGAATATGCCGTCATCGGGACTGCCGTAAACGTGGCAGCGCGTCTTGAAGAGATGACCCGCCCGCTCAAGGCCCGGATCGTCATGAGCGACGATCTGCGCAAACAGGTTCTATTCGAAAATGCGGCACCGGATTTGCTGGAGGCTTTCGTGGTGCGTGACGCGCAGGATATTCGTGGCCTTGATCAGGCCATGCGCGTCTGGTGCGTGCCATCGGCCCGCCCTCAACCCTCTGAGCAGGATCTGTTGCCACGCCACGTCAGCCAAAGCGTGGCGACCCTCTACCCATGTGAAAACCTGCCATGTGACGCAATCCTGCATGGCGCAAGTCTGGGTTGCCTGTGGCAGGCAAATTGCGCTGCGTTTCGATTTTTCGCAGAATTAAAATGCATAAAAATTGGCATCTTACGCCGAATAATCCATGCATCTGACGTATCACTTTAAGATGTTATAAAAGGTCTGGGTGGCAGAAGCTTTTTGAGACTTCACATTCTAAAGGTCATGCTATGTCATCTTCCGACCATAATAGTTTTTTTCAGTGGTTTTGCCTGGATACGGACTGCAAAGACTTGATCAGGGACACCAGAGACTCCCTAATCCCGCACATGGATCACGTTCTGGACCGCTTTTATGCTCGCGTTCTGGAACGGCCCGAAACTCGCCAATTTTTCCCCGATGACAAGACAGTTGCGCATGCCAAAGCGGCTCAGAAATCGCATTGGCAGAAACTGTTTTCGGGAAGCTTCGGTCAGGACTATTTCGAATCGGCAGCGCGGGTCGGCAAGGTTCATTACGAGCTGCGCCTGCCTTTCATCCAGTATCTTGGCGGCTACGCGTCAGCCGGGGCCGACATGATGGATCTTTTGATCCGTAAACGCATGACTGGCCGGGCGAAACTGTCCAAACAGATCCAGCTTCTCAACCGGTTGATGCTGGCTGATTGTGAGCGGGTGATTGATGCTTACTTTAAGGCTCAGCACGCCGAGCAAAGCAAAGCTCTGGATGTTCTGACTGCGGGTATTCACGAGCTGGAAAAAGGAAATCTGGCCAAACCGATCCGAGTTGAAGATGGTATTCCGCCCCGTTTTGATGGCATCCGCAAATCCTACAACAACCTGATCGCACATTGGTCCGGGATCCTGTCCGATGCCACGACTCGTTCGCATTCGGTTGCTGACAAGATCGCTTCGACGTCTGTCCTGACGCAAGAGATGGCCCACCGCGCCGAAGAACAGGCCGCCACACTGGAAGAGGCTGTCGCCGCAGTCAGCAACGTGACCTCGGGAACCACCGAGGCTACCGATATGGTGAAAAAGGCCACCGAACGATCCGAAACCAATCGCAAGGACGCTGAGCAGGGCGGACTGGTGGTAGAAAAGGCAATCGAGGCCATGGAGCGGATCGAAAGCTCCTCCTCCAAGATCGCAAAGATCGTGGACGTGATCGAGGACATCAGCTTCCAGACCAACCTTCTGGCGTTGAATGCCGGGGTTGAGGCCGCGCGTGCGGGTGAGGCCGGCCGTGGCTTTGCGGTGGTCGCCTCTGAGGTGCGCTCTCTGGCCGCGCGTGCCTCCGATTCCGCGACTGAGATCAAATCGCTGATCGCCGACAGCTCTGTCCATGTAAACGATGGCAGCGATCTCGTGCGCGCCACCGGCGATAGCCTGTCGGGGATCCGCGAAGGCGTGCTGGACGTGTCCCAGGTGATGACAGAGATCTCGGCCGTAATTACCCGCCAGTCGCTCAGCCTGCAGGAAATCGACACCAGCATGAACGAACTGGGTCGCACAACGCTGGACAATGCGACAAAGGCGAATGAGGTCTACGAGACCTGCTCCAAGCTGGTCGAGGATGCGGGGCAGTTGAAATCCACGATGGATGGTTTCAGCACAGCCATGGGAAGTGAAAACGCGCTGGACCGGGATTATGAGGCGCATCTGTCTGGTGAACAGGGCCGGTTGGGAGCTGCTGTTGCCTAGGAACCGCGGGCCATTCTGGCCTATCAGCGCGTGTTCCGGGCTCTGACAAGGACCTTTGAGCACGCCTGATGCGTTTGGTTTGGCGGGCGCCCTGATCGCCTGACCTGTGCATGCCTTTTCGGGTGGCGCCTGAGCTGATCCTGGCCTGTTTGGCCCTGCGCAAACTGTCGCATCAAAGGGACCCCATGTCGCGACACGGGTCCCTTTGTTTCCGCTTGAACCGATCGGCCTCCGTGGGTAAATGAACAAGCGATCAGCCTCAATAGCTCAGCTGGTAGAGCAGGTCCTTCGTAAGGACAAGGTCGGGGGTTCGAGTCCCTCTTGAGGCACCATCTTCCAATCCGTGCCGGACAGGAACCGTAACACCTTGAACGGAAAGGTGGTTTCTGAGGTTCGAAGTCCTTCATTTCTGCTGTGTGTGAGAGCGTGGGCGAAAACCAGTCGGAGTACTGTTTTCTTGGTCGCCAAATCCCCCTTTCCCCATATTTCATAAGGATTTGCGAGAAATCGCATTGAGAGTTCGAACATCTCGTCGAATTCTCGGCTGGGGCTGGCTGTTTTGGCGGCCGCTTCGTCTACCTTGACCTTTTCAGCTTGCAGTTCGGATATCCTGTTCTCGAGCGCTTTCACCACGGTTTCGTTTGTGGTCCGGACCGTGCGTTCGACGTATGCGGAAATGTCTCGATCAATCTGCCGAGATTTCCCGGACTTCTGCTTCGTAGGGGATCAATTGCTCATGCCCGCAGGCTTTCAGGCTGGATTAATAAGATGAATCCCCGACGTGGATTTGTGCAACAAAGCGGCTGCAAGGCCTTGTCGCCTTACCGAACTGGCAAGGCGACAAGACGAGGCTGCGTTAAAGGGCGGCCCGGAACAGCTCGGTCAGGTTGGCTTCGGTCAACTCAATCGGGTTACCGCCGCAGGAAGGGTCGATGATCGCGCCCTTGACCAGTTCTGGGATCGACTCTTCCGTGACCCCCAGATCCGACAGCTTGCGCGGAATGCCGAGGCTGTCGTTCAGCTCCTGTACATAGGTGCGGAAGCCGTCAAAGCCGCCCTCGATACCAAGATATGCCGCCGCCTGGTTGAACCGATCCGCGATCACGGGGGCGTTGAAGTCCAGCACCGCAGGCATGCAGACCGCATTGGTGGTGCCATGGTGGGTGTTGAAGACCGCGCCGATCGGGTGGCTCATCGCGTGGATGGCGCCAAGACCCTTTTGAAATGCCGTAGCGCCCATGGCCGCGGCCGACATCATCTGCGCGCGCGCCTCGATATCGGTGCCATCGGCATAGGCGCGGGGCAGGTAGTCCTTGACCAGCCGCATGCCTTCCAGCGCGATACCCTGGGACATGGGATGGTAATGGGGGCTGGAAAACGCCTCGACGCAGTGCGCAAACGCGTCAAGCCCGGTGCCCGCAGTGATGAATTTCGGCATGCCCACGGTCAGTTCTGGATCGCAGATCACCACGGTGGGCAGCACCTTCGGGTGGAAGATGATCTTTTTCTGGTGGGTGACGCTGTCCGTGATAACCGAGGCGCGGCCTACTTCGGAGCCAGTGCCGGCGGTGGTTGGCACGGCGATGATCGGTGCGATGGCGTCCGCGTCGGCGCGGGTCCACCAGTCGCCGATGTCTTCGAAATCCCAGACCGGGCGGGTTTGACCGGCCATGAAGGCGACCATCTTTCCAAGGTCCAGCCCCGAGCCGCCGCCAAAGGCAATCACGCCGTCATGGCCGCCCGCCTTGTAGGCTTCAACGCCCGCCTCAAGGTTCTTTTCATTGGGGTTGGGGTCGACTTCCGAGAACATGCCACGACCAAGGCCAGCCGCCTCCATTATGTCGAGCGTGCCTTGGGTCACCGGAAGATCCGCGAGACCCTTGTCGGTGACCAGCAGAGGTTTCTTGATGCCAGCCTGCGCGCAGGCCTCGGCGAGTTCCTGGATCCGGCCAGCGCCGAACTTGATTGCGGTCGGATAGGACCAGTTTCCAACGAGAGACATGTTGCTACCTTTCGAGATAAATGGCCCGGGGCGCTTGCGGCCCGGGCTGCGCCCGCCCGCCCCCACGGCGGGCGCATTCGCGCCCACCCGGGCGGTCGCCGCCCTTGGGTGTGAGGGAGGAAAGGATTTTCATGGTCAGCCCGTCACCTTTTTCAGGTGATAGGATTTCGGGCGAGTGAGGTTATGATAGCCGATCACAGACAGGCCGCCGCCGCGCCCGGTATTCTTGCAACCGGTCCAGCACAGGCCCGGATCCAGATAGTCTGCGCGGTTCATGAAGACGGTGCCGGTCTCGATCTGATCGCCGACGGTCTGCGCGCGCTCCACATCCTTGGTCCAGAGCGAGGCGGTGAGGCCGAACTCGCTGTCGTTCATCAGCTCGATGGCTTCCTCGTCGGATGAGACTTTCATGATGCCAACCACGGGGCCAAAGCTTTCGTCGCGCATCACCCGCATCTCGTGGGTGACATTGGTCAGGATCTGCGGGGTGAGGTAGGCGCCGCCATCATCCTCTGCAAAGGTGTCGATATGGGCCACGGCGCCCATCTCAAGCGCCTCGGCGATCTGGTCGCGCACTTCCTTGGCGAAGCGCACGTTTGCCATCGGGCCGATGGTGGTCTCAGCGTCCAGCGGATTGCCCAATTTGTAGCCTTTGACGATGTCGATCGCCTTGGCGAGGAAGGCATCATAGACGCTTTCGTGTACGTAGATCCGTTCGATCCCGCAGCAGCACTGGCCCGAGTTGAACATGGCGCCATCGATCAGCGTGTCGACTGCCGCGTCGATATCCGCATCTTCCATCACATAGCCCGGATCCTTGCCGCCCAGTTCGGTGCCAACGCCGGTGAAGGTACCCGCCGCTGCGCGCTCCATCGCCTGACCGCCGCCAACCGAGCCGGTGAAATTGACAAAGTTGAAGGCCCGTCGGGCAATCAGCTCGGACGTGGTGTCGTGATCAAGAAAGACGTTCTGAAACACGTCCTCGGGTACGCCCGCCGCGTGGAAGGCCGCAGCCATGCGTTCACCGACCAAGAGTGTCTGCGTTGCGTGTTTCAGCACCACGGTGTTGCCCGCAATCAGGGCTGGGGCCACGGTGTTGATCGCGGTCATGTATGGATAGTTCCAGGGCGCGACCACAAATACCACGCCATGAGGTACGCGCTTGATGTAGCGCTTGAAGGTCGCATCCTCGCCCACTTCGATATCGGCAAGCGAGTCCTTGGCGATTTCGGCCATGTAGGAGGCGCGCTCGTTGAAGCCGCCGAATTCGCCGCCATAGCGCACCGGGCGGCCCATCATATGGGCCAGTTCCGGAACGATTTCGTCGTTCATTTCGCCAACCTTGGCGACACCGGCCATCACGAGGTCGATCCGCTCCTGCAAAGGGCGGGCGGCCCAGGCGGCTTGCGCGGCGCGGGCGCGAGATGCTGCGGCAAAGGCGTCATTGCGGGGCAAGGTGTCTCGCGTGGCAAAGACCGATCCGTCGATCGGAGAGATACATTTCAGTGTCTGGCTCATGCCATCCTCTTTTGGTTGCGGGCAGAATGTTGTCCTGCCCGTGTCAGTCATTCAGGTGACGGGCAAGATCAGGCCCGCTCAAATCCGCGTGCGATCTCGTAGTCGGTCACAACACGCTCAAAGTCTTCGATCTCGACCTCGGCGGCGCGCACGTAGTGATCCACCACCTCGTCGCCAAAGGCGGCGCGCAGCATGTCGGAGCCTTTCAGGGTTTCACGAGACTCACGCAGGCTGCCGGGGAGCATCCCGGTGTCGCCCTGGTAGACGTCGCCCTTGGCGGCAGGGGCCAGTTCCAGCTCTTCCTCGATACCTGCGATGCCCGCCGCCAGCTGGGCGGCCATGGCCAGATAGGGGTTGATATCCGAGCCACCGACGCGGCATTCGACGCGCACTGCCTTGGTGCCATCACCGCAGAGGCGGAAGCCCGCGGTACGGTTGTCCACCGACCAGATGATGCGGGTGGGGGCAAAAGTGCCCTTCATGAAGCGCTTGTAGCTGTTGATGTAGGGCGCCAGGAAATACATGTAGTCGGGCGCGTATTTCAGCATCCCGGCCATGTAGTGTTTCATCAACTGGCTCATCCCCAGGGGGTCGCTTTCGTCATAGAAGGCAGGCTTTCCGTCCTTCCAAAGCGATTGGTGCACGTGCGAAGAAGAGCCGACCTTGTCCTGGTGCCATTTCGGCAGGAAGGTCGCGGCATGGCCCTGCTGCCAGGCGATCTCCTTGACTGCATGTTTGGCGATGGTGTGGTGATCGGCGGTGTTGAGGGCCTCATCGTATTTGATGTTCAGCTCTTCCTGGCCCGCTTCGGCCTCACCCTTGGTGTTTTCGACCGGAATGCCTGCGTCCCACAGGTGATTGCGCAGGGGGCGCATCACGTGTTCTTCCTTGGTGGTCTGCAGGATGTGGTAGTCTTCGTTATAGGCGGAGATCGGCGTCAGATCGCGGAAGCCCGATTTGGCAATCTCGCCAAAGCTTTTCTCGAACAGGAAGAACTCCAGCTCGGTGGCCATCATCGCGTCATAACCCAGTTCGGCCAGGCGTTTGATCTGTTTCTTGAGGATTGCGCGCGGGGAGTGCGGGACTTCCTTGTGGGTATGGTGGTCCAGCACATCACAAAGCACCATGACGGTGCCCTCAAGCCAGGGCATCGGGCGCAGGGTCGACAGGTCCGGCTTCATCACATAGTCGCCATAGCCGCCTTCCCAGCTGGTGGAGGCATAGCCATCGGGCGTTGCCATCTCCAGATCGGTGGCCAAAAGGTAATTGCAGCAATGGGTTTCTTCCCAGGCGCTGTTGACGAAATGCTTGGCGTGGAAGCGTTTCCCCATCAGGCGTCCCTGCATGTCCACAAGGCACACAAGAACGGTGTCCACGGTGCCATCGGCAACCTGGGATTTGAGCGTGTCGAAGGAGAGCATGAGGTAGGCCCTTTCAGGTTGCGGCCCGCAGGGCCAAGCTGCTGTCAGAGTGGCGCCTGCGGGCAAAGTCTCGGTTCCGGTTCCCGGCCCGCAAGGATAAATCGCGGGCCGGAGAGTGTGTTACAATGCGTGCCGATCAGCCGTAGCGGTAGGGGCGGCCAGCCTTGGTCATGTCGGCGTTATATTTCTTGAAGATCTCGACGACCTTGGCCTTGGTTGGGCTTTCGGCTGCGATCTCGTCCCAGAACTTCACGGCGGCGTCTTCGACCTGCTGCCATTCGGCATCGGGGATCGAGGTCAGCTCCATCTTGGTGCCATTGACGCGCAGGGAGGCTTCGCCGCCCCAGTACCACCACTGACGATAGTAGTGCGACTGGTCACAGCAGACGCGGAACAGGGTCTGCAGATCTTCCGGCAGCTCGTTCCAGCGGCCCTGGTTGGCAAAGAAGCTGCCTGCCCATGCGCCCGAGATGTTGTTGGTCAGGAAGTAGTTGGTCACGTCGGCCCAGCCAACGGTATAGTCTTCGGTGATGCCCGACCATGCGATCCCGTCCAGCTCGCCCGTTTGAACGGCGACTTCGATGTCTTCCCAAGGCAAGGTGACCGGCACCACGCCGAACTGGCTCAGGAAGCGGCCTGCGGTCGGGAAGGTGAAGACGCGCTTGCCCTTGAGGTCCGCGAGAGAGCGGATCGGGTCCTTGGTGGCAAAGTGGCAGGGATCCCAGGCGCCAGCCGAGATGTGCTTGACGCCGACCTTGGAGTATTCCTCGTCCCAGATCTCATTAAGGCCGTACTGGTTGAACAGCACCGGCACATCGAGGCTGTAGCGCGAAGCAAAGGGGAAGTAGCCGCCAAAGACGGTGACTTCGGTTGGCGATGCCATGGAGTCGTCATCGGACTGCACCGCATCAATGGTGCCGCGCTGCATGGCGCGGAACAATTCGCCCGTGGGCACCAGCTGGTCGGCATAGAACAGTTCGATCTGCATGCGGTCGCCTGCGATCTTGTTGAACATGTCGATGGCGGGTTTCACCACATGTTCAGCCAGCGCCGCACCGGCATAGGTCTGCATGCGCCACTTGATGGTGGACTGGGCCAGGGCCGGGGTCGCCAGCGGGGCGGCCATGGCGCCAGCGCCAGCGGTGGTCAGAAACTTACGTCTTGTTGTCATCACTTCTCTCCTTGTTGAAATAGGGCCCCCGACCGGGGCTCTTGTTGATTATTTTCCGTAAACCAGTTCCGGCAGCCACAAAGCGATTTGCGGGAACAGCATCACAAGCGTCAGCGCCACCACCATCACCGCTACGAAGGGGATGATGGAGACATAAATATCCTTCAGCCCGATCTCGGGCGGCGCCATGGCGCGCATCAGGAAGAGGTTGTAGCCAAAAGGCGGCGTCATATAGGCGATTTGGGTGGTGATCGTGTAAAGCACCCCGTACCAGATCAGATCAAAGCCAAGCGCCCCCACCAGCGGCACATAAAGCGGCGCGACGATTACCAGCATGGCGGTGTCATCTAGGAAAGTGCCCATCACGATGAAGCTGAGCTGCATCAGGATGAGGATCATCCAAGGCGACAGACCCAGTTGCGTGGTGAACAGATCCTCGATGGCTTTTACGGCGCCGAGACCATCAAAGATCGCCCCAAAGCCAAGCGCAGCGAGGATGATCCACATGAACATGCAGGAAATCCCAAGGGTGGAGCGCACCGAGGTCTCAAACACTTCCTTGTTCATGCGTCCCTTGAGGACCGCAGCGATAAAGGCTGTCATCGCACCGATGGCCGAGCTTTCCACCAGAGAGGTCCAGCCGTTGACGAAGGGGATCATCATCGCGGCAAAGATCGCCAGCGGCAGCACGCCGGAAAACAAGAGCCGATATTTCTCTTTCAGGAACAGGTCCGTGTAGAACAGCGGGATCTTGCGGGTGACAAAGGACAGCGCCGCAGCGCCAAGGGCGAGGCCGATGGCGGATTTCGGCGCCACGATGCCCAGTTTCACCACCAGCGGGATCACCACAAGGGCCGCCAGAACGATGTGATTTAGGCGCAGCGGATGGTCGCTGACGCGGTCGTATTCGGCCAGATCCTCGGGCGTCATGGCGGGGCCAAGGTTCGGCTGCATCCGCGCGCGAATGTAGATGTAGACGATGAACATGGTCGCCATCAAAAGGCCGGGGATCACACCGGCGAGCCAGAGCTGCCCAACCGGCTGGCGCGCGATCATCGCGTAAAGCACCAGCACCACCGAAGGTGGCACCAGAATGCCCAGACTGGATCCCGCCTGAATGGTGCCCGTCACCAGTATCTTGTCATAGCCGCGCCGCAAAAGCTCAGGCAGGGCGATGGTGGCGCCAATGGCCATGCCCGCGACCGACAGACCGTTCATGGCCGAAACCAGCACCATCAAGCCGATTGTGCCGATGGCAAGCCCGCCTTTCACCGGTCCCATCCAGACGTGGAACATGCGGTAGAGATCGTCAGCAATCTTGGATTCCGACAGAACGTAGCCCATGAAGATGAACATCGGCAGGGTCAGCAGCGGATACCATTTCATCAGCTTCATCGCGGCCGAAAACGGAATCTCCACCCCGCCGGTGCCCCACAGAAGCAGGCCCGCAACCGCACCGACGAATCCGATGGCGCCAAAGACGCGCTGGCCGGTCATCAGCATCAGCATCATGCCGGCAAACATCACGAGAGCGATCATTTCATAGGGCATCAGAGGTCCACTCCGCGCAGGCGTCCGATATCCCGGAACAATTCGGCAAGGCATTGCAGCAGCATCAATAGGACACCGAAGCAGAGGATGAATTTGACGGGCCACAGGAAGGGCCGCCAAGCGGTGGAGCTGCGCTCTAGATATCCGATTTTCTCAGCGGCGGCGGTTGGCCCCTCGGTGATCAGCGTCCAGACCAGATCCCCGAAAAAGGAGAAAGGCTCCATCCCGAAATAGCCAAGGCTATAGGCGGTGGAGCTGACAGCGCCGTAAAAGAGGATGCCGAGATAAACCATCAGGAACAGCACTGTGAATCCATCGACCCAGGCCTTGGTCCGGGCGGACCAGCCACCATAGAAGAGATCCATTCGCACGTTCGATCCCATCTGGATCGAGTATGGCCCGCCGAGGATGTAATAGGCGACCATCACGAATTGCGCGGTCTCCAGCGTCCAGAGCGAAGGGGTGAAAAAGGTCTTTGACACCGAAGACCACAAAAGCACGCCGATCAGGGCGAAGATCAGGTACATGGCAAAGCGGCCGATGAACCGGTTCATCGCATCAATGCCCCGCACATATGCGTGAATGAAACTAGGCATCTGCCTGCCTTTCGCTCTGAAGTGCAGCTAGCGCCGGACGCAGCAGGGTGAGCAACTCCTCGGCCATGGCGGCCTCGTCCCTGGTATTGTGCAAGAGGTCGTTGCGCACTTCGATCATCACGTTCGCAAGACCATTTTCCAGCCCATGCAGACGTAGGGAGTGCGTGACCCCATCCTCGGGCCCATAGGGTTCGTTGCGCGCGATCTGTCGATCGGGCAGGCGGTGTGCTTCGGCCAGCATGGCATCTGCCAGACGGCTGTCACTGTCGTGCAAGATGCCGATTTCAACGGCGCGATGGGTGCCGAAATAGACAGGGGTAAAGCTGTGCACGGTCACCAGAACGGTTTCGCGCCCTGCTGCCTTGCGCGCTGCCAGAACAGCACTTACGGCGTTGCAGAAGGGCTTGTAGACAGTGCGAACCCGCTCTTCGCGTGCCTGCGCTGTGAGGCCGACATTGCCGGGAACCTCGATCACTTCGGATTTGACCGGCATGGCCGAGCGTGCCTCGGGGGGGCGGTTGCAGTCGTAGACCAGCCGCGACACCGTACTTGCCACCATGGGTGCATCCAGAGCCTTGGCAAGCGCCAAGGACACTGCCCGCGCGCCCGGGTCCCAGGCTGCGTGGCTGGTCCGGTCCGCTTCGGCAAGACCTAGCCCGTTGTAACGGTCTGGAATGTCGTAACTGGCGTGCTCGCACAGGATCAGCACATCCCCCGCACCATCGGCGTTGAAGATCTCCACGGCTTCTTTTTGAGCGTTGGACTCGCCCGATGACATGCAGCACTCCCCAGATTTGGAAAAATGTTTTCATGCATTGGTATTTCTGTCAATATCCTTCCAGTCAAGTTTTTCCTGCGATCCCTCTCGAGACCATGTAGGGTGCCGCGGCTGCCTGTTTTTTGACCGACGACCAGATGTGGAGGTGATCGCCTGTGTCCAAACCCGCCCCCAGCGTGCGCGAGTTGATCCGCGAACAATATTCCACTCTGACACAGTCCGAGCGCAAATTCGCGAACTCCCTGCTTGAGAACTATCCGGCGGCTGGGCTGGCCTCGATCACCATCGTCGCGGCCAACGCGGACGTCTCGACCCCGACCGTGGCGCGCATGGTGCAGAAGCTGGGTTTCAAGGGTTATCCGCAGTTTCACCAGGCCTTGCTGAAAGAGCTTGAGGCGCAGGTCTCCGGACCTACGCAGCGGCGCGCCAACTGGGCCGCCGAGGCGCCCGAAGGGCATCTTTTGAACAGATTTGCACAGGCCGTGACCGACAACCTTGGCCAGACCTTTTCCAATCTTGACTACGAACAATTCGACCTTGCCGTACGCCAGCTTTCCGATACCGAGGGCAGGCTTTACGTGGTTGGCGGGCGAATCACGCGGGCGCTGGCAGACTATGCCTTTACCCACTTCCAGGCGATCCGGCAGCATGTGACGCATATGACATCCTCATCTGCCACCTGGCCGCATTACGTGCTGGATATGGAGGCGGGCGATACGCTGTTGATGTTCGATGTGCGGCGCTATGAGACTAACCTGCAACGTCTGGCAGAGCTTGCCGCCGAGCGGGGCGTCAAGATCATCCTGATCACAGATCAATGGGCCAGTCCCATCACCTCGGTCGCGCAGCATACGTTCAACTGCTGGGTGGAAATTCCCTCGGCTTGGGATTCGAACATCTCCACGATGATGCTCTTGGAGGCGATGATTGCCGCCACCCAGGAGGAGGGCTGGGATGAGACCCGCGAACGTTACGAGCGGCTGGATGAGCTGTTCGACATGACCCGGCTGTTCCGCAAGTTTACCTGAGAGACGACCTCTGGTGGACAAAGAGCCACCATTGCACCACATTACCGGCGAGATCAGATTTCACATCGAGGCCACAGCTTTATGACCCCTTTTGCCAAGACCCTTGCCGCCCTGAGTGTTGCCATGCTGGCCGCAGCGCCCGTCGTCGGCAAGCCGCTGAGCCGTATCCTGTCGCAATCGGGCTTTACCCCGGTGGATCTGGAAATGATGATCCAGGCAGAGGCTGTGCTCTACGGTGTGGCGCAGCCCCGAAAAGGCACCTCCGAGGCATGGAGCAACCCTGACTCTGCCGCCTATGGGAAGGTCACGGTTGTCGATCAGCAGGGCAATTGCATCGTTCTGCAGCATAAAGCCCACCCCAAGGGGGCGGAACAAGCCAGCTTGATCAATCGCAAGTTTTGTAAGGACGTGAACGGGGCTTGGCGCCTGTCCATCTAAGGCTGTCAGCGATAAGTGCGATCCTCGATCGGGGTGGCTTCGATAGCGTCGAGCAGCCCGCCGATCAGCAGCTCTTCGGCGCGGTTCTTGGCCGCGTGGCGGTTCCACACTACGTGCACGTCGAGCGCGGGCAGATCGTCATAGGGGGGCACCTGCCACAATAGACCATCCCGCACATCACGTGCCGCCACATGGACGGGCAGGGGGCCGATCCCGATCCCGGCCACGATCATACGGTGCACTTCCTCAAGGTGGCTGGAAAGACCTGTCACCTTGTCGCCAAGTTCCGCCTGCGCCCGCATGACAGTCACGGGTTTCAGCACATCATGCAGCCGGTCGGTTTCAAAACTGACCGAACTTTGACCCGCAAGGTCGGCAACGGTCAGATCCTTGCGTCCGAACAATGGATGGCGCGGCCCGCAGAACAGCCCAAAGAATTCGCGGTAGAGACGGCGATACTCAAGCTTGGGGTTGTGGTCCCGCACGAGGCAAAGCGCGAATGAGGCGCGTTTGGCGGCCACCTCCGCAATGGCATCGGCGCTGGAGCGCACATCAATCGACAGCGTCGCCTTGGGGTGATTGCTGTGAAACTCGGCCAGAACTTCGTCAAACAGCGGGCAAACCACATGGCTGGCGACCGCGATCTTGATATGTCCCTGCACCTCATCCGTGAGTTCCCGCATCAGGGTCGAAAGACGCAGAATTGACCCGTTGATATCAAGCGCTTCGCGGTACAACAGCCGCCCCGCATCAGTCAGTTGGTAGTGGCCTGGTGAGCGGTTGATCAGCTTGCGCCCGATGCGGTCCTCCAGCTTTTTCAGCGCCGCGGAAACCGAGGGCTGTTTCAGCCGCAGCTGCTGCGCCGCTTCTGTGATGGAATGGCTTTCTGCAAGCACCACGAAGGTGCGCAAGAGATTCCAGTCCAGCTCGCGGGCGATGCGGTCGGGGGCGAAACGGGCCTCATTGGTCATAGATCTCATCTATATTCACAATTTTGATTATCTATTTGATCTATACTGGGCAGGTTTTGCATGGTCTCGTCAAGCCCGGGTATCACGGGCATCAACAGGGAAAGACCATGTCCGTCGAAAAACGAGAGGCGCGTCAGCCTTGGATTCTGCTGTCCCCAGCCTTGACTGCAGTGACGTTGCTGTTGTTCGTTCCGCTGCTGTTCATTCTGGTCTACAGCTTCTGGCTGCGCACCGCCACCGGCGCCGATGTGGCGGGGTTTCACCTTGATAACTGGGAAGAGGCGCTCACTGATCCCTTTTACCGGGACATCCTGATCAGCACCCTGCGTATTGCAGCGATCACCACAGTGGCCTGCGCGCTGATGGGCTATCCGTCAGCCTATTTCATCGCCCGTTCGCAAGGCAACAAGGCGGTGCTGCTTCTCTTGCTGATGCTGCCCTTCTGGATCAGCTACATCATCCGCACGATGAGCTGGATCAACATCCTTGGCGTCTCGGGCGCGCTCAACTCGGCGCTGATGGCGATGGGCATCATCAATGAGCCGATCCAGATGCTTTATAACGAGGTCACGGTGATCCTGGGCCTGGTGCATTTCCTCCTGCCCTTCATGATCCTGAATATCTTTGTCAGCCTTGATGGCATCGACACCAATCTTGAAAACGCCGCCAATTCTCTGGGCGCGACCAAGTGGCAAGCGTTCCTGCAGGTGACGCTGCCGCTGTCGCTGCCCGGCCTGGCAGCGGGTGGCCTGTTGTGTTTCGTCCTTGGTGCCGGAACTTACATCACCCCGCTGGTTCTGGGCGGGCCGCGCGATGCGATGTTCGCCAACCTCGTCTTTGAGGCCATCATCACCCAGCTGAACTGGCCCCTTGGCTCGGCCCTGTCGCTGATGCTGCTCGCGGTGCTCGGCGCGCTGGTGATGATCTATAACCGCTACCTGGGCATGGCCCAGCTGATGAAGGGGCTGGGCTGATGGAAACTCGTTTCAACATGGGCTGGGCCCTGATCCGTGGCTGGGCCGTTCTCGTCTATATCTTCATGTTCCTGCCGGTGGCCGTCGTCGTGCTCTTGAGCTTCAACGCCAGCCAGTTCGGCAACTTCCCGATGACCGGCTTTTCCTTCCGCTGGTTCGTCGAACTGGCCGGCAATGAGGCGATCCTGCGCGCCTTTCGCACCTCGATCATTCTGGGGCTGCTGACCGCGCTGATTTCGACCACGCTGGGGGTTCTGGCAAGCCTTGCGCTGGTGCGCTACCGGGTGCCGGGGGCCAATGCGATCTCGACTCTGCTGATCGCGCCCATTCTGGTGCCCGAGGTGGTGCTGGCCGTCGCGCTCCTCTTGTTCTTGAATTTCCTCGGAGTGAACAAGAGCTTTGGCCTTTTGCTGGCGGGGCATGTGATCTTTACGCTGCCCTTTGTCATTCTAGTGGTGCAGGCGCGGCTTGTGTCGATCAAGCGCGACGTCGAAGAAGCCGCGATGAGCCTTGGCGCCTCCCCGGTGCAGACCTTTTTCCAGATCACCCTGCCCCTGATGATGCCGGCGGTTCTGGCAGGCGCGCTTTTCGCCTTCACCATCAGCTTTGATGACATCACCGGCACACTGTTCTGGAAACCCGGCGGCGTTGAAACCGTGCCAACGCAGATCTTTGCCATGCTGAGAAACTCGATCAGCCCGGAAATCAACGCGCTGGGCACAGTGATGATCGTAATGACCGTTGGCCTTCCGCTCCTCGGTTTGGCCATCGCCCGGGCCATGGCCCGCAAAAGCGGCACTTAGAACCGCACCCAACTTCATAAAAAGACAGACCAACACGGAGACTGAAATGACCAAGAAAATGGATAATACAACCCGTTATGAGCGCGCCCGCGAGCGCTATATGAACGGCGATCTGGATCGCCGCAGCTTTCTGGGACTGATCGGCGCGGCGGGCCTCGCCTATGGCGTCTCCACGCCTTTCGCCAAATACGCCCATGCGGCGACCACCGATCAGGTGCGGTTTGACGGCTGGGGCGGCGTTGTCAGTGAAGCCTTCCGTAAGCACGCCTTTGACCCCTATACCGCCAAGACCGGCATCAAGGTGGTCGATGGCACCTTTGGCGGCGGCGACGAGTACCTGTCGCGCGTCAAGGCGAGCCAGCCAGGCGAATACAACATTGCACACCTTTCCGGCGTCTTCGACTATGCCCGCTATCACGCGCTGGGTCTCAGCTCCGAGCTGAACGAGGCGAATATCCCCAACCTCGAATACGTGATCCCGAAACTGGTCGATGTGTTCCGTGGTGTCTCGGGCGGCAAGCTGTCCTGCGTGCCTTATGACTATGGCACAACCGGTCTGGCCTATAACCGCAAGTACATCTCGGATGACGAGATGAAGGAAAAAGGCGCCAAGATCCTGATCGACGAGGCCCACAAGGGCAAGATTGCCGGTTGGAGCGACTGGCGCACCCGCATGTGGTACGCGGCCCTGCAGACCGGCCAGAACCCGAACGAGATCTCGGACGAGGATGCGGCCTGGGATGCGGTGCGCACCCACCGGGATCTGAGCCTTAAATACTGGGGTTCGGGCGCCGAGCTGATGAGCCTTCTGGCAGAAGAAGAGATCTACGTGACCGAAGCCTGGTCGGGCCGCATCTTCGCGCTGCAAGAGCAGGGCCACGACATCGGCTACATGGATCCGCCCAACGGCTTTGGCTGGCAGGAATGCCTGTTCGTCATGAAAGGCTCGCCCATGGAGGCTTGCGAGGAGCTTCTGAACTTCATGCTGGCGCCGGAAACCTCTATCGCGGTTGCCGAAGGTCAGAACTACCCGACCGCTCTGGACCCGACCAAGGTGGATCTGGGCGACAAGATCCCGACCCTGCCGGCCTTTGATCCCACCGGCACCCTGTCGGGCCTGACCTTTGCTGATCCGGACTTCTGGAACGGTCACGAGGCCGCCTGGTCCAAGACCTTTGGCCGCGTCCAGAAGGGCTACTGATCCCTCCCGCCCTCTCCCCACTCGGGGAGGGGGCACCCATGAACTTCCATCCGGAGAGCGCCCCCGTGAGTTCCGTTACCCTGAACAATATCGTCAAACGCTTTGGCACCTTCACGGCTGTGCACAAGGCCAACCTTGAGATCCCCGAGGGCGCCTTTGTCACGCTTCTGGGGCCATCCGGCTGTGGCAAGACCACCAACCTGCGCATGATCGCGGGTCTCTTGGACCCGAGCGAGGGCGAAATCCTGATCGGCGGCAAACGCGTCAACGACGTGCCGATCCACAAGCGCAACCTCGGCATCGTGTTCCAGAACTATGCGCTGTTCCCGCATAAAACCGTGGCCGAAAACATCGCCTTTGGCCTCAAGTACCGCAATGTCCCGAAATCCGACGTGGCCCGCCGCGTACAAGAGGCGCTGGAGCTGGTGCAGCTGCCGGACGTGGGGCACCGCTATCCCAAGGAATTGTCGGGCGGCCAGCAGCAGCGCATCGCCCTGGCCCGCGCCATCGTGATCGAACCGGAGGTTCTTTTGCTCGACGAACCCCTGTCGGCGCTGGATGCCAACCTGCGCGAAGACATGCGGGTCGAGTTGAAGCGCATCCAGTCCAAGATCGGTGTGACCACCGTTTTTGTGACCCATGACCAGTCCGAGGCGCTCGCCATGTCGGATAAGATCGTGGTGATGAGCGCTGGCCGCATCGAGCAGGTCGGCACCCCCGAAGAGGTCTATAACACTCCGGCCAGCGAATTCGTGGCGAACTTCCTGGGGGCTTCGAACATCCTTGCCGGTGGCTGCGTCACCAAGGACGCGGAAGCGGCCATGTTGGATGTGCCGCTATTCGGCAGCGTTTCGGTGCCCGCGGGCAAGGCGCCTGCCGTCACTGCGGGGGACGCCGCCAAACTGGTGCTGCGGGCTGAAAAGCTGGTTTTGATGGCGCCGGGCAGCGACACCGCTGGCATGGTCACCGCCGAAGCCGTGGTCGAAACTGTCGATTATCAGGGCCAGACGGTGCGATATTTCCTGCGCGTGGGCGACACGCAATTGCAGGCGATCAACATGATCGATGGCCGCCCCTTTGCCGAAGGGCAGAGTGTAACCGCCGCCTTCCGCCCGCAGGACTGCGCGGCACTGGCGGGCGCCTGAATCTAACCAGACAAGACAAGTTCGCGATCGGGATCACAGCATGAGCAATCTCTTTTATCAGGGCCGCGGCCGCAAACCGGTGCTGGAACAGGCGCGCGGCGTCTACATGTGGGACAAGGATGGCAAGCGCTATCTGGACGGCTCCTCTGGCGCGATGGTCTGCAATATCGGCCATTCGAACGAGACTGTGCTGGCGGCGATGCAGCGGCAGATGGAGAAATCCACATTCGGCTACCGGCTGCATTTTGAAACCGAAGCCTCAGAGCAGCTGGCGGCGCGTCTGGCCGGCTTAATGCCCGAGGGGCTCAGTAAGGTGTTCTTCGTCTCCGGTGGATCGGAAGCAGTGGAAAGCGGTATGAAGATGGCCCGGCAATATGCGCTGGCCACCGGGCAGGAGAGCCGCTGGAAAGTGATATCCCGCAGCCCCTCCTATCACGGTTGCACGCTGGGCGCGCTGGCAGTCACCGGCTATACCACTTTGTCAGCGCCCTTTGCACCGATGATGCAGGACATGCCAAAGGTGCCCGCTCCGCGCGCCTATCTCGACGGGCTTGATCCAAATGATCCCGCCACCGGGGAGCATTATGCTAACTTGCTGGAGGCGAAGATACTCGCCGAAGGGCCTGAAAGCGTCCTCGCCTTCATCCTGGAGCCCGTTGGTGGCGCATCCACCGGGGCGCTGGTCCCGCCTGTGGGATATATGGAGCGGATCCGCGAGATCTGTGACCAATATGGAGTCCTCTTGATCATGGACGAGGTGATGACCGGTGCCGGGCGCACGGGCACCTTCCTTGGCTGTGAACACTGGGGCACACGCCCCGATATCGTGGTGATGTCCAAGGGGATCGGCTCTGGCTACGTGCCGCTGGGGGCGATGATCGCCGATGAACGGCTGGTCGATCCGGTGCTGGATGCGGGCGGTTTTGCCCATGGCTTCACCTATGCCGGGAACCCTCTGGCCTGCGCGGCGGGGCTGGCCGTGGTGGAAGAGATCGAGGCGCAGGGTCTATGCCAAAACGCGGCAGAGATGGGCGACAAGCTGATCGCACGCCTACACGGTCTGATGCAGAAGCATGAGATCCTTGGCGACGTGCGCGGCAAGGGGTTGTTGACCGCCTTTGAGTTCATGTCGGATCGCACCACAAAGGCGCCTTTGCCCAAGGCGATGAACGCCTATCAACGCTTTGTGGACATCGCTTATGACAAGGGGCTGATCGTCTACTCGCGCCGCACCCGCGACGGGGTGGAAGGGGACCATATCCTTGTCTGCCCACCCTTGATCGTGAGTGACACCCATCTGGATGAGATCATCGAAGGGCTTGATGCCTCGCTTGTTCAACTCACCGACGAAATACACCCCGCACTGAAAGCCGGTTAAGACATGTCCAAGATCCTGATCACCTGCGCCATCACCGGCTCGATCCATACGCCGTCGATGTCGCCCTATCTGCCGGTGACGGCGGATGAGATCACCGAGCATGCGCTGGGCGCCGCCGAAGCGGGGGCGGCGATCCTGCATCTGCATGCGCGTGATCCCGAAACCGGCCAGCCTTCGGCCAGCAGTGACCACTTCAAGGCTTTTCTGCCGCGCATCAAGCAGGCGAGCGATGCGGTGCTGAACATCTCGACCGGGGGCAGCGCGGTGATGACGCTGGAGGATCGTCTGGCAGCGCCCAAGATGGCCGAGCCGGAAATGTGCAGCCTCAATATGGGCACGATGAACTTCGCGCTCTATCCCGCGGCGGAGCGGATCACCGAGTGGAAGCACGACTGGGAAAAGCCGTTTCTGGAAAACTCTGACGATCTGGTCTTCAAGAACACCCCGCGCGACATGGCGCAGATCCTGACCGAGCTCGGACAGCAGCGCGGCGCGCGGTTTGAGTTCGAATGCTATGATGTCAGCCACCTTTACATGCTGAAGCATTTTGTGGATCGGGGGCTGGTACGGGCGCCCTTGTTCATCCAGTTCGTCTTTGGTGTCCTGGGCGGAATTGGACCAGACCCGGAGAACCTCACCCATATGAAACTGATCGCTGACAAGCTGTTTGGCGACAGCTACATGTTCTCGGTGCTGGCGGCAGGGCGTCACCAGATGCCATTGATCACAATGGGCGCGGCCATGGGCGGGCATGTGCGCGTGGGGCTGGAGGACAGCCTGATGATCTCGCGCGGGCAACTGGCCAAGACCAACGCCGAACAGGTGAGCAAGATCCGCCGTATCGTCGAGGACCTGGGCCGCGAGGTCGCCAGCCCGGATGAGGCGCGCCTGATGCTGGATCTGAAAGGCGCGGACCGGACGGCGATCTGATGGAGGTCCGGTTTCGCAATGCCACCGCCGAAGATGTGCCTGCGCTGCAAAAGGCGTTGGAGCATCTTTCGGCAGACCTTGGCGATACGCACCATGGCACCGAAGCGGATCTTTTGCGTGCGGGCTTTGGGGATGATCCAATCTTTGGTGCCATCCTGGCCGAAGACGGGCCGCCTTCGGCGGCGCGCATGGTCGGGGTGAGCGTTTTCACGCCGCTGTTTTCCACCATGCGCGGAGCAGCGGGGGTCTATGTGTCTGACCTATGGGTGAGCGAGGACATGCGCGGGCAAAAGCTGGGCCAGCGCCTGCTGACGGCTGTGCTCGAAGAAGGTCGGCGCCGGTGGCAGGCGAAGTTCCTCAAGCTCAACGTCTATGACATCAGCGAGGATTCGCGCAGGTTCTACGAGCGGCTGGGCTTTGCCCCGGTCATCACTGAGACGGAAATGAAATTGGATGAGGCCGGATGCGCGGCCCTGAGAGGAGAGCGATGAAAGCCATATTCGACGAGCGTCAGTGGAACCACGACCCCAAGCATTTCATGGCCAATGGCGCCATTCTGCCCAACCCAGAACAGCCGAAACGGATCGAGGTCCTGCATGCGGGTGCGGTTGCGGCAGGTTGTAGCTTTGAGGCGCCCAAAGATGCAGGCCTTGGCCCCATAGCAGCGCTGCATTCGGCGGAATACCTTACCTTTCTTGAGACCATCTACACCCGCTGGCAGCGCATCCCCGGCGCGGGCGAAGAGGTGATCCCCAACATCCATCCCGCGCGCCGCACCGATGGCTATCCGAAATCCGCGGTGGGGCAGGCGGGGTTTCATCAGGCAGACACGGCTTGCCCCATTGCAGAAGGCACATGGGAGGCCGCCTATTGGTCGGCCCAATCTGCCGTGACCGGCGCGGACCTGATCCGGGACGGGGAGCGCGCGGCCTATGTCCTGTCGCGCCCGCCGGGGCACCATGCATTCGGCGATCTGGCGGGGGGCTTTTGCTTCCTCAACAACTCCGGCATCGCGGCCGAACGTCTGCGTGCCGCCGGTCTGCGCCCGGCGATCCTCGATGTGGATGTGCATCACGGCAACGGCACCCAGGGCATCTTCTATGACCGCGACGATGTGCTGACCGTCTCGATCCATGCCGACCCGGCGCGGTTCTATCCCTTCTTCTGGGGGCACGCGCAGGAGCGCGGCGAGGGGCGCGGCCTCGGCTATAATCTGAACCTGCCTCTGCAGCGTGGCACCGGGGACGACGACTACCTCAAGACGCTGGACACCGCCCTGCAGCGCGTCAAGAGCTTTGGCACCGATGTGCTGGTTGTTGCGCTGGGCCTTGATGCCTCGATCGACGATCCCTTCGAAGGGCTGGCCGTCACCAAAGAGGGCTTCGCTCGCATTGGCGCGGCCATCGCGGCGACGGGCCTGCCGGTCCTCTTCGTGCAGGAGGGTGGCTATCTCTCCGATTCCCTGGGTGAAAACTTGACCCGAACCCTGACGGGGTTTCAGGAGGGCGCGTGAAGAGCTTTGATGTCATCGTGATTGGCGGCGGCATAGCCGGAATCTCTGCCGCTGCGGAACTCGCGCGCGACATGTCGGTGCTGGTGCTCGAGGCGGAGCCGCAGATTGGCTATCACGCCACGGGACGCTCGGCTGCGATCTTCATTCGCAACTACGGCAACGAAACCCTGCGGGCGCTGAATGCCGCCTCGGCCCCGGTGCTGGAGGCGCCCGAGGGGATCTCGGACCGCTCGCTTCTGTCCCCGCGCGGCGAAATGCTGGTGGCAGATGAGAGCGAACTGGCCGCCCTGGAAGACTACGCCAAGGGCGCCACCGGGCTGGAACGACTGACGGCTCAGCAGGCGGTGGAATTGGTCCCGATCCTGCGCCCCGAACGTATCATGGGGGCCGTGATTGAATGGGACGCGCAGGATATCGACGTTGATCGAATGCTGTCAGGCTATGCCACAGCGCTGAAGCGCCAAGGGGGGCAGGTCAAGACTGCGGCACGCGTGGGGAACCTGACCCGTCGCTCAGGCGTTTGGGAGGTAACGGTGGGCGAAGCGCTCTATTCGGCACCCATTGTGATCAACGCGGCCGGAGCTTGGGCGTCTGGCCTCGCAAAGATGGCAGGTGCCACAGCGATTGAGGTCTGTCCCTTGCGCCGCTCTGCCGCGATTCTGCCTGCACCAGACGGGCAGGACCCATCACGCTGGCCCCTTTTCGCTTCGGCCTCCGAAGCCTGGTACGCCAAGCCCGAAGCGGGCAAACTGATGGTGTCCCCCGCCGACGAAGACCCGGTGGATCCGCATGACGCCTGGGCCGACGATATGGTTCTGGCCGAGGGGCTGCATCGCTACGAGCAGGCGGTCACGGTCCCAGTGACACGGGTCGAGGCTTCATGGGCCGGCCTGCGCAGTTTCGCCCCTGATCGCACTCCGGTTGTGGGCTTTGACACGCGTGCCGACGGCTTTTTCTGGCTGGCAGGGCAGGGCGGCTACGGAGTGCAAACAGCCCCCGCGCTTGCGGCCATGACTGCGGCATTGTGCAAGGGCGCTCAGCCCGCTATCGGTGAAGCCATAACATCTGCCGTCAGTCCGCAGCGTTTTGAGCGCTGACTGGCCGCAGGCTCAGATCACTTTCACAGACAGGGATATAAAACCATGAGTGAGATCACCCGCAAACACACCGGCCCCCGTATGAGCCAGATCGTCACCCACGGTGACACCATCTATCTTGCCGGTCAGGTGGGCACCGCAGGTGCAAGCGTTGCCCAGCAGACCAAAGATTGCCTTGAAAAGATCGATGCGCTTCTGGCTGAGGTCGGCAGTGACAAGACCCGGATCCTCCAGACGGTGATCTGGCTTGCGGACATGAAAGACTTTGCCGAGATGAACGAGGTCTGGGATGCATGGGTGCCCGAGGGCCACACGCCTGCCCGCGCCTGCGGAGAGGCAAAGCTTGCCACACCTGAGTACCTGGTGGAGTTCATCGTCACGGCGGCCAAAGCCTGACCGACTGCGTCATGCTGTTTGGTGAAAGTTCAAAGCCCGGCGGAGTCGTTGGGCTTTGTTCGTTTGTGGGGCCCTTCAGAAAGGGGCCTATCATCTGACAAAGCTGGTTCAGAAGGCGGAAATCGAGAGTGTTCCTGCAGCGCGAATTGTGACTCGCGGGGATTCTTCCGAGTCGTGTCGTTGAACGGTCCGATTCCTGCAGTCCACGGCAGTATGTTTCCCATCTTATTCGAGTGAAATATCGTTAAGTTATTGATTGTATTTGGTAATTAAAGATTTTCTATTTTCACTGATTTTTGGG